>NZ_JBFBAS010000036.1:0-55963 GCF_040682335.1 Streptomyces sp. NPDC051219
GGGCCACGCGCTCATCCCGGCTGCCGGGAGGGCAGTCGTCAGGCGCGCGAAGCGCGTCAAGCCCGCTGCCGCGAGGTAAGCAGGAATCTCCCGGCTCCAGCCGGGAGAGCACTTCAAGTCGTCAAGCCGGGTGCCTCCGCGGCGACCATCAACGCGGCCCTCACACAAGGGCTGAACCTGTTGTTCACCCCGGGCATCTACCACATCGACCAGACGATCAACGTGACCCGACCCGGCACCGTCGTGCTGGGTCTGGGCCTGGCCACGATCGTTCCGGACAACGGGGTCGCGGCGATGAAGGTCGCCGACGTCGACGGTGTGAAGCTGGCCGGGGTTCCTCATCGACGCGGGTCCCGTCAACTCCCCCACCCTGCTGGAGATAGGGCCCGCGGGCTCCTCCGCGGACCATTCCGCCAAGTACGACGTGGAGTGGTACGGGGAACGAGGCCGCACAATCTTCTTCCAGAACGAGAAGGCGTACGACGCGCCCAACCAGGCGGCGATCCAGAACGGCGGCATCAAGGGGTACGCCGCCTACAGAGTCGCCGACTCCGTCGACACCCACGAGGGCTGGGGCCTGGGCAGCTACTGCTACTACAACGTTGACCCGACCATCCGTCAGGAACACGGCTTCCAGGCGCCCGTGAAGCCAGGGGTGAGGTTCCACGACCTGCTGGTGGTCTCGCTGGGGGGCAACGGCCAGTACGAGCATGTCATCAACTCCACCGGATCACCCACATCGGGTACATCGACCGTTCCTTCGACTGTCGTCTCGTACCCCTGAGACGCGCAGGTCCATACCAAGGTCTTGACAGGCGCTTAGTTCACTTCTTGAATCACGAGGTGAACTAAGTTCCTGTCATATCCATGCCAGACCCCCCACCCCCTCCGTACACCGGAAGGGAGAGTCATGGACTCCCCCCGCCCTATGCGACGCCTGCTGCTCTGCATGCTGTCGGCGTCGGCTCTCGCAGCGGCCCTTGCCGCCCCAACAGCCAACAGCCCGGACGCAGCCACGGCGACCCGCACCCACCGCTCCCCCGTCACCGCACCCGCCGCGGCCGCCACCGCCGTAACGTTCCAGGACAACTTCGACGGGCCGGCAGGTTCAGCCGTCGACCCCGGCAAATGGCAGATCGAGACCGGCGACAACGTCAACAACCACGAAAGGCAGTACTACACGGCCGGAAACCGCAACGCCGCGCTCGACGGCCAGGGCCATCTCGTCATCACCGCCCGCCGGGAGAATCCGTCCAACTACCAGTGCTGGTACGGCAGATGTGAGTACACCTCCGCCCGATTGAACACGGCCGGCACGTTCACCCAGGCCTACGGGCATATCGAGGCACGGATCAAGGTGCCGCGCGGCCAGGGCATGTGGCCGGCGTTCTGGATGCTGGGCAACGACATCGGCCAGGTCGGCTGGCCGGACTCCGGCGAGATCGACATCATGGAGAACGTCGGCTTCGAGCCGTCGACCGTCCATGGCACCCTCCACGGCCCCGGATACTCAGGCTCCGGCGGAATCGGCGCTGCCTACACCCTCCCCGGGGGCCAGGCGTTCGCCGATGCGTTCCACACCTTCGCGGTGGACTGGTCGCCCGGCTCGGTGGCCTGGTCGGTCGACGGAACGGTCTACCAGCGCCGTACGCCCGCCGACCTCGGCGGCCGGACATGGGTCTTCAACAAGCCCTTCTTCCTGATCCTCAACCTCGCCGTCGGCGGCTACTGGCCGGGCGACCCAGACAACACCACTGTCCTCCCGCAGCAATTGGTCGTCGACCATGTGCGCGTCAGCACGGGCGACGACGCGCCGGCCACTGCCGGACCAATCACCGGCCTGGCCGGCAAGTGCGTGGACGTCGCGGGAGCCAATCCCGCCAACGGCACCCCCGTACAGCTCTACGACTGCAACGGGACCAATGCGCAGCAGTGGAGCGTGGGTACGGACGGCACGGTCCGCGCCCTCGGCAAGTGCCTCGACATCGCCGAGAACGGAACGGCGAACGGCTCGCCCGTCCACCTGTGGGACTGCACCGGCGGCGCGAATCAGCGGTGGACCGTCACCGGCGCCCAGGACATCGTCAACCCGCAGGCCGACAAGTGCCTTGACGCCACGGGCAACAACCCGGCCAACGGCACCCGCCTGCAGATCTGGACCTGCACCGGAGCCGCCAATCAGAAGTGGACGCTCACGCGCCCCTGAGGACTTGAGTGCCGGGCCCGGGCGGGGCGTGCCGCCCCCGCCCGGGGTCAGACCCTGTTGTCTTCGCCGCCCAGCATGCTTCCGGACACGGGTGACAGACCGACGGCAGCCAGGCCGAATGCGACGGCGGAAGAGTATGCGGGCCGGGACGTTCCCCCGGGCAGCGACCAAACCGCGCCCTGCATACTGTCCTCCCCGTACGCGCCGACCAGGATGTCCGGCCGCCCGTCGCGGTTGGTGTCTGCCACCGCCAGGCTGGCTCCGAAGAAGTCGTCCGGCTCCGCGGTTCCCGGCACGCCGGCCGTGTTCTGGGAGAAGTTGTAGGCGGCGAGGCCGAGCTGTCCCGTCCGACGGCCCGGAATGACCACGACGTTCCCCGCGCGGCGCGACGAGCCGAAGGACTCGCCCGGCACGCCGACGATGATGTCGGCCACGCCGTCCCGGTCCATGTCGGCGACGGCCACCGCGGCGCCGAAGTCGTCGTGGCGTTCGCCGGGGTCGGGGACGCCCGAGGTGTCCTGGTGAATGGTCATCGGCTCGTCGGTCTCCGAAACGCCCTGCGGCGACCCGAACCAGACATGGACGGCGCCGCCGATGTGGCCGACCGGACCTTCTCCGGTCGGCTCGTCCGGATCCCCGACGATCAGGTCGCCGTATCCGTCGCCGTTGACGTCTCCCACCACCGAGATGCGCCCGTCCCCGTTCACCCGGGGGTAGGGATAGACGAACGGCTCGCTGTTGACGTAGATGAAGCCTCCGCTTTGGCCCCCCATCCGGCCGCTGATGAGCACCCTTTCCGCGACCGAGTCTCGATTGAGGTCGCCCAGCGTCACCGAGTTCGCCCAACCGGTTTCGTCATGCAGGGTGGCCTTCGCCGCCCTTCCTGTCCTGGTGAAGGGTCCGGCCAGATGCGTGGCACTGTTCCCGTTCGCTATCAGGACCTGCGCTCCGGCAGGCCCGGATGTCGCGGCCACATCACGGCCTGCATGCCATTGCGTCTCCTTGCGGGTCGGAAGAGAGGCCCCTGCTGTCAGTCCCTGCTTCCCTCCCCATAGGACGACAGCCGTTCCCGCGTCCTTTGCGCCGGTGTAGTCCTCCCCCGGAGCTCCGACGACAAGGTCCGAGTAGCCGTCCCGGTCCAGGTCCGCCAGTGCGGCCGAACTACCGAACCAGTCCCAGGCCTCGGAGGAATCAGGCACGCCCGCCGAGTTCTGGGTCAACAGGACTCGCCGCCCGGCGGACAGCCCGCGGGACGATCCGTACAGTACGACCACCGCTCCGGCATATTCCTTGCCCGCCACCGTCGCACCCGGCGCGGGCAGCACCGCGTCCCCGTATCCGTCGCCATTGATGTCTGCCGGGCTCGGCATCGCCACAGCCACGGCCGTACCGGGAAACGCCACCCCACCTGCCACCACCGCCGCGACCAACGCCACCGCCGCAGTGCGGGTCATCCGTCTGCCCACGTGTTCTCCTCCCCCCGACCAGGGGCACCGCCCCCGGCCACGACTTCCTGTAGCGTGCATTCACTCATGATCGAAACCATGGCGCAATGACATGAGGAGCGGCAGACACACCCACACCGCCTCCCGAGGGAGGAGTCACCAGGCCTGGAGTGCCGATCATGTTCAAGTCAGGTGTGGGGTTCCTCGCCCTCTTCGGGCTCGGTTGGTGGCTGCTCGGCACCAGCGCGTTCAACGGGCCCGCACGGCTGGTCCCGGTCGTTGCCGGATGCGTCGTCGCGGTGGCACTCATGCTCGCCGCTCGCCATTTCCTGAGCCAGGCAGCAGGGCTGCGCTTCTCCGCCCACCAGCGCTTGCGGTTCAACCAGATCAACGGTGCTCAATGGCTGCTGATCGTCGTTGTCGCTGTGGTGTGCGGTCTGGCCGGGGTACCCGTACTCGTCCCTCCCCTGGTCGCCCTTGTCGTAGGGCTGCACTTCCTGCCCCTGGCGAGGGTGTTCGAGCAGCCCCGGCTCCTCGTCCCGTCGGTCCTGCTGGTCGCGGCCGGGGCAGCAGGCATGGTGGTGTGGGTCGCGGACGGCCCCGCGGAGTCGGTACGTCTCGTGGTGGGGCTCACCGCCGCCCTCTCTTTGTGGGGCACGGCGATATGGACGGTTGCGGAGGGAGCCATCAGCTCCAGGCGGTCCGCCGGGCAGTGAGCGTGCCGGCGCAATGATGACTTCTCCCTGATCGCCTGGACCACTATCAGCCACCTCCTGGCCGTCCTGCCCCAGATGCTCATCTCCGTCCCCATCGACGAACTAGCCTGACTCGTGGGCCCGTTCCACTGTGCCCCACTGCCCTGCAGGTGACCTTGACGCCTCCCTTCTCCCCCGTCCCAGCCCGGAACTGGAGAACCCCGCCGTGTTACAGCCCAAGCCCTTCGTCCTCGACCCCACCGGCGCCGACCCGCACACCGAAGACCGGACACTGCGCGCTCACGGCCCGGCGGCCCGTGTCGACATCCTCGGAGTCACGGCGTGGTCCGTCACCGACCCCGCCTTGCTCAAGAAGCTGCTGACGAGCCCGGATGTCTCCAAGGACGCCCGTCGGCACTGGCCGGAGTTCGCCGATGTCATACAGACGTGGCCGCTCGCCTTGTGGGTCGCGGTCGAGAACATGTTCACCGCCTACGGCGGCGAACACCGCAGGCTTCGCCGACTGGTCGCGCCTGCCTTCAGCGCCCGGCGCATCGCCGCGCTCGAGAAGCGCGTCGAGGAAATCGTCACCGCCCTGCTCGACGACCTGGAGGACACCGAGCCCGGCGAGCCGGCCGATCTGCGTGAGCGCTTTGCCTACCCGCTGCCGATCCAGGTCATCAGCCACCTCATGGGCCTTCCCGAGGACCAGCGGCAGGACTTCCGGGCTCTCGTCGACGGCGTCTTCTCCACTACCCTCACCCCCGAACAGGCGACCGCCAACACCACTCGTCTCTACGCCGTTCTCGACAACCTCATCGCCACACGGCGGGCCGATCCCGGCGACGACATGACCTCGCTGCTCATCGCTGCACGGGACGAGGAGGGCGACGGGTCGGCGCTGCCGGAGAGCGAGCTCCGCGACACGCTCCTGCTGATGATCAGCGCGGGCTACGAGACGACCGTCAACCTGATCGACCAGGCCGTCACCGCGCTGCTGACCCATCCCGAGCAGCTCGACCACGTCCGCTGCGGCCGGGCGACCTGGTCGGACGTGGTCGAGGAAACCCTGCGCCTGGAGCCGGCCGTCAAGCACGTGCCGCTGCGGTACGCCGTCCGGAACATCCCCCTGCCCGACGGTCGGATCATCCGTGAAGGTGAGGCGATCCTCGCCTCCTACGCCGCCGCCAACCGCCACCCCGACTGGCACGGCGAAAGCGCCGACAACTTCGACATCACCCGTAGATCGCCGGGTCCGGAGCACCTCGCATTCGGGCACGGCATCCACTTCTGCCTCGGGGCGCCCCTGGCCAGACTCGAAGCTGTGGTTGCCCTCGAGGCATTCTTCAGGCGCTTCCCCGACGCCGAACTCGCTGTCGCCGCGGAACAACTGCAGCTGGTGCCCTCGCTGATCTCCAACGGCCACCAGTACCTGCCGGTCCGACTCCGCCCGGCCGCCGGGTAGCCCGCCGGCGTCTCGCCTGCGGGGTGTGGGATGGATACCACCGGCGGGGGCACATGACCGACTGGAAGTGATCTTGAGTCAGTCAAGTGAGAGGGTGGCCACCGCAGATGACGATACCCGATCGTCGGCCTCAGTCCGTGACGCGTCGGCCGGCCTTCAGCCTCCGGCAGACAGCGGTTGGCTTTGGACTGATCGCCATCCTCGTCTGCGGTGCCGGGCTCACGGCGAAGGTGGCTCTGCGGTCGGCCGAGAAGTACCCCGTTGCTTCGGTGGTGTTGGCCGCCTGCCTCCTCGGGCTCATGCCGGTGGTCGGGCGAATGCGGCGGCGTCGCGCGGCCGGTATGACGTCGGATGCGGTCGTGGATGTCACCCACCATGTCCTCGACTCTCGTGACCCCGCGGAGACTGCGGTGGCGGCGGACACGGCGGATTGGGCGGACTCCCATGACACCCCCGACTGTGTTGACTACGCGGCAATGGACGCGTTCACGTTCGAGCAGGCGATAGCCGAGCTGTGTGTGCGGGACGGCTGTGAGGACGTTCAGGTGGTCGGCGGAGCGGGCGATCTGGGAGCCGATGTCATGGCAACGGCCCCCGACGGCCGCCGCATTGTCATCCAGTGCAAGTGCTATGGGCCGGCCAACAAGGTCGGTTCCCAGGATCTGCAGCGATTCGGTGGTACGTGCTTCGCCGTGCACGGCGCGCATGTCGCAGCCGTGGTGACCACCAGCGAGTACACCGAGCCCGCCGCCGACTACGCGGCTCAGTGCGGCATTCTGTGCATCGACCAGCAGGCCCTCGATGCGTGGACCGATGGCACTGGTCGTCCGCCCTGGGAGTGGGGGCCGACGGCTGCCCCGCGAGCGGAGTTGAGGGGGGAGTGCTGACGACGTCGAAGAGGGCGAGAAACAGCGGACAGCCAACCCATTTCGGGTGAGAAAGGTTTGCCGGGGGCCGGTGCGGTGAGGCGAACAGTCCCGGCCTATCGGAAAGTGAGGCAAGGAATGTTCACTCTCGTACTCCTCACCGCCCCACTGCTGCTCGCCGTCCTGCTCCTTCGCGCCCGCTCGCATCCGGCCCGGCACCGGGCAGGCGGCCCGTCCTCCAAGTCCAAGGTTCGGGCGAGCGCGCCACGGCACGCCGCACACGGCTGAGCCGCTCGATGAAGTGCGTCACATCTGCACAGATCCGATTTATGCCTCGAAAGCGCCTATAGCAGTGCTTTTCACCGCCTCAACTATCCAGATGTGGATTGATTTGCCCTGTATAAGGAGCCTCTTGAGAGGGCTTCGCTCCAGGAGCCCGATCCTCTTGCCGCTTCACGCGGCGCGGGGCCTCTGGTAGACGTGGCGGACCCACGACAGCACCACCGGAAGTCTCGCCATGGACCAGAATCACGCGCCCGGCGTCATACCGTTCACGATCGACCTGACCTTCGAGGAGGCCCGGCGACGGGCCGAGGTCGTCGCGGCGCTCGGGCCGGACTGGGATCCGGTCACCGCCCTGCACGACGAGGAGGCGGCGTACGCGCTGCTCTACTCGGGCCTCGACGCCGACCAGCAGCGCACGTACGACATGCTCGTGGCGGCCGGTGTCTTTCCCGGAGGGGAGCCCGGTCGTGCGGCTGCCCATTGATCCGCAGGCGGACATCGCCCGCCGCGCCTGGGTGCCCTGTCCGGCCTGCGACGACGCACGGGACTGCGGTACCTGCGCCGACCGCCGGAACTGCCGTGAGCACTGGCGCTACCTGATCTCCAACAAGGGCACGCTCGTACATCTGCAGTGCCCCGGCTGCACCCACATGTGGTCTCTCGAGACCGGCAGGCGGGGGCGCACGGACCGGGATAAGCGATCATGAAACGGTCCGGTACGGAGCACTGCCGTATCAGACCTCGGCAGAGCCGGACCGCCCGGTACTTCCCGCCTCGGACGAGGACGGCCGGACCCCGGCCCACACGACCTGCTCGCGGAGACCGTCGTGTCCGCACCTGCACCTCGGTGACCTGCTGACGCATCAGCGGTCCAGGCGGATACTTGTCAGGTGAACGTATCCACCCGCAGGGGCTACGGCCTGCGAGAGCGACTGGGCAGCGGGCTGTTCACCCACGTCGCGGGCCCCGCCGGCCCGGACACGCGCGCCCGTATCCACGACACCCCGGGGCCCCGCTGGTTCGGTCCCGACCAGCCCATTCGCAGGGTCCACGGCGACGCGTCGATGTTCATCGGCGGGCTGAGGGCCCTGCTGCTGCAGTCTGTGCACCCCCTGGCCATGGCTGCCGTGGAGGCGCACTCCGGCTACCGCGGCGACCCGTGGGGGCGGCTGCAGCGCACCAGCACCTTCCTCGCGATGACAACCTACGGGACCGCGGAGGACGCCCAGCGGGCAGTCGATCACGTGCGTGCCGTGCACGACCGGGTGAAGGGAACCACCGCCACCGGAGAGAGCTACCACGCCGCCGACCCGCACCTGCTCGCCTGGGTGCACATCGCCGAAGTCGACAGCTTCCTCCGCGCCCACCAGCGCTACGGCGCCCGTCCGCTGGACACCGCCCGCTGCGACGCGTACGTCGCCGACATGTCACGGATAGCGGCAGCTCTCGGTGTCATCGACCCGCCGCGCACCCAGGCCGAGCTTGCGGACCAGCTCGCCGCCTACCGGCCGGAACTGCGCGCCACGCAGGAGGCGCGCGAGGCGGCGCGTTTCATACTCCTCCACCCACCCCTCCCCCGGATTGCCCGGGCCCCGTACGCCGTCCTCGCCGCGAACTCCGTGTCCATGCTCCCTCCGTGGGCGCGTCGGCTGCTCGCACTGCCCCGCCTGCCGGGTGTCGAGGGGCCATGCGTACGGCCGGCCGGGCACGCACTCACCCGGACCATCCGCTGGGCCATGAGACCCGCTCCGCCTCACCCAGAGCAGACAGATGGCCCTCCGTGACCGCCAGCGAGGCGGCCATGATGCTCAGCTGCGGATTGACCTCGGGGCAGCTGGGAAGCACTGAGCCGTCGGCCACCAGCACCCCCCGTACGCCACGCAGCCTGCCCTCCGGGTCGGCCGGAGCGAGCTGGGGGTCGGCGCCGGCAGCCACCGTACCGGTGGGATGGAACGCGGAGACATGCAACTGCCGCGCGTCGGTGGATGCGAGGAGCTTGTCGAGGTCGTCCGGTGTACGCGCGCGCGGGAAGGCCGGGATACCGGTCAGTACCTCTCGGGCGCCCGCCGCGAAGAGCAGTCTGCCCATCGCCCGTACGGCGGTGAGCAGCCGGCGGCCGTCACGCGGGTCGAGGTCGTATCGCAGCAGTGTGCGGTCGCGGCCCAGGACACGGCCCGACGGGCGGTCGGCGATCATCGCCCCGAGGGTGGCCAGGTGCTCCGCCGCTTCAAGTTCGCCCCGCAACTCCCGCCCCAGACCCGGCAGTACGAAACTGCCCATACCCGGTGGAGTGGCGGTAGCCTCGATCAGTACGCCCTCTTGGTGCAGCTCCTCGACACCCACGCTCTGCAGGACGCCTTCCCAAGCGGTCACCGGTTCGGCGAAGCGTCCCGCGACGCTCGTGGCGGGGTGCACGCTGAGGTTGCGACCGAGCCAGGGATGACTGCCGAGACCCGAGCGGCGCAGCAGCGGCGGTGACTGCAGCGCGCCTGCCGCGACGACCACCAGCGGGCTGAGGATCTCCAGTTCGCTGCCGTCCGGGCGCCTGACGAGCACACCGGAGGCCCGTGCGCCTCCCGGCCGGTGGCGGTCCGTGAGGATCCGGCGTACCCGGGCGCCGGTGATGATCCGGGCGCCCGCCGCGCAGGCGTCCGGCAGCACGGACAGCTGGACGCTCTGTTTGGCTCCGGTGGGGCAGCCGACGACGCACTGGCACGAGCCGCGGCAGCCGGGGGCGTTACGGCGCAGGGGCGATGCCCGCCAGCCGAGCCTGTCTGCTCCGGCGAGCGCGATGAGCCCGTTGTTGCCGATCACGTCGAGCGGCTGGGGCGCGACCTTCAGGGTGCGTTCGGCCTCGTCGAGGTACGGTCCGAAGCCGGCGGCCGGCCGGAAGCCGTACGTTTCGTGCCAGCGTGCCAGCACGGCGTCCGGAGTGCGGTAGCAGGTACCGGAGTTGACGACGGTGGTGCCGCCCACCGCGCGCCCCACCGGCAGCACGAGCGGTGGGCTGCCGAGCGCGATGGTTGCGCCGCCGTCGCGGTACAGCTCGGCGAACCGGTCCAGCGGCGCCCGCCGCCCGAACGAGGCGGTGGTGTGGTGCCGGCCCTCCTCCAGAACAAGGACCCGCAACCCGGCGCGGGCCAGGGTACGCGCGGCCATCGCGCCTCCGGCGCCGGAGCCGACGACCACCGCGTCGGCGGTGGACCGCGAGGGCCACTCCGCGACGGGAACGCAGTCGAGCGGGGGATCGTCGGGGGGTGCGAAGGGCAGCGTCCCCATGTCCTTCTGTACGCGCTGCTGGAGCATGCGCTCGGTCCCGGCCGCGAGCAGCAGCGGCACCTTGAGCGCGTCGAGCAGGGGTGCCAGGGACGGACGGGCGGCGAGGGCGGCCATGACGTTCTCGCGCTCGTCGGCGCGGAGGCCGGCAAGCCGTCGCCCGGTGCGTACGACGGCGTATGCGTCGGCAACGGCGGCTGCGCCCCGTACGGCTGCCCGGGCGGGCAGGGGCATCGAGCCGAGCACGGCATCGAGCCGCCCGGGCACGGCGGCGGCCCAGGGTTCCGTCCCGTCGTCGGCGAGCACCGCCGCGACGAGCCCGGCAGTACTGCGGCTCACCGTGTCCCTCCCTTCGCCGCGCGGGCGTGGACAGTCAGGGGGACGCGCCGTGGCCCCGCCCCGGCCGGGCGGAGCGCGCCCCCGCCGGTGGCCGGATACCGATCCGAACTGGTCATCGGACACCGACCTCGGCGTGGGCCGTTCCCGCCAGCCGCCATTCCGCCTCCGGGCGCCAGTGGCCCCACCAGCGCTCCAGCCTGACCACCGTGTCCGCCGTCTCGGAGTTGTGGCAGGTCGCGGGGGCGCCGTCGGGGTCGGCGTACGCCAGGGACAGTGTGCGCTCTTGCGGCTGGGTCACCTCGACCCGGATGCGGCGCAGTCCCGCCCGCCCGGTCACCCGCCAGACCGGCAGGCCGATGTCCGCGCGGAAGCGGCCCAGCCCGGCCCAGCCGATCGCGCTGCGTTCCGCGCGGCGTGGCCAGGTGCGGCCGGACTTGCGGAGTCGTAGGAACACCAGCGGGGGAAGCTTGTCGAGTCCCGCCCGCATGGACACGGCCGCGACGATCTCCAGCAGGTCGCCTCCGCCGAGGTCGGCGTGGAGCCAGGCCCAGCGCCGGGCGTTGCCATGGCCGTAGATGCGGGCGCTCGCGCCCGGTGCCCGGTCCAGGCGGAGTTCCCGTTCCCCATATGCAACGGTCCCGGTGTACGTGGCGCGGGCGGCGGGCAGGATCTGCGCGGCCGGCAGCAGCGGACGCCGCCAGGACCAGCGGGGAAAGGTGTAGAGCGGTCCGTCCTGTGGCTCTTCCGTGAGCGACCAGCGGAAGTCGCCGACGGAGCCGGTGAGCTGTCCGGGTTCGGCTGCGACGCCGTCCGCTGTGAAGCCCTGTGCGCTGCGCTGCCACTTCTCGGGGCCGAAGCGGGCATGCTGGACGGGCCCGCCCCGGGGGAACACCGCCACCCAGCCGTGCGCGTACGGCTCAGCACCGTCAGCCGGTGCGACCAGTTCGTGGTGCAACCAGACGCCACTGCCGGTCGCCGGGTCGGTCAGTGTGGTGTACCAGACCTCGGTGCGGCCCGGGGTGCCGTCCCAGCGCGGTGCCATGTGCTGTTCCGCCTGCGGCGGGAAACGCAAGCTCGTCAGGAACGGCAGGAGCCCGGTCGTCACGGGGAAGCGCAGAGTACCGGCGCCGATCGGTTTCCCGGCCTCGTACAACGTGTACGGCAGGACGGTCATCGAAGACAGCGGCCGCCAGGGCGAGACCGACTTCCAGCCCTCGACCGTGATCCGACGGCCGCTCAGGGAGAACGACAGCCGGTAGCGGATCCGGCGGTGCGCGAGCGGGGAGATCAGCAACTCGCCTTCGGCAGCCGGATCGTCGGCCAGGCCCGTGATCCGCACCCGCCCGGTCAGCCTGGCCTCGGTGGCGCGGTGCGGCAGCATCACCGTGTCGGCCTGCGCCCGGAGGTCGAGCCGCACAGCGCGGTCCCGGTCGTCACCGTCCAGCCGGACGGTCCCGAGCATCGTCTCCGTGAAGGCCGTGCCCCGGCTGCTCATGCGACGTTCCCCAGACCGTCCAGCATGATCCGTTCGGTGGCGGTCAGGTATGCCTCGGCGGCCGCGTGCGCCGCATTCTCGTCGCCCGCGGCCACTGCCTCCACCACCGGGACCAGCCGGTCGTGGGCCGCCCGTGCTTCGGTGAACGGTCCCACGAACGCCGCGCGCACCGGCAGGTACGCGTTGAACAGGGTGTTGGTGAGCAGCACATAGACGCGGTTGCCGGTCGCCCGTGCCAGGGCACGGTGCACCTCGACATCGGCCAGCTGCGCCGGGGCGCCGCCCTCTGCCGCCCGCACGGCTGCCAACCGCTCCCGCAGCTCGTCGAGTTGACCGGCAGTAGCGTTCGCTGCCGCGCGCGAGGCGATCAAGGCGCCTATGCTGCGGCGGACTTCGAAGACCTCGCTCATCCAGTGGGGACTGTGCCGGACGAGCATCGGCAGGAGGTCGGCGCCGCCGAGCCGGGCGTAGTCGCGCACGCGTGTGCCGACCCCGTGGCGGGTCTCCAGCAGCCCTGCTTGTGCAAGCCGTGCGAAGGCGTGCTTGAGAGTCGTGCGGGTGACGCCGTATCCGTCGGCGAGTTCCCGCTCGGGCGGCAGACGGCTGCCGGCCGGATGCCGGCCGGCGAGGATGTCCTCGCGCAACCGGTTCTCCAGGACGTCGACGAGCGTCTCGCGCGGCAGAGTTTCCATCCAGACCTCCAGTGGCTCAGTGGATGAGCCACTGAACCATTGAGCTGAATGGGTGTCAATAACCGAACCGGAGCAGAACCGGCCAAGCGGAACAAGGACCGGCCCCCCCCGGCCGGGATCCGGCTCGCCAGTCCGCCCGACGGCGCTGCACGGGGTGGCGAACGACGGCGCAGCAACCCACGGAGTGGCGACACACGGGCGGCGAGTGCATACGACGGGCCGTCAAGTACGGAAGTGTCAGCATCCCGCACAGCACGTCGTCGTCGCCGTTGGGAAGGAGGCACCGTGTGGGACGCGGATGTCGTCATCGTGGGCGCGGGCGCTTCCGGGCTGTCACTCGCCTACCGGCTTGCTGCCCCTGCCCCCCGCCACGGCCAGGGCGCCCTCATGTCCGTGGCTCTCGTCGACGCTCCGGCGGGACCGCTGCGGCCCGCAGAGCGCACGTGGTGCTTCTGGGAGGAGCCCGGAGGTGAGTACGACCGGGCTCTGGCCGGGTCCTGGCACCGGTTGAGGATCACCGGCGCGGACGGCGAGGCGGTGGTGGGCCGGCCCGCACCGCTGCGGTACAAGATGATCAGATCCGGGGCCTTCGAAGCGATGGTCGACGAACGGCTGGGCCGGTCCTCCTGCGTCAGGCACGAGGCGACGGTCGAATCGGTGCACGATCGCCCGGGCGGCGCGGAAGTCCGAGGCCGTGACGCCAATGGGCGCGAGGTCCGGTTGCGCGCCCGTTGGGTGTTCGACTCCCGGCCGCCCCGGCGGCTCCCACCGGCCCGCACGACACTCCTCCAGCATTTCCGGGGCTGGTTCGTCCGCACCGAACAGCCGGTCTTCGAGGTGGGCGTCGCCGATCTGATGGATTTCCGTACGCCGCAGCCCGGCCACGGGCTCTCCTTCGGTTACGTCCTGCCGCTGGGCCCCAGGGAGGCTCTGGTCGAGTACACGGAGTTCTCCCGTACCGTCCTCGACGACGAGGCGTACGACAGAGCCCTGCGCCACTACACCGCCGACGTGCTGGGACTCGGCCCCGGGCTGGGACGCGGGAACCTTACGGTCACCGCCACCGAGCAGGGGGTGATCCCGATGACCGATGCGCGGTTTCCGCACCGGGCCGGCAGGTCGGTGTTCCTGATCGGGGCGGCCGGCGGGGCGACGCGCCCCTCGACGGGCTATACGTTCTCCGCCGTACAACGCCACACCCGAGCCATCGCGGACGCTCTGCTCAGCGGTCGGCCACCGAGGGTGCGTCCCCCTCACCCGCTGAGGGCACGAACCCTGGACGCGGTGTTCCTGCGGGCTCTGGACACAGGGCGCGTCAGCGGCGCGGCGTTCTTCGCCAAGCTGTTCCGCGAAGTGCCCACGGAGCGGCTCCTGCGCTTCCTCGACGGCTGCACCGGATGGCACGAGGACTTCCTGATCGGACTGCACACACCCGTACGGCCGATGCTTCGCACCGTCGCGGAGCTCCCCTGGGTGTCCCGGCGCCCGCCGGCCGGATGAAGCCTGCTCGGCCGGCCCACTCTTCCCCCACCCGAAGAGGACCTCATGTCATTGCGTGACGCCGACCTGTCGGCTGCGTTCGATCACGCCGCTTCGTCCTACGACCGGATGGTCGCGGTCAACCCCGGCTACCACGGTCATCTGAGGCGCTCCGCCAGGCGGCTCGGGCTGACGGACGGCGGGGCCGGTATGCGTGTGCTCGACCTCGGATGCGGCACGGGAGCGTCGACCGCCGCTCTGCTGGCCGTCGCACCCCGTGCGGACATCACGGCGGTGGACGCTTCGGCAGGCATGCTGTCACGGGCGCGCGCCAAGTCCTGGCCGTCCAACGTCTCCTTCGTCCGTGCGCCCGCGGAGCGGCTCAGCGAGGCAGGCGTGGCAGGTCAGTTCGACGCTGTCTTCGCCGCGTACCTGTTTCGCAATGTCTCGGACCCGGACAGAGTGCTCGCGCTGGTGCGCGGGGTGCTGGCACCAGGCGGACGCATCTGCGTCCATGAGTACGCGCTCAGTGGACATGCGGCGCATCGCGCCGTCTGGACAGCGGTGTGCAAGGGCTTGGTGATGCCGGCCGGCCGGCGCACGGGAGACGCGGCGCTGTACGAGCATCTGTGGCGAAGTGTCGTCGGCTTCGACTCGGCCCGCGCCTTCGCTGCGCGGATGGAAGGGGCCGGCTTCTCGGGGGTGCGGGTCCTGCCGCTGCCGGGCTGGCAGACGGGCATCACGCACACCTTCGTGGCCCAGGTGCCGCCTTCCACCGGGGAGGGGACGTGACCGGACGGAGCAAGGCACGGAGTCCCGGACGCGACGGGCGGGCGCGCGTCCTGCCTGCCCGGCCCGGCCTGCGGTGCGTAAGTGAACCGGCGCCGCGCGTCGCAGTCGTCGGCGGGGGCATCGCGGGCCTCGCTGCCACCGCCGTCCTCGCCGAGCGGGGTGTCGGTGTCACGCTGTACGAACGCGAGGGCACGCTCGGTGGACGACTGGCGGGGTGGCCGGTCGAACTGGCCGACGGCTCCGCGGCGACCATGAGCCGCGGCTTTCACGCCTTCTTCCGCCAGTACTACAACCTGCGGGCGCTGCTACGTCGTGCGGACCCCGGACTGCACACCCTCACCGGCCTGCCCGACTATCCGCTCCGGCACAGCGGCGGCATGTACGACAGCTTCGCGCGGGTACCGCGCACGCCCCCGCTCAGTGCGCTCGGGTTTGTCGCGCAGAGCCCGTCGTTCGGATGGCGGGACCTGCTGCGCATGAACCCACGGGCTGCGCTCCCGCTGCTGGACGTGCGGGTCCCGGAGATCTACGCGCGGCTCGACGGGATCAGCGCGTCGGACTTCCTGGCCCGTATCCGCTTCCCGGAAGCCGCTCACCACCTGGCGTTCGAGGTCTTCTCCCGCAGCTTCTTCGCAGACCCGCGGGAACTGTCGGCCGCTGAGCTGGCGTTGATGTTTCACATCTACTTCCTCGGCTCCAGCGAGGGGTTGCTCTTCGATGTCCCGCGTGAGCCGTTCCCGCAGGCGCTGTGGCAGCCACTGGCACGGTATCTCGACGGCCATGGCACCCGGCTCCGTACGGACACGCCGGTGGGGGCAGTGCGGCCGGTGGCCGACGGCTCCCTGGAGGTGACGGCCGAGGGCCGTACGGTCCGGCACGACGCTGTGGTGCTGGCCCTGGACACGGCGGGACTGCGGCAGTTGGTGGCGGCGTCGCCGGGCCTGGGCAGCCACACCTGGCGGGAGCGGATCGCCCGGCTCCGCACCACCCCTCCGTTCCTCGTGTCGCGCTTCTGGCTGGACCGGCCGGTGGCCGCGGACCGCCCCGGCTTCCTGGGCACGAGCGGCTACGGCGATCTGGACAACGTCAGCGTGCTGGAGCGGTGGGAGGACGAGGCGCACCGGTGGGCCCTGCGCACGGGCGGTTCGGTGGTCGAGCTGCACGCCTACGCCGTACGTCCGGGCAGCCACCGGGGCGCGGTGCAGGACCGCCTGCTCGCGCGGCTGCGGCAGGTGTATCCCGAGACCGTTGACTCCAAAGTGGTGGACGAACGGCACGAGTGGCGCGAGGACTGCCCGCTGTTCCATGTGGGCGGATACCACGAACGACCGACCGTACGGACTCCGGATCCGGCGCTCATGGTCGCGGGTGACATGGTCCGGACGGATCTGCCCGTCGCCTTGATGGAGCGGGCGGCGACGAGCGGGTTCCTCGCCGCGAATGCGCTGTTGGAGCGGTGGGGGGTTCAGGGGCAGGCTCTGTGGACGGTGCCCGTCCGGGGACGGTCGGCCCCGCTGCGTGCGCTGGCGTGGCTGGGAAAGGTCTGACCGGCCACGGAGCCGGACGGTCAGCCGGGGAACCGGCCGGTGCTGCGAAGTTCCCAACGGCGCTCCGCATAAGCCAGGTCGTCGCGCCACAGGCGGCCCGAGGCAGCCCGCATCAGCGGCCGCAGTACGGGTGCGACGGCCCGGGCGGCGGCGAAGCCACGGCGGTCGGAGGCAGCGACAACCGCTTCGACCACCGCGGTGCGCGGGCGGCCGTGCGCATCCGGCCCGAGAGGCGTGGCATGGGTTTCCACCAACGAGCCTTCGCCTTCCCCTTCGGCGATGTGCATGACGACCGTGCGGGGTCCCGGCGCGGTGAAGACCGCGGTGACCGGAACGACCACGCGGCCGGCGACCTTGAAGGACACTTCGACGGTGAACGCGTCACGGCCGGCCTCCGCGCGCCCGGCAACGGAGGAGGGCACGTCGCGCACGGTGAGGTCGACGAAGGAGTACGGGTGGAACCAGGCGCCGTGCCAGGGGTCGAGCCGGTTGGCGACGATGTCCTCGGGCTCACAGACACCGGTTCGCGTGTGCACGGCCGTGATCGTGTTGTGCGGGCGTGGCCGGGGCGTCAGGACCGGGCTGTCCAGGGGCTCCTCCGTGCCGGCCTGGTCCAGGCGCACCCAGGCCAGCAGGCCGTCGTCGTAGGCGGGGAAGGGTTCCCACCCCCCGAACGGCCGCCCGTCCAGGGCGAGTCCGTGCCAGTGGCAGATGAGGGTTCCGCAACGGACGCGGCCGGTCCTCAGCGGCGCTCCCAGGTGGGGACAGGCCCCGGGACCGGCGATCAGCCGGCCGTCCGCGTCACGCCAGGCGACCACTTCCACGCCGGCGACGGTCCACCCCGAGGCCGCGTCCTGTCCGATGTCGCGGGCATCGCCGAGGACATACCAGTTGCCGGACGGACGGGCGAGGGCACGTTTGAGCGCTCCGTCGATCACGGCAGGGCCGGCGTCGCGCCACGTCGGGCGCTGCCGTTCCCAGGCGCTGGTCCCGCGACGCAGCCTTAGGGGGTAGCGGGAGCGGCGGGGGCTCGGGCCGGGTGAGGACGTCATGCGGCCTTCTCCTCCACTTTCTTCTCGGTGGGCGGCGTGGGCGGCGCCGTCAACGGGGCCCGCTGCGGCCCTGTCGCAGCGCGTCGCTGCCTGATCCGGGCGGCCAGCACCCTGGTCAGACCGTCGAGCGCCACAACGCCCCGGCGCAGCGGCGGAACGGCCGCGCGGCGGTGCACTGAGGCGTACCCGTCGTCCGCGACCGCCCGGAGGATGCCTCTGTAGAGGACGAAGGCGGTGCGGATACAGGGGCGGGAGGCGGGCTCGAGCATCGCGACGCCGGGGGCGGCCTCCCGGTACACGCCCTCGGTGAGGCGGGCGGCGGCCTTGAGTGAGGCGGTGATGCGGGGGTCGCGCTGTCCTGTGTCGCGGCTCCACAGGAGCAGTTCACGGTCCACGCCGTGGGCCGCCAGCAAGTCGGCCGGCAGATAGACACGCCCGCGGTCGAGGTCTTCGCCCACATCGCGCAAGAAGTTGGTGAGCTGGAACGCCACGCCGAGCGCCGCCGCGTGCGGCGCGGCCTCGTCACGGGGGACGACCGTGCCCAGCACAGGCAGCAGCTGAAGGCCGATAACGGCCGCCGACCCGTGCATGTAGCGGCGCAGGTCGTCCAGAGTCGGATAGTCGGTCACGTCGAGGTCGCTCCGCATGGACAACAGAAAGTCGGCGAAGTACTGAGTGTCGATGCCGTAGCGGTCAGCGGTGTGGGCCAGGGCGTGTACGACGGGTTCGGGGCTGCGGCCCCGCCGGAGGCCGTTGTCCAGCCGGTCCGACAGCGCCCGGAGCCGGTGGGCGCGCTCGGCGGCGGTCGCCTCGCTGTGGAGGTCGTCGACGATGTCGTCGGCCCAGCGGGCGAACCCGTAGAGGGCGTGCACGGCGGGCCGTCGTTCAATGGGGAGCAGGCGGGTGGCGAGGAAGTACGACTTTCCGTGCCGGGCGTTGAGCTGTCGGCAGCGTGTGTAGGCGTCGCGCAGACCCGGGTCCGTGATACCGGCGGCGTCGAGTTCTCGGCGGGTCATACGGGCCTGCCCTTCGATCCGCGGTGGGCGGGCGGGCGTGGGCGGGTGCGGCGCGTACCGGTGATCCGCGCGGCAGCGAGCTTTCCCGAGATGAGGACGGTGGGTACGCCGACACCGGGGGTGGTGCCGCACCCGGCGATGACGGCATTCTCCGTACCGTTCACGAGGTTGCGGGGCCGGAAGGGCCCGGTCTGCGCGAAGGTGTGGGATGCGGAGAACGGTGTACTGGCGGCGTGTCCCTGGGCGGCCCAGTCCACGGGCGTGACCAGGCACTCCTCTTCGATGGCCGATTCGAATCCGGTGAGTCCACGGCGCTCGAGTTCACGCAGGAGGCTCACGCGGTAGCGGGGTGCGAGTTGCTCCCACTGCTGGGTGGTTGGGCCGACATCCGTGTTGGGGCAGGGCGCCAGAACGTAATGCACGTGGCGTCCCGGGGGCGCCAGGAGCGGATCGGTGGCTGTCGGCCGGGTGATGAGGAAGGAGGGGTCCGTCATCAGCCGTCCGGTACGGGTCAGCTCACGGAAGGTTCTCTTCCATGCTGCTCCGAACGAGATGGTGTGATGGGCCAGTTCCGGCCAGCTGCGAGCAGAGCCGGCATGCAGGACGACGGCGGAGGGCGAATGGCGCAGTGCGAGCAGACGTCGTGGACGGCGGCCCAGCAGGCGGTAGGTGACGGCCAGGTCGGCGGTCAGTACAACGGCGTCGCAGGGGATGCGCGCCTGGTCGGTGACCACGGCCGTGATGCGCTCCCCCATGCGCTCCAGCCGGGTGACGTCATGGCCGTAGCGGAATGTGGCGCCCGCGTCCGACGCGGCGTCGGCCATCGCACGGGGCAGGGCGTGCATGCCCCCGACGGGGAAGTGGACCCCGGCCACCGTGTCCATGTAGGCGATGACGGCGTACGCCGCCAGAGCGCGGGACGGTGGCACGCCGGCGTACAGGGCCTGGAAGGAGAAGATCCGGCGCAGCCGTTCGTCGGTGATGAAACGTCCCACCCGGGAGTCGAGGCGCCCGAAGCCGCCGAGCGCGGCCAGCCGGACGAGGTCGGAGTTGAGCAGTTGGAAGGGCGAGTCGAAGTTGGTGTCGATGAACCGCCGCATCTGGGCCCGGTAGAGCTGTTCGAGCCAGGTGCGCAGGCGCCGGTACCCCAGTACCTCGCGCCGGCCGGCGAACCGTTCGATCTCCGCTTCCATGGCGTCTGCGCCGGTGTGTACGTCGAGAGAGCTGCCGTCCGCGAACCGGGCCCGGTAAGCGGGGTGCAGGTCGATCAGTTCCAGCCTGTCGGCGAGGCTGTCACCGACAGCGGCAAGCGCGTCCTCCACCAGATCGGGCATGGTAAGGACGGTCGGTCCGGTGTCGAAGTGGTAGCCACTTCGGGTGATGCGGCCCGCGCGGCCTCCGGGCAGCGTGCCACGCTCGACGACCGTGACACGGCGCCCGGCACCGAGCAGGTGCAGGGCGGCGGAAAGGCCTGCGAGCCCCGCCCCGACCACCACGACATGGTCGGTACGCCCCCTGACCGTTCTCAACGCCGGGCCCCGTCCACTGGGCCGGCACTGGCGCCGGCAAGAAGGAGCGCGGCCGGTGTGCCGTCGGCCGAGCACCGACGGTCCGGCGGCAACTCCTCGCCCGCCGGCTGTGCGGCGACGGCGTACAACAGGCCACTCAGCCGCCGGGACGCGGGACGGGGCAGCCCGATGTCGGAGAGGTGCCGGGAGCTGAGGGCGAGAAGCCGCTCGATCCTGCTCTCCACGACGCTCCGCGCCCCGGTGGCGACCAGTACGGCCCGTACCCGTGCCAGGCCGCCCGGCGAGAGGCCGGAGTCACCTAGCATGCTGTCGAGTACGGCGAGCGAGTCGCTGTCCGCCCGCGCCTCGGCTCTGGCTCTGGCGACCGTCACCAGATAGGTGACCTTTCCCGCTCTGATGTCGTCCCCGGACGGCTTGCCCGTGCGCCGGGAGTCGCCGAACGCCCCGTCGAGGTCGTCCCGCAGCTGAAAGGCGATGCCGGCACAACGGCCCGCGGAGCACAGGGCCTGTGTCGTCCTGGTGTCTGCTCCGGCCAGCGCGGCGCCGAACGCCAGGGGGCGCTCGACCGAGTACAGGGCGGTCTTCAGGTACGCCGTACGAATGGCCTGAGCGATTGAGCGCGAGCCCGTTGTCTGGCCGTGGAGGTCCAGATACTGCCCCGCGACCATCTCGGTGCGCATGGTTCGCCAGATGTCCAGCACTCGCCGGCGCGTCCCCGGGGGGAACTCGGTTTCGGCCATGACGTCGTCGGCCCAGGCCAACGCCAGATCACCGGCCAGGATCGCCGCGGACGACGCGAAGGGGCTCGCCCGGACACCACGGCGTACGGACTCCGGGTACTGGGCCGCCATCTGGGCGTGGAACGAGGGCCGCCCGCGGCGGCGGGACGAACCGTCCATGACGTCGTCGTGGATGAGCGCGCAGGTCTGGATGAGCTCGAGCGCAGCTGATGTACGGAGCGCGGCGCGCATCTCCGGCCCCGCGCCTCCGCAGGCGCGCATCGACCACCACAGGAACTGGGACCGCATGCGCCTGCCGCCGTCGAGCGTGAAACGTGAGACGCGCTCGGCCACGTCCCGGGTGAAGACGCTGTCGACGGTGGTGGCCTGCGCGACGCGATCCGCGAGGAGCTCCTCGAGCGTGTGCCCCACCGCCCCGCTCACGTCGGTGTCGGCCGCATGTACCGCATGTACCGCGTCGGGTGCGTGTGCTGCGTCACGATCGGCGTCGTGCTCACCGGCGCGCCGCAGGGGGGAGTCGGATGGGGTTAACCCGGTCCGGTGCATCACGGTCCTCCGAGTCGGTCGGCCGGTGTTGCAAGTCATTCATCCGAGACAGGTCTTTCGTATGCGCGGCGGGTGATTCCGAAGGCTGCAAGATCTCCGATCCAGTCGATCACAGGGACGACATCGCAGCATCAGGGGCCACTCGAACGGGCTGCGGTGTCCTCGGGCAGGCCGTCAACGGTGAGCCGGCGTTCCGGTCGAGGTCCTGGACCTGCCAGCAGGACGGACGGGTGCTTCCTGGCTCCCCGCAGCCCCACTCGACGCCCGAGACGAAGTGCACCAGCGCGCGGTCGGCGGTCGACCGTGACTGGGCCCACAGCACCACCCCGGACGGGCCGATGCGGCGTACCTCACCGTGGAGCGCCTCGGCGGGGCGAGGACGGCGGGTGCGGGCGCCGGAACAGCCGCGCGGCGGACCGCACCGGCACCGGCACCGGCACCGGCACCGGCACCGATAGCGGCCGTGCGACGAGCACGGCGAGCGGGACGCGGCACATGAATCTGTTGCGCGTGCGGGACGCCATGCGGGTCGTTCCTTCCGTCCGGATGTCGTGTGTGCTTCCGGTACCGAAGTCATGGATCAGGCCCTGTGGTCGGCGTCCCGCCCGGGAGCGTACCTGTCACGTAGCTCTCACGTAGGGGGTCCGGCCCCGGGGTCCGTCCGTGCCGAGCCGATGCAGGGAGCCCGGGACTACGCTGGGGCTGTCAGTCTCCTCCGGCCTCTCGTTTCCGTCCGCCGTGGAGCAGGACCGCTGCCCTGTCGTAGATGCGGTCGGCGGGCGGACGCGAGTCGCCCCGCTGTGATGGGGCTCGCCATGGCGTCACTCCACGACTCCGCCCGGATGGTCCGGGCTCTCCTGCGCGCCAGTCACCTGAGCACCTTCGAGCAGCTGCCGGCGCTCGTGGCCCAGCACGCGGACGAGGTGGGTCTGCGCCGCGTGCGCATCTTCGTGGCCGACCTGCAGCAGGAGGTACTGCGGGAGGTGACCGGCGTAGGAGCCGACGCCGGCCAAGGCGGACAGGAGCTCCGTATCGACGCCACCCTGCCGGGGCGTGTCTTCCAATGCAGTCAGACACTGTCCGCGTCCGTCGACGGCTTCCCTCAGCACTGGCTGCCGATTCTGGACGGCACCGAACGGCTGGGCGCACTCCGCGTCGAAACCGACGACGATCCCAGCGACGACGACAAGGAGACCATGGAGGATCTCGCGTCGCTCGTCGCCATGCTGTTGGTGTCCAAGCGCCCCAATAGTGACTCGTTCGCCCGGCTCTCCCGTATCAGTCCCATGTCTGTCTCCGCCGAGATGCAGTGGACCCTGATGCCGCCGCGGGCGTTCGCCAACCGACACGTGACCATCGCGGCCGCCATGGAGCCTGCCTACGAGACGGCGGGGGACGCCTTCGACTACGCCCTGGCCGGCCACACCGCCCACCTGGCCGTCTTCGACGCCATGGGACACGACACCGCCGCCGGGCTCACCGCCAACCTCGCCATGGCCACATGCCGCAACCAACGCCGCCGGGGCGCCAGCCTCACCGAGGCACGCGACGTCATCGAGCAGGTACTGATCGAGCAGTTCACCCGCTCGCGCTACACCACCGCGATCCTCGCCGACCTGGACCTGCGCACCGGCCTGCTCACGTGGCTCAACTGCGGCCACCACCCTCCCGTCCTCATCCGCGGCGGGCGCTGGCCAACCAACCTGGGCTGCCGGCCCACCCACCCACTGGGCACCGACCTCGCACTGCCCATCACGGTGTGCCATGAGCAGCTGGAGCCCGGCGACCGGCTCCTGCTCTACACCGACGGCATCACGGAAGCCCGCGACGCGGACGGAAACGAGTTCGGGCGTGAGCACTTCGTGGACTTCATCATCCGCCATCAAGCAGACGGCCTGCCCGTACCCGAAACCCTGCGCCGGCTCATCCGGGCCGTACTCGACCATCACGACGGAAAGCTCAACGACGACGCCACAGTGCTTCTTTGCCAATGGCACGGCCATTCCGGGCAACCGCCGGGACCGTGATCTCAGCCGCTGTTGCCGCTCGCCCCGCGCCTGCTCCGCCGTGAAT
This sequence comes from Streptomyces sp. NPDC051219, assembly GCF_040682335.1. Lineage (NCBI taxonomy): Bacteria > Bacillati > Actinomycetota > Actinomycetes > Kitasatosporales > Streptomycetaceae > Streptomyces > Streptomyces sp. NPDC051219. The sequence continues at coordinate 23,539 of NZ_JBFBAS010000036.1, forward strand.
GCCCTTCTCGCTATTGCGTTCTCAGTTCAAGGGCGGTATCGCAGCGGGTGGTCCGCCGGCACTTCGACCACTGCGATGCGCACACCGTCCGGATCCGCGATCCACATCTCGACGAGCCCCCACGGCTCCGTCTTCGGCGGGCGCAGCACCTCGACGCCTCGCCCCCGCAGCTCCTCGTACGCCGCGGTCACATCCGCCACCTGGATCCACAACCGGACGGCGGACGAGGGAGATTCGCCGGAGTGGCCCGAGATTTCGAGGAAGCCGCCACCCAGGAAGTACACGGTCCCGCGCTCGCGCCCGGTGCCGAACTCCCGGTAGACGGCCAGACCCAGCGCCTCCCCGTAGAACTCGCGCGATCGCTCGATGTCGCTCGGCCGCAGCAGAATCCTGCTGCCCAGTACATGCACCATGGGACCGCACCTTAGCGCCGTCCCGGTCGTCCTCCCGGACGTCCTGGCCTTGCGGGAGGTCAGAATCTCCCCGCCCCGCGCCCCAACGCCCGACCGCACTCGGTCCAGCGGATATTGCGCGTGCGGCGAACATTCATGAAGTCACCTGCAGGCCAAGGCACTTCCCTTCGCGGGTGAGTATCTGAGATCTTGCGTCCACCCCTTTTCATCACATGGTCCGACTGATGCCACCAGCGCCGGCGGACCTTTCGGAGGACGCATTGTTTCCCCTCGTATCCGGCCGGCTCAGACGCTCCGTCCTAGCCGCTGCCACCCTCGGCGCGACTATGGCTCTCCTGTCCCCCGCCGGGCTCGCCGGCGCCGCTCCGTCGGCCCCTTCGGCGTCGTGGGCCGCAGGCACCCGCGCGTACCTCGTCATCACCACACCGGGTGACACATCCGCCGTGCGGACGGCAGTGACGAGCAACGGCGGCACGGTCTTCGCTCATTACGACGCGATAGGCGTGGTCGTGGCCCACTCGACATCCACGGCGTTCGCCGCCACCATGCGGGGCGTCAGCGGCGTCCAGCAGGTCGGCGCGACCCGGACCTCCGACGTACCGGCCGACGCCTACAACCCCGCGCTGCCGGCCAACCCGGCGCAGTCCACGACCACCTTGACCGAGTCGAACCGCTGGGACATGACCCAGATCAAGGCCGACCAGGCGTGGGGCGTGACCACCGGCTCGTCCACGGTCAAGGTCGGCGTTCTCGACACCGGCATGGATGACCGGCACCAGGACCTCGCACCGAACTTCAACGCGGCCGACTCGGTCTCCTGCGCCTACGGCAAGGCCGACACACGCGCCGGGGCGTGGCGGGACGTGGGCACGCACGGCACCCACGTCGCGGGCACCATCGCAGCCGCCAAGAACGGCAAGGGGGTCATCGGCGTCGCGCCGGGGGTGAAGATCTCATCCGTCCGGATTGCCGAGCCGAACACCAGCATGTTCTTTGCGGAAAACACCATTTGTGGCTTCGTCTGGGCCGGTGACCACGGCTTCAAGGTGACCAACAACAGCTACTACACCGACCCGTGGATGTTCAACTGCCCGGACAACATCGACCAGGCAGCCATCATCGAGGGCGTCAAGCGCGCCCAGGTGTACGCCGAGAACAAGGGCTCCCTGCAGGTCGCAGCCGCCGGCAACTCCAACTACGACCTGGCCAACAAGAGGACCGACTCATCGAGTCCCAACGACTCGACCCCGGTCACCCGCACCATCACCAACGCCTGCATCGACATCCCGACCGAACTCCCGGGCGTCGTGACCGTCGCGGCCATGGGCAACGGCAACGTCAAGGCGTCGTACTCCAACTTCGGCAACGGCGTCATCGACGTCGCGGCGCCGGGCGGTGACGGCTCCTCCGGGGTGTATTCGACGCTTCCGGGCGGCAAGTACGGCAACATGAACGGCACATCGATGGCTTCCCCGCACGTCGCGGGAGTCGCGGCGCTGCTGGCGAGTGTCAATCCCACGTACACGCCCGCGGACATCCGGGCCGGGCTGGCCGGGCAGGCCGTGGACACGGCCTGCCCGTCCGACAGCCGGTGCACGGGCACGACGGCCAAGAACGCGTTCTTCGGTGAAGGCCAGGTCGACGCGCTGAAGGCGGTGGGTGGTACCCAGCCGCCCGGCAGGTACTTCGAGACCCTGACCGACGTGACGATCGCCGACAGCGCCACGGTGGACAGCCCGATCGCGGTCACGGGCGTGAGTGGAAACGCTCCCGCTGCCCTCAAGGTCGGTGTGGACATCAAGCACACCTACCGCGGCGATCTCATCGTCTCGCTGGTGGCCCCGGACGGCACCGTCCACCTGCTGGAGGACTTCCCGAACAGCGACAGCGCGGACAACGTGAGCAAGACCTACACGGTCGACGCCTCGGCCGAGACAGCGGCCGGTACATGGAAGCTGCGCGTACGCGACATCGCTGCCCAGGACGCCGGCAAGATCGATGCCTGGAACCTGACCTTCTGAGGTCGCTCGCATCGCTGACCCCGGGGCCCGACCGCGCAGTGCGCGGCGGCTCGGAAAGGCGCCGGGTCCCCAGCGCGGGACCCGGCGCCGGCGGCTGCCCCGTCACCCGGCTGCCAAGGCGCGGCTGCCTGCCCCACGGTTCCGGACCGGCCGCGGCTCTGGCCCAGGCATCGGCCTCGGCTGCGGCACGCGCGGATGCAGGGGCGCACGGCCCTATGGCGGCCGGCGCCGACCAGGGACCGTTGGAACAGCTCTTCGGCATGACGATCCGGCGGATTCCCACCACGCGACCGGTGGTCTCGCTGACCTTCGACGACACCAACGGCTACCTGGGGGCGCGAACGGCATGACCGTCGAGAAGGCCGCCGCCCGCGCCCTGGACGCGCTCATCCCCGGAGCGATTCTTCAGATACACGTCGGCACCCCCGGCACCGGCCCGGTCATCGACGCCCAAGCCCTCCCCGAGATCATCGACGCCGTGCAGGCCCGCGGCTGTCGGATCGTCGACCTGCGCACCCTCCTCGAGGGAGGCCGGGCAGGAGGTGAACAACCGCGTCACCGCTGACGGCTGCCCAGCCGGATGAAAACCCAGGCGCCTGACCGGTCGACAACGGTCACGGGATGAGCAGGGCCTTGCCCGGGACCGAGCGGGATTCGATCGCCCGGTGGGCGTCCGCCGCGTGGGACAGAGGGAACTCCCGTGCAATCACCGGCCGCAGCCGCCCCGCTGCCGCCTCGGTGAGGGCATGGGTCGCCAGCCGTACGATCTCAGGCGCCTCGAACTGCACATGCTCGATGCCCCGCAGGACGATGCCCCGCGCCCGTACGGTCTCCTCGTCGAGCTCCGCGAAATCGCCGCTCGACGCGCCATGGGCCGATACGCGTCCGCCGTCCGCCACCAACCCGAAGGCGTCGGTGCCGAGTTCGCCGCCGACCCCGTCCAGCAGGACGTCCACGGGGAGCCCGCCGAACGCCTCCCGCACCTGCTCGGTCCATCCGTCCTCCGAGTAGTCGACGACGGCGTCGGCGCCCAACCGCTTGACCAGCGCGAGCTTTTTCGCGCCCCGCGCGGCCCCGACGACCTGCGCCCCGGCCGAGTGCGCGAGCTGGACCAGCAGCGTGCCCATGCCGCCCGCGGCCCCCAGGATCAGCACCCGGTCGCCCGGCTTGATGCCGACACCCTCCACGATGCCGGTGCCGGTCACGCCGTCGTGCGCGAGAGCGGCTGCCTCCCGCAGGCCGAGGCCGTCGGGTACGGGTACCAGCCGGTCGACGCCGGTGCGCACGAGTTCGGCGTACGCACCGCGCGTTCCGGCCCCGGCCAGGACCCGGCGGCCGGTCCAGAACGGGTCCACGCCCGGCCCGACGGAGACAACGGTCCCCGCGGCCGCGCCACCTGGCACGTAGGGCGGGATGATGCCGAAGGCCTCGCCCCTGCCGCCGCGGATCTGCGTCTCGACGTAGATGGTGTCCACGGCCTCCGCCCGGACCACGACCTCCCCGTCCCCCGCCACCGGGTCCGGCACTTCCGCCGGCACCAGAACCTCGGGACCCCCGTATTCGGCCACTCGGATCGCACGCATGCAATTCTCCCCTCAATCCGGTCGCGACCGGAAGTACCAGCCGCTCGGTCAGGGCTTCAGTCTCAAACTTCAACCAAGGTTGATGTCAAGGCGCCAGGAAATCCGTCGGCGACCGCCGCGAGGGCCCAAGCGATCAGAGGCCGGGGCGAGAGCCGGTTCTGGAGACCGCCGCTGCGGCGCGGCGGCGGCCTCCAGAACCGGCCGGGCCTCGCATCCATGCCGCCGTAGGACAGCCCTGACAGCAGTTGCGGCCATGCGCGGCGACCGCACTCCTCACCGGCACCACCTGCCCAGGCGTGCCCGAAGTGACCGGCTTGTCAGTAAGTGGGAGTATTCGACTAGCCGCGGGATGGCGACACAGTCGTGCGCCATCACAGACTCAGGACAGGCAGGCCAGGTCATGGCGAAAAAGCCGAAGTCATCTCAGCCCTCGCACGGGGAGGGTCCGAGCCGGCACCAGGGGACCGAGCAGCACGGATGGGCCCCTGATGTGGACGAGACACGTCAGCAAGAGAACCCGAGCGCCCATCGCTCGTTCCATACCGAGGAGCACGCTCCCGGAAAGGGCTCGGGCAGGAAGGTCTCCCGCCAGGAGAAGAATCCTCCTCCGGGCACCGTCGCCGAGAGCGACAGCCGGCGGGGCGAGGAGTACGCCAAGGAGAGCGACGAAGAGGGTAGGCGCGAAACCGGGCGCAGGGGTCGCTCGCAGCGCCCCAGCGGTACCAAGGACGCCGAGGCCTTTACCGGCGTGGACCCGCAGGATCCCTCCGGGCAGCCCAGGAACGGTTAGGTTCCACGCGCGCAGTCGTCGGCGCTTTCCGGAAATGTCCGCCGCGCGGCGGCGGCTCGAGGAGCCGCCGCCACGCCATGTGCGCCGCCCGGCACGGGCTGGTGGTCAGCAGATCCGGGGCAGCTGCTCCCCGATCGGAAGATCGACCACTCGTGTGCCGCCCAGGCCCGTGCGGGCCACCACCATGCCGGGGTGCGCCTCCACGGCTTCGCCGATCACCGTCGCGCCCGCACCCAGCGGATGCGCTCGCATGGCGTCGAGGACCGCCTCCGCATGCTCTCGGGGGACGAACGCCACCAGCTTGCCCTCGTTGGCGACGTACATCGGATCGAGGCCCAGGACGGCGCAGGCATTGGCCACGGCGGACGGGACGGGCACGCTGCGCTCCTGGATGACGACGCCGGTGCCGGAGGCCGCCGCGATCTCGTTGAGGGCGGCGGCCAGCCCGCCGCGGGTGGGATCGCGCAGGACGTGAAGGTCCGGAGTCACCGCGAGCATGGCTTCCACAAGGCCGCCCAGGGCGGCGCAGTCACTTTCGATCTCCACGCCGAACTCCAGGCCCTCGCGGACGCTCATGATCGCGACGCCGTGGACGCCGATCGTCCCGCTGACGATCACGACGTCTCCTGGGACGACGCGCTGCGGACGCAGGTCGACGCCGGCCGGGATGAGGCCGATGCCGGCGGTGTTGATGAAGATCCCGTCGCCGTGACCGGCTTCGACGACCTTGGTGTCGCCGGTCGCCACTTCGACGCCGGCGGCGCGCGCGGCGGCTCCCATCGACTCCGCCACGCGTGCGACAACCGCGAGCTCGACGCCTTCCTCCAGAATGAACCCGCAGGACAGGTAGGCGGCCCGCGCACCGCTCATGGCCAGGTCGTTGACGGTGCCGTTGACCGCGAGGTCGCCGATACTGCCGCCGGGGAAGAACAGCGGCCGCACCACGAAGGAGTCGGTCGAGAAGGCCAGCCGGACGCCGCCCAGGGAGACCGCCGCGGAATCGCCCAGCTGTGAGAGCACATCCCCGCCGAAAGCGGGCGCGAACACGTTCTGGACCAGTTCCGCGGACATGGCGCCGCCACCGCCGTGGCCCATCACCACCCGGGGCTGGTCACGGAGCGGGGCCGGGCAGGTCCACGCCGTGAGGTCGGGTGCCCGGCGCTCGTCGCGGGCCTTCGTCGTGTCGGTGTCGGCTCCGACCGGCGCTCGGGTGGTCTCAGACAACGGGGCTCGCCTCCAGATCCAGAGATGCGGTCGCGATGTCGAGCCGCCGGTAGAGGTAGTAGGCGGCGCATGCGCCCTCGCTGGAGACCATGGTGGCTCCCAGCGGATTTCGGGGTGTGCAGATGGTGCCGAAGGCCTCGCACTCATGAGGCTTCAGCAGGCCCTGCAGAACCTCACCGCTTCGGCATTCGGCAGGCTCCCGGGTGTCGATGCCCGTGACCGAGAAGCGGTACTCGGCGTCGTAGTCCCGGTAACGGGAGGAGAGCCGCCAGCCGCTCCGGGGGATGACGCCGATGCCCCGCCAGGCGCGGTCGGTGACCTCGAACACGTCCTCCAGCATCGCCTGGGCGGCAGGGTTTCCTTCCGGCCGGACGGCACGGGGGTAGGCGTTGTCCACCTTGTGTTCGCCGCGTTCCAGTTGCAGGACGGTCCGGCGCACGCCTTCCAGGATGTCCAGCGGCTCGAATCCGGTGACCACGATCGGGACACGGAACCGTTCGGCCAGTTCCGGGTACTCCCCCACACCCATCACGCTGCACACGTGGCCGGCTGCCAGGAAGGCCTGGACCCGGCAGCTCGGGGACTGCATGATCGCCTCGATGGCCGGGGGTACCCGCACATGTGACACCAGCAGGCTGAAATTGGGGATCCCGAGCTTGCGCGCCTGATATACCGTCATCGCGTTGGGAGGCGCCGTCGTTTCGAAGCCGATCCCGAAGAACACCACCTCGCGCTCAGGGTTCTGCTGCGCGACCCGCAGGGCGTCGAGCGGGGAGTAGACAACCCGCACGTCTCCGCCTTCGCTGCGTACCTGGAACAGGTCGCGGCCGGTACCGGGGACACGAAGCATGTCGCCGAACGAACAGAAGATCACCTCGGGACGGGAGGCGATCTCCAGCGCCTTGTCGATGACCTCCAGCGGAGTGACGCACACCGGGCAGCCCGGTCCGTGAATCAGTTCCACCTGGTCCGGCAGGAGTTGGTCGATTCCGTGCCGGATGATGGTGTGCGTCTGTCCCCCGCAGACCTCCATCAGGGCCCACGGTCTGGTCACGGTGGCGTGGATGTCGTCGAGCAGGCGCCGCGCCAGGTCGGGGTCCTGAAATTCCTCGATGTACTTCACTGCTGTGCCTCCTGCGGTGTGTCACCGACGGCGGTGGGCAGCGGGGATCCGCTCGCCTCCGCGGCCTGTTCCCACGGATCGCCGAACTCCTCCTGGAGCATTCCGAGAGTCTCGAACAGCTCGAGCGTCTGTTTGGCCGACTCCTCGTCCAGGCGCTGCAGGGCAAATCCCACGTGGACGATGGCGTATTCGCCGACCTGGAGGTCCGGCAGGTACTCCAGGCACACGTCCTTGACCACGCCGCCGAAGTCGACGGTGGCCATTCGGGTGCCGTCCCGTTCCTCGATGTCCAGAACTCTGCCGGGTACCGCCAGGCACATGGGCTTCTCCTCGCTGTGGGTGATCACTTACCCGGCCCGTGCCGGGGTGCGGGCGTCAGTCCGCGGGGCCACGCCCGCGCTCTGTTGCGGTGCGGGCGGCCATCATGAGCTGACCGAGCGCCAGGCCCCCGTCGTTCGGGGGAATCCGGTGGTTGCGCAGGACCGTGAAGCCGTCCTCCCGCAGCGCCCCGGCGCAGATGGATGAGAGCAGGGCGTTGGCGAACACCCCGCCGGTCAGCGCGACGGTGTCCAGCCCGTGCCGCTCGCGCGCGAGGGCGCAGGTCCTTCGGACAAGGCCGGCCACCGACCGGTGGAAGCGTGCGGCGATGAGCGCCGCCGCGGTGCCCGCACGCACGTCGTCGACGACCGCTGCCAGTACGGGGGCGGCGTCCGCCGCCAGTGCGGCGTGGCCGCCCGTAGCCACAGGGCGCAGCGCGAACGCATAGCCGGCGTCCTCCTGCCGCGCGTTCTCCTGGTGCGCGGCCTCCTGCACCGCGTCCTCGTGCCCCCCGCGGTCGTGCCCCGCATCGCCGCATCCTGCCTCGTCATGGCCGGCGGCGACCAGCGCGGCGGCCTCCAACTCGACGGCTGCCTGCGCTTCGTAGCCGGCCCGGTGGCAGATGCCCGCAAGGGAGGAGACGGCGTCGAACAGCCGGCCCATGCTCGAGGTGGGAACGCAGTTGAGATTCCTTTCCAACTGGCGCTCCAGCAACCGGAGTTCCTCGGGAGGGCAGGCGGCCACACAGGGCAGGTCCGCCGTCCAGTCGATGCCCGCGGCTCGCAGATGCGCGAGCGCCATACGGTACGGCCGGTGTACCGAAGCGTCACCGCCCGGCAGCGGGACGTACGCGAGGTGCCCGAACCGGGTGAAGCCGGCGTAGTCCGCGAGCAGGATCTCCCCGCCCCACACCGCGCCGTCGTCGCCGTAGCCGGTGCCGTCGAACGCGACGCCGATCACCGGCCGGCTGCCGTCCAGGCCGTGTTCGGCCATGGCGGCCGCGACGTGGGCGTGATGGTGCTGCACGCGGACCACCTCCCTGCCCTCCGCGTGGCGCTCGGCCCACTGTCCGGAGCGGTACCGGGGATGCCGGTCGGCCGCCAGCAGCCGGGGTTTCACCCCGGTGATCGTCTCCAGCTGCCGTTCGGCACGCTCGAAGGCGTGCTGTGTGGCGAGGTCGTCCATGTCCCCGATGTGTGCGGACAACCAGGCCCTGCGCCCCTCGGCGAGAGCGAACGCGTTCTTCAGGTCGCCCCCCACCGCGAGGGACGGCCCGACGTCCACAGGCAGGGCGACCGGCAGGGGCGCGTAGCCACGTGCCCGGCGCACCGTCAGCCGTTCTCCGTCGCACACGCGCACCACCGAGTCGTCGCACGGCACGTGGATCGGACGGTCGTGCGTCAGCCAGGCGTCGGCCAGGTGGGCAAGTCGGTCCAGTGCCTCCGCGTCATCGGTGACGATCGGCTCGCCGGCCGTGTTTCCGCTGGTCATGACGAGTAGGCGGGGACCCGGAGAGTCGCCTGCCAGGCCCAGCAGCAGGTGGTGCAAGGGCGTGTACGGAAGCATCACGCCCAGGTCGGGACTGCCCGGGGCGACGGCGTCGGACGGCCGCAGGGCTCCCGGCCGCGCCGGACCGTCGCCGGCACGGCGACGCAGCAGGACGACGGGCCGGACGCCGCCGGTCAGCAGGGTCCGCTCCTCGGCGTTTACGTGCACGAGGTGTTCGATGTCGGCGATGTCCCGGACCATGAGGGCGAAGGGCTTGTCACCGCGGGCCTTGCGGCGGCGCAGCAGGGCCACGGCCCGGGTGTCGGTGGCGTCGCAGGCGAGGTGGTAGCCGCCGAGGCCCTTCACGGCGAGAATCGCGCCGCCGGACAGCATCCTGCGGGCCTCCGCGACGGGGTCCGAGCCGGATACGGGGCAGGGCGGGCGGCCGAGATCCGTGTCCGGCAGGAGGAGACGCAGCCGGGGCCCGCAGGCGGGGCAGGCGACCGGCTGCGCATGAAAGCGGCGGTCGGCCGGATCGGCGTACTCGCGGGCGCAGTCCGGGCACATGGGGAAGCCGGCCATGGTCGTGTGCGCCCGGTCGTACGGCAGGCCCGTGACGATGGTGAAACGCGGCCCGCAGTGCGTGCAGGTGATGAAGGGGTGGCGGTGGCGCCGGTCGGCCGGGTCGGCCAGCTCGGTGAGACAGTCGGCGCAGGTGGCCACGTCCGGGGAGACGAGCGTGCGAGCGGGTCCCTCCGACCGGGAGGCGGCGATGGCGAACCCGGCACCGCCCGCGGGAGGGACCTCCTGGTGGTCGACGGACTCAACTACCGCCAGCGGGGGCGCCTCTGTGGCGATCCGGTCGCAGAACCGGGCCACGGCGGACGCTGCGCCTTCGACCTCCGCGACGACCCCTTCGGCGGTGTTGGTGACATGACCGGCCAGATCCAGCCCCGTGGCCAGGGTGTACAGGAACGGCCGGAACCCGACACCTTGTACGACTCCCCGGACGGTGACCCGTCGGCGTTGCACCGCCTCGACGACTGCGATGCCTGTCCGTGGACTGATCACGAGCGGGTCTGCGTCACGGCGCCGGGGGCGGCCGTGAGGGTCAGCGACTCGTGCGGACCGGAATGCGTGTGGGTGTGCGTGTGCGTGCCGTCCTCGTGGTGGTGGGGTTCGCGCTGTTGCCGGGCCATCACCGGCGCATGGACTGCGCCGCCGTCCGCCGCCGCCATCGCCCGGTCGAGCAGGGCACCCGCGCCCTCGCCCCCGCGTGCGGAGGTCAGGAGCACCTCCACGCCCGGGTTGACCTGCTGGACATGCGCGCGGAACGCCGCTTCGTCGAACTCGACGGCGCCGGCGATGTCGGTCTTGGTGACCACCACGAGGTGGGCCAGGCCGAAGGCGGTGGGGTACTTCAGGGGTTTGTCCTCGCCCTCGGTCACCGAGGCGAGGACGACTCGCAAGGACTCACCCAGGTCGTAGGAGGCCGGACAAACCAGATTGCCGACGTTCTCCACGAAAAGCAGCCGGGTGCCCTCCGGCAGCCATGCCTCCAGATGGCGGCCCAGCATCCCGGCTTCCAGGTGGCACAGCCCGTCGGTGAGAACCTGTTTGACCGGTACGCCGGAGCGCGCCAGCCGGACGGCGTCGTTCTCGGTGGCGAGGTCGGCGGTCAGCGCGGCGACCGGCACTCCCCGTTCACGCGCGACAAGCAGCTCCCGTTCCAGCAGGGCGGTTTTGCCGCTCCCAGGGCTGGAGAGCAGGTTGACGACCGTGGTGCCGCGTGCGGCCAGTTCGGCGCGCAGGGTCTGGGCGGTTGCGTCGTTCTTGGCGAGTACCGCCTGCTGCAGGTCGACAACACGGCACATGGTTCAGCGCTCCTCGGAGATCGGTTCGCGGGGGCGTGCGTGCTCCTGGCCGTCCTGCCAGTGCACGCTGACGATCTGCAGCTCGCGGCCCGAGAGCAGCTCGGCGGTCGCCCCGCCGCATCCCGGGCAGCACAGTTGCGGCGGCAGGCCCACCGCCCATTCGTTGGCGCAGGGGGCGCAGCGGGCGCGGCCAGGCACGGCTTCCGCGACGAGTTCGGCGCCTTCCAGGACGGTTCCGGCGCAGGCCAGTTCGAAGCAGAAGGCGAGGGCGTCGGGAACGACTCCGGCGAGCTCTCCGACCTGGAGTCGTACGGACGTGACCGCCGTGACACCCCCGGCGGCCGCCGCCGCTTCCTCGACCTGGCCGACGACGGCCATCGCGATGGACATCTCGTGCATGGGTCTCCGTCCCGGCACCGGCCGATCCCCGCCGACCGCCACGCGGTCGGCCTGCTCGGCTTCATTACACGGCGGTGTTCCTGCGCAGGCGTACCGGCTCGCCGGGCTCATGGTCCGGGTACGCCGTTCGGTGCAGCGGCCGGCGGTGCAGCGCCGACAGCGGCGGGGGCGCGTTACATCCTGCGGATACGCAGGTAGCGCCTGATGTCGGGCAGGATCTGCTTCACGATGGCGGCGACGGCAGTGGCCGCGGCGGCGCCGCCGATGATGGACTTCTTCATGACCTTCTCCTCACTTCGCGGCCGGGCCGGCCGCGGCGGGTGGGACGGATGCTCGCTTCTCGCCTTCCAGAATCAGGCTGCAGACCAGTCGCACGGCTTCCGGCACCGCGGCCGCCACCATCGGGCTGAGCCCGATGCCCTCCTCGACGGAGGCGGGTTCGCACCCCACCACCAGCATGCGCCGCGGCGGGATGCCGCCGGTGCCGGCGCACAGGGTTTCCAGCAGTGCCAGGACCGCGTCGGGGGACATGCGGTGGCCGTCGAGCAGAGCCTCCTGCGGTTCGATACCGCCGGGCGTATCGGCCTCGATCAGGTACACGGTTCCGGGGGCGCCGCCCCGTGCGGTGGCGTCGACCAGGATGAGCGTGTCGTACCCGTCGAGCAGCTGGTAGGCGAGGTGCACGCCGCGTACGCCGATGTCGACGGCCTCGACGTGCTCGGGCAGCCCCAGCGTTGACAGGCTGCGCACGGTCTCGACGCCGAAGCCGTCGTCGCCGAGGAAGATGTTGCCGACACCCGCGACCAGGGTCCGGGCGCTCGCCCGCGGAGGGAGGTTCACGCGTCCTCCAGGGGTGCAACCTCGTCGGGCTGGAAGTACAGGAACCGGCCCTGCTCACGGCGGATGTCGGCACCCGGATCGCCTTCCACGGTCACCGCCAGGTGCACTCCCCCGTCGACGTCGTGCAGTACCGCTTCCACTTGGGCGCTTCGCCCGTGCAGGAACAGGTCCTGGGCGTCGGTGCGGCGCAGGCCGGGCCGCAGCAGCACGCGGCTGCCGGCGCCCACCGGCCGGCCGTCGACCATGACCTGGTCGCGCTCCGGGTCGACGCTGTCGTCGCCCGCCGGATCCCACCACGGAGTGTCCGGCCGGACGACGCCGTGCGCGTCGGAGAGTTCAGGTACTTCCGGGGGGCCCGGCCGCGACCCGGTCGCGCCCGGTTCGGTGATCTCCCGGAGGGCTCGCACCGCGCCGTGCAGACGCTCCAGCACCTCGGCCGGCATCGACTCGGCCAGGTCGATCACGGCGGCCGCCTTCTCGTCGGTCCCGCGGGCTTCGCGCTTCTCCTGGTCGGTGAGAGCCGCCGTGCGCAACGCGAGGATTTCGTCGATCTCGGTCGCGTCGTAGAGCGCTCCGGGGCTCTCCGGGGCGATGGCCGGGTGGTCCTCCAGGATGATCGGGGAGGAAAGCATCAGGTCCGCGCGGCCGGGTTCGGCGGCGAGGACCGGCCAGGTGTGCAGGTTCCGGCAGGACGCGACCGCTCCCGTGGCCCACTCGGGCGGATCGGTCATAGAGAGGAAGGAGCCCGCGCTGAGGCACAGCAGGAGGTGGGAGGCGACCAGCGAGCGCGGGAGCGCGGCGTCGCGGTCGGCGGTCTCGCTCTCCGGCTTCCACGTGCTGGTGTTCTCCACCACCGCGGTCAGCCGCATCACCCGGTAGGGGCCGTCGAGTTCACGCGCCGACAGCCGCACGGCACCGGTGATCTCCTCACAGCGGCGGATCAGCCGCCCGACCTGCCGGCCGGCCGCGTCGAGGACGGGTTCGGTCTCCTCGCGGGCGGGACGGGTGAAGGGGACGGTCACGCCGTCACCGGCCAGCTCGGCCACCGTGGTGACCACCTCGACGCGCTCTTCTGCGCCCTCGTCCCACGGGACCAGTACACGGTCGTCGAGATGCAGTTCGGGCACCGTCTCGAAGGTCCCGTCCGGGCAGGCCTTCTGCACGGTCCGCCGCTGTGCGTGCAGGAACCGCAGCTGGACCGAGAGGGTCGCGCCTGCCTTCGGTTCCAACAGGCATTCGGTGTGCTGGAATTCGTGCTCCTCGCACGTGGCTCCCCAGGCGGGCGGTACGAGCACCCCGAACTGCCAGCGCAGCCGGTTCTTGGCCGCCGACGCCCGGTACGGGTACAGCACGTAGCCCTCGAAGAGCACGGCGTCCGCCACCTGACGGGCGGTGGTGAGGCGGGACTCCGTCTCCGGGGTGAACACGGCTGTCGTCACGGCGCTGTCCTCTCGGTGAGTCGCGGCAGTGCGGCGCCGGACAGAGCACGGGCCGGCGGCTGGGGGTCAGGAGGGCCGGCCGCGTCCAGGAGTACGCGGAGCGTCGCCTCCCAGGACGGCAGCGCCCGCCGCGAACGGAACGCGAGCAGGGCTTCCATGGTGTCGCGGGGAAGCCTGATCCAGCCGCAGCCCGGGAAGTGCTGCTGGACCATCTCCTGCCACACCTCCACCGGCATCCGGTAGGACGCCTCCCGGTCCCACGGCACCGGCTCGACGTGGAAGCCGCCGGCTCCGGTGAATGCCGTACCGGAGAAGAGCATCAGCAACGGCACTTCGCCGGCCGAGAGCGCGCCGAAGTACCGGGTCGCCGCGATGTCCATGTCGTAGGTGCAGGGCACCACAAGGTCGGTCTCCGTCTCTCCGGTGAAGCCCGGAACCATGAGCGGGACCTGTGCGAACTGCACCGGCTGGAGCGTGCTGCCCCAGCGCGAGCGCTCACCGAACAGGTCCGCGAGTCCGTCGGCCTCCGCGGCCTCGTAACCGCGCCGGGCCGGCTCGATGCGGATCTGGCAGCGCAGGGCGAGGGCGTGCACCCGGGCGCCCTCTGACGCGGTGATGCGCAACCGGAAGACGAGGGTGGGGCCGGCGGCGTGCTGGTCGGCGCGTACACCCGTACAGGTGAAGGAGAACTCCGTCACGGCCGGTACTCCTGCCGTACCGTCCGGGCGCGTTGCCGGACTAGCTCGAAGAACGCCTCCAAGTCGGCCCGGGCCTCGGCCCCGCCGTCGAAGCCCTGCCACAGCAGCCGCATCCGCCCGACCAGTTCGTAGCACATGTCGATCGGAACCAGATAGCACTCGGTCCGGCCTTCGGAGCGGCGCAACAGCAGCGCCTCGACATCGGGTTCGAGCAGTTCGGCCAGCGGGGTGCCGCCCAGTACGGTCTGCCAGGTCGACGGGTCGAGCTCGCTCTCGGTGGCGCCGGCCGGGCTCGGGTAGAGCGCGACCAGCCGGTCGAGCGCGGCGTTGCGGAAGAAGAAGGCGACGCTGACAGGGATCTGCAGGAGTTCCCAGGCGCCGTCGTCGAGCTGGTGACCGGGGTCGGCGAGACAGCGGTCGGGAACCGTACGGAAGCGGCCGCCGGCCGCTCCCGGCTGCTCGAACAGGACGGCGCACGGGATACAGGCGCAGGCCAGCGCCCGCTTGTCCGTGTCCACGAGGTGGCGGTGGCTGTCGTCGGCGACAGCCACCCCGCACAGCTCGCACCGCTCCGGGCGGGGCGGACGCTCGGTCAGGAAGCGGCGCAGCCCCCGGACCTGCGCGGGGGGCTGCGGCCACACCTGGGGCGCGCTCACGGCGCCTTCGCCGAGGCCGGTCCGGAGGCGCCGACGGGGCCGCCGGTGGGCGGACGGGTCGCGATCTGGAGCAGGGCCGGTTCCTTGTCCGCGGCGGCCGCCGCGTCCAGTTCGACCTTGGTCACCTCCGGCGCGAAGCACGTGAGGGCGTCCTCGACGGCCTGCTGGGCCGCCGCGCCCGTGGACGGGCAGCCGCAGCCCGAGCCGGCGGCGGACCGAAGGCGAAGCGTGCCGGTCGCGTCGTCGAAGCTCACCATCTCGACGGTGTGGCCGGCGACGCTGTCCAGGGCGCGCGAGATCCGGGTGGTGGTGTCCTCCGGGTGCAGGTCGTGCAGGACCAGGAGGCTGGAGACCAGTTCATCCGCCAGCAGCCCGCCCAGGGCGCCGCCGCCGGGTGTCCTGGCGGCGGGGACGTCCAGCAGTGCGACGATCCGGGCGAGTCCGGCACCGTAGAAGTCCATCAGGACGCGCACCAGTTCCTCGGCCGCGACGCACGCCTCCTGGTCGCCGCCGTCGGTCAGGCGGTCGAGTACCTCTTCTACGCGCCGCCCGGCCTGCTCCGCGTTCACCGGCCTGGCCGGCGCGTGGGCCGGCCGGGCGGCGGTGTCGGCTGCCGCGCTCATCCGGCCAGGCCGCTCAGGCCGGTGGGCACGTGCATCTTCTGCACGGTCTTGCCCCCGCCCACGTACATGTGGACGCCGCACGGCAGACAGGGGTCGAAGCTGCGCACGGCGCGCATGATGTCGATGCCCTTGAAGTTCTCCGGCGTGTTCTCCTCGAAGATCGGCGTGTTCTGCACGGCGTCCTCGTACGGGCCGGGTGTTCCGTAGCTGTCCCGGGTGCTGGCGTTCCACGGGGTCGGTGGGTAGGGGTGGTAGTTGGCGATCTTCCCGTCCCGGATCACCATGTGGTGCGAGAGGACACCGCGTACGGCCTCGGTGAACCCGACCCCGATGCTCTCGTCCGGCACCTCGAACTTCTCCCACGTCTGGGTACGTCCGGCGCGTACCTCCTCCAGCCCCTTCTCCACGAAGTGCAGCGCCACGGCGGCGGTGTAGGCCTGGAAGTAGGTGCGGGCACGGTTGCGTTCCAGCGCGTTGCTCCAGCGCGGGATCTTCCACTCGAAGCGGGTCTCGGGCTTGGTCATCGTGCGCGGCAGGTTGATGACCACGCTGTTGCCGGTGGCCTTGACGTACCCGGTGTCGACGAGGCCGGACAACGCGGTCGACCACAGACGGGCGATGGGGCCACCGCCGGTGTCGAGCGCCAGGTAGTCCTTGCCGTCGAACCAGCGGGGGGCCATCACCCAGCTGTAGTTGCCGTTGAAGTCCCGCTTCTGGGGGGCGGGGATCGTGTGCTGGTTCCAGGGGTGACGTGGGTCGACCGGGTTGCCGAGCGGGTCGCGGGTGACGAACTGCTCCTGGCCCTCCCAGTCCTCGTAGTAGGAACTGCCCAGCAGGATCCGGATGCCGAGGTTGATCTCGGTGAGGTCGTTGGTGATCAGATTGCCGTCGACGATGATGCCCGGGGTGACGAACATCCGCCGTCCCCAGTCGGTCATGTTGGCGTAAGTGAAATCGCAGTACTCGGGGTCGTTGAGCGCTCCCCAGCAGCCGAGGAGGACGCGCCGGCGGCCGACCTCCTCGTACCCGGGCAGGGCCTCGTAGAAGAAGTCGAACAGGTCGTCGTGCAGGGGGACTACGCGCTTCATGAACTCCACGTAGCGCATGAGGCGGGTGAGGTAGTCCGTGAAGAGCTGGACGGAGGCGATGGTGCCCACGCCGCCCGGGTAGAGCGTGGACGGGTGCACATGGCGGCCCTCCATCAGGCAGAACATCTCCCGCGTGTAGCGGCTCACCTGGAGGGCTTCGCGGTAGAACTCGCCCTCGATGGGGTTGAGCGAGCGCATGATGTCGGCGATCGTGCGGTAGCCGTGGTCTCCGGCGTGCGGGGCCTCGGTGCGCTCGGCCAGTTCCAGGACGCCCGGGTTGGTCTCGCGGACCATCTTCTCGCAGTAGTCGACCCCGACCAGGTTCTCCTGGAAGATGTTGTGGTCGAACATGTACTCTGCGGACTCACCGAGGTTGATGATCCACTCGGCCAGGTGCGGGGGCCGCACGCCGTAGGCCATGTTCTGTGCGTACACCGAGCATGTGGCGTGGTTGTCGCCGCAGATGCCGCAGATGCGGCTGGTGATGAAGTGCGCGTCCCGGGGGTCCTTGCCGCGCATGAAGACGCTGTAGCCGCGGAAGACGGACGAGGTGCTGTAGCACTCCGCCACCCGTTTCTGCTTGAAGTCGATCTTTGTGTGGATACCGAGACTGCCCACGATCCGGGTGATCGGATCCCAGGCCATCTCCACCAGGCCGCTGCCGTTGCCGGCCGTTGTCGTCGTTGCCATCGTGTGTGCCGTGCCCTTCATCAAGCGGGAGGTCGGGTCGTCGTCGGGCAGGAAGGTGCGCTGTGGGGTGTGGTCCGCAGGACGTGTCTCACCAGGGCGGCCGGTATCCGGTGGTCAGCCGGTCTCCCGGGTGGCGCCACTTCGGCTCCTTGTCCACCGTCTTGGCTGTGACCGACCGGAGCTTGCGGATAACGGCCCCGTACGCCCCGCTGGCGACGCTGGACACCTTGCCGCCGGGCGGTTCGTCCATGAAGGGCATGAACTTGTCGGGGAAGCCGGGCATGGTGCAGGCGATGCAGATGCCGCCGACGTTCGGACAGCCGCCGATGCCGTTCATCCAGCCCCGCTTGGGCACGTTGCACTTGACGACGGGACCCCAGCAGCCGAGCTTGACCAGGCACTTGGGCGAGTCGTAGTTGAGCGCGAACTGGCCCTGCTCGTAGTAACCGGCACGGTCGCAGCCCTCGTGCACGGTGGCGCCGAACAGCCACGTCGGCCGCAGCTTGTCGTCCAGCGGGATCATCGGCGCGGAGCCCGCCGCCTGATAGAGCAGGTAGGTCAGGGTCTCCGCGAAGTTGTCGGGCTGGATCGGGCAGCCGGGTACGCACACGATGGGGATGCCGGCCTTGGACTTCCAGTCCCACCCGAGGTAGTCGGGCACACCCATCGCGCCGGTCGGGTTGCCCGCCATCGCGTGGATGCCGCCGTAGGTGGCGCAGGTCCCGATGGCAACGACGGCCAGGGCCTTGGGCGCCAGCCGGTCGATCCACTCACTGGTGGTGATCGGCTGACCGGTCTCCGGGTTGTCGCCGAAGCCGCACCAGTACCCTTCCTGCTTGATCGACTCGTTGGGCACGGACCCCTCGATGACCAGGACAAAGGGGTCGATCTCGCCGCGTTCGCCCTTGAAGAACCATTCGATGAACGTGTCCGCGCCCCCGACGGGGCCGCATTCGAAGTCGATCAGTGGCCAGTGGACGGCGATCTTCGGCAGGCCGGGCAGCGCGCCGGTCGCGATCTCCTCGATACTCGGCTGCATGGCGGCCGTGAGTGCGACGGAGTCGCCGTCGCAGCTCAGTCCCGCGTTGATCCAGAGAATATGGATCGTCGGTGTCTCCTCGGCGGCGGCGGCGGAGGCATCCGCGCTTTCGGCCGTGGTCGGCGTTGCTGCATTCATGGGGGGGATGCCTCCTAGGGGAGGTGTGCAACGAGAGTCCGGATTTTGAGCGTCAGCTCTCTTGGTAACAGCCGTCGGCGGCGGGTGGGAGGTCACGCTGGACCGTTGCGGTGACGCTGCCGCCCGGTCGGGGCGAAGCGGCCCCCCGGCTTGCGTACGCGGCCGCTTCGTGCGGCGGAGTGCGGGTGGGAGGCTCCTTGCGTACGAACGCACGACGCAGTGCGTGGTAGGGCGCGGCCGGGTCGGAGAAGATGCGCAGCATCCGGGCCAGCTCCTCCTCGCGATAGGCGGCCAGCGGTCGGACCGCCTCCTGCTGGTCCCGTTCCGCCTTCTTCACGGCGATCCGTGACTGCACGGCGGACGAGGAGGCCAGCTGGGCGGCCAGCCCGGCGACCTCGCCGGCGAAGTTTTGCGGGTCGCACTCGAGCAGCCGGTCCACCAGGCCGAGCCGCTGCCCGGCCGCCGCGCTCACCGGCAGGGCCTGCTGGGTGAGCCGGCCGGCCACGGCCGTTCCGGCTCGGCGGGGCAGGGTGTACGTCCAGTACTCCGAGCCGTACAGGCCCATCAGGCGGTAGTGCGGGTTCAGCACCGCGCCGGACCTGCACCACACCTCGTCCGCCGCCAGAGCCAGCATCACCCCGCCGGCGGCGGCGTTCCCGCCGACGGCGGAGACCACCAGCCGGTCGGTCGTCGTCAGGACGGCTTCCACCAGGTCGTCGATGGCGTTGATGTTCGCCCAGGACTCCTGCGCCGGATCGGCTGCCGCTTCGATCACGTTGAGGTGGATGCCGTTGGAGAAGAAGTCCCGGCCGCCGCCCAGCACCAGGACCGAAGTGGGCCGGGAGCACGCCACTCGATACGCGTCCAGCAGGCGTCGGCACTGCTTCGTGCTCATCGCGCCCCCGGGAAAGGAGAACGAGAGGAAGCCGGCGTGCCCGTCTTCGCGATAGCGGATGTCGGACCAGGTGCGGCGGCGCGGGTCCGCCTGGAGCGGCCCGGGATGCTCGGGCACGGCGGGCAGCCGGTCGCCGAGGGCGAGCACGGCCGGCAGTTTGAACGTCGGCGGCTGCCCCGGCTTGCGGCGCGGCCTCAGCTCCGGGATCCACACGGCGCCGTCGGTGGTCGCCCGGCAGATCGCCCCTGCCCTGGTGGCCAGCAGTTCGCCCGGGCGGCCGCGCAACGCGCCCTCCGCGTGGCCCCCGTGGAGGTACCACTCGTCACCGAGCAGTTCGTCCAGTACACCCGGCTGCGAGTCGGCAGCGCGCAACTTGCGGAGCACCGCCTCGGTGGAGTCCGACTCCCACTCGATCCGCCGGAACTGCTGGGCGAGGTACGGCCGGTTGAGATACCGCGTGCCAAGGTCGTCGCGCGTCGCCACCCCGGCAGTCTGCGGCTGGGGCGAGTACGTCCCGGAGGCGACCCGCTCAACGGCCAGCAGCACCGCCGACAGAGCGGCGTCGGACACCTCGTTCCGGTACAGATCGCTCTTGGCCAGCGGCGGGAGCCGGCAGTCGGCCGACGCCCACACGTCCCCCGCGTCCATCTCCGCGTTGGCCTGCAGCACGGTCACGCCCCACTGTGCCGTGTTCTCCTGGATCGCCCAGTCCAGGGAGGACGGCCCGCGGTCGCCCACGGGGCCCGGGTGGACGATCAGGCAGGTGTGCTGCGACCACACCTCTTCGGGGATGGCCGTCTTCAGCATGGGGGCAAGGATGAGTTCCGGCTCGTACCGGCGGACGGCGTCCCGCAAGGACGTGCCGTCGCGCACGAGTTCCACCGCCACGCTGTGCCCGCGATCCCTCAGTTCGGCGTGGACGCGTTGCGTAAGGCTGTTGAACGCGCTCGCGACCAGCAGGATGTGCATGGCAACCTCCCGGCGGCTCGTGGCCGGGGACACGTCCGGCCGTCTGCGATCGTCGGGCACACCGCGGCGGACTCGGCCGTCACCGAGCCGAGGGGTCACCCGAAAGCGGGCACTGCGGCGTCCACTCGGCGGCGAGGGGTTCCCCGGCCGACTCGCGTACGGATCGTCCCCAGCCCATTGAACGTGCGGCCCGTGCCACACGTACCAAGTGGCGTCCGGACGGGGCGGTTCAGCAGCCGCGGGGCGAAGGGGATGAGCGCGATCGGCCTGACCAGTGAGGCGAGAGCGGCCGTTTTCGACGGAGCCCGCGGCGAGCTCCAGCAGCTGTGGACGGGGGAACGAGCCGGGAGACGGCGATTCATCACCTGGCGGAGGGCGCTCGGCTGCGTCGTCCTCCTCTGCGCCCTGGGGGCGGGAGTCTTCACCTTCCTCTATGTCTCCATCGACATCCCCGACCCCAACGAGCAGGCGAAGGCGGAGAGCAACCTCTATCTCTACAGTGACGGCTCGCGACTTGCCCGTACGGGGGAGGTCAACCGCGAGAGCGTCCCCCTCAGCAGGGTGCCCGAGGACGTGCAGTTCGCCTTTGTCGCGGCGGAGAACAAGGACTTCTACAGCGACCCCGGCATCTCCGTGACCGGCACCGCCCGCGGCATCGTCAACACGCTGCTGGGCAAGGGAAAACAGAGCGGCTCGACCATCACGCAGCAGTACGTCAAGAACTACTACCTCAGCCAGGAGCAGACCGTCAGCCGCAAGGTGAAGGAACTCGTCATCTCGCTCAAGGTGGACCGGCAGAACTCCAAGGACGACATCCTCGCCGGATATCTGAACACCAGCTACTACGGCCGGAACGCGTACGGAATCCAGGCCGCGGCCCGCGCGTACTACGGCAAGGACACCCAGGATCTCACCTTCGAGGAGGGCGCCTACCTCGCCGCGCTCCTGCAGGCGCCCAGTCAGTACGACTGGGCGGTGGCGTCCCCGGAAGGCAAGCGACTGGTCCTGCAGCGCTGGAACTATGTGCTGGACAACATGGTGGACGAGGGCCGGCTCGACAGAGCCGCGCGGCAGCGCGTGCGCTTTCGCGAACCGATGGCTCCCGGGCCTGCCGCGGGACTTGCCGGCCAGGCCGGATACCTGTTGGACGCCGCGAGACGGGAGCTGATGGCCTCGGGCATCAGCGAACAGGAACTGGCGGGCGGTGGCTGGAGGATCACCATGAACATCGAGCAGGACAAGCAGCGGGCGCTGGAGCGCGCGATCGCCACGGGACTGGGCGAGACCGGTGGGGATGCGGCGTCCGCAGCGGTCGGCCAGGACCTGAACCGACAGGCGGGTGCGGTGTCGGTGGATCCGAGGACCGGCCGCATTGTGGCGCTCTACGGCGGCCGCGACCACTCCACGCACTACATCAACAACGCGACCCGGACCGACTACCAGGCCGGCCCCACCTTCGGGCCGGTCGCCCTGGCCGCCGCGATGGAGAACCAGGGGAGGAACGGCCTCGACCAGGTCAGAGAGACGGCCGGAGACCTCGGGATCGACCCCACGGCGAGCGGTTTCACGGCGCCGCAGGCCACCGCGCTCGGCCTGATCGGGGTGAGCCCGCTGGAGATGGCCGGCGTCTACGCCTCCTTCGGTAACGACGGCAGGAAGGTCACCCCCTCGATCGTGAAGTCCGTACAGCGCGGCGGAACGCGTACCGAGATGCCGGACGCGGTCGGAGGCCAGGCGGTCGACCCGGGTACCGCCGACATCATCACCACCTCACTCAGCGGCGGCGGGTTCGGCGACGAGGAGACCATCGCCTCCGCCTCGGGCAGCACGGACGACAGGAAGGCGCAGTGGTTCATCGGCGGCACAGCGGACCTGGTCACGTCGATCGGCGTCTTCGGGGAGGACGCGCAGACGCAGAAGCAGGTTGCCCTGGACGATTTCGCGGGCAGCAGCGCCGCCGAGATGTGGATGACGTACACCGGAGAGGCGCGGGGGGACGACGCGGGGGCGGGCGAGCCGGAACCGTTGCGGGACTCGTGAGGCACGCGCCGCGGCTCGTGCGGGCGCCGGCGGCCCCCGCGCTCACTCCTGGGGGAAGCCTTCGGCGATCCGGCAGGCGAGTTCAAGCACGGCGGACAGGGTCCTCGGGCGGATCTGGCTCAGTCCGGTGGCAGGTCCCCGGGCCAGCCGGTCGTCCTCCGGGATGGTCACCACTCCCCCGCAGTGACGGAACCGGTCGGCCACCTCGGAGTCGCTGACGAAGCGGGGGGAACTCCCGGTCCGCGTCACGGCAATGACGGCCTGTTCGACCAGCCGGGCGTGTCCGAGGGCATTGAGCCGGTGCAGGACGTACTCCGCACGCCCGAGACTGTCGGGGGACGCGGTACACGCCAGAACGACACGGTCCGTGAGGTCAAGCGCACCGCTCATCCGCTTGTCCAGCAACTTGTCTCCCCAACCGGCCAGAACCACCGGGAAGTGTGGACTGACCAGTTCGATGACGTGCCGGTACTCGTCGTTGTAGAGCGGACCGTCGGCCCCCTGGGTATCCCGGCTGATCAGGTGAAGACCGGAGGAGGTCCGCCAGGTGAACCGGCGGATCTCTTCATAACCCGTAGGTCGTGGCCGCGCTGTCAGCAGATCGCGGAGCGTGGCGGGATTCTGCTCCGTCGCCACGGTGCCGATCGCCCTGCCCTCCGCCTCGGCCTCCAGAGCAAGCACCCCGCCCTGCCGTACGGAGGCGAGCAGCTCGCCCAGCAGCAGAGTGACCGTGGTACGGGCGGCGCCGCGGTGGGCGCCGAGTACCGCGACGCGGTGGCTGTACTGCAGGGGGACCCGGAGCTGGGCAAGTTTCCGCCGCCGCTCCGTTTCGGCTGCTTCACCGCCCGCCTTCAGCCGGGACCGCCATCCGCCCTTGATCCGCAGAGGCCGGTCCGGTGGTTCAGGGGCGGGCCGGCCGGTGACCGGAATCAGCAGGACCGGCCGGCCCGCACCTGCCGGACCGATCGCCGGACCGATCGGCCGAGGCGTGCCCGGGCGCCCCGCCTCGGGCGGAATGTACCGGGCGAACTCGTCGGCGACCTGCCTGGCGGTGGGCCGTCGGTCCGACTCGGGAGACAGACACGCGGTGATGACTTCACGGATCGGCCGCCAGGTGTCCGACTGCCACCGGGGCATGTCCCGGCTCGAGGGCGCAGGAAGATCGGGGCTGCCTCCGATGCGGCTGAGGATCCGTCCCAGATCTCGTACGTTCTCCGCTGGATCCGGGGTGCTTCCGTCGTCGGAGGGCACACCGTCGAGAGACGCGTCGGCCCAGCCGGTGAGCACCACCTGCCGCCCGACGACGTTGACGGTGTCCACGGAGAGTTCCCTGAGCACGATGCCCTGCAGGTGGCACAGGCTGACCGCGGCGGCGATGTGCCAGCCCAGTGCGAAGCCGGTGAGGGTGTCGAACGGAAGCTGCGAGTGGTGGGAAGCGGACCGGATGAGGTCACCGAGCGCGAGTGGCTGCCCGCGGTCGCGCGTCTGGGCCTGCATCAGCTGCATCGCGATCCACGGGGGCTCGGTGGTGAAGTCCGTCCCCAGAAGTTCGGGTGCGTAGCGGCCCGCCATCCTGCGCAGGGCTTCGGCCTCGGCGGCCAGGATGCGCTGCGTCTCCGGCGGCTGCCCGGGACGGACGGTGCGGATGGCCGCATCCTTGCCGTCGCTGTCCTTGCCGAGGTAGAGGACGGACCGCGTGCCCGTCAGCCGCCGGTACAGGGTGTATGGCCCCAGGCGCCGCGGGTCGCGGGTGGTGAGCGGGTCCCACCCGGTCGGGTCGAAGGTGCCCGGCTCCGTTCCGGATGCCGGGAGGGGGTCGGCGGGCGCACCGAAACGGACCATCAGACGGCGCTCGACCGCTGTGAACGCCCGTCTCTGCAGGGGGATGTGGTCCGTTCCGGTGGGGTGGGCCAGCCAGGCGGGGAAGTCGGGGGACCTGCCGGCGAGTGCTTCGATCTGGCGGCCGATCCGGCGGCTGGTCAGCATCAGCTCGGGAGCGGGCACCGCATCCAGGAGCGCGTCCTTGGCGAGTTCGGTGAAGTCGAAGATGCGGTGGTGGGCGGGCAGCGGCCCGGGAAGCGGGGCCGCGGCGGGCCGCATCAGACCGCCGAGGAAGACCTCGGCGAGATGAGTCGTGTCCGCCGGCCAGGGCACCGCGCCCTGAACGAGTCTCATGACCGGTACGGAGACGGGTGCGACGGCCGCCAGGTGCGCGGCCAGGCGGTACGCCTCCGGGGACGCCGCGTCCCGGAACCGCTGCACGTCCTGCACGCTGTCGGTGCGCAACCGCTCGGCGCGTGCAGTCGGCGGGAGCAGCAGGTCGAGCGGGGCCGTATCGCTGGGCGAGGCAAGCAGTCTGGCCCATCCGGCCATCGACGAGGCGGTGGGCTCAAGTACCGGGACCGGCGTGCCCTCGAACCGCGACAGTTCGGGCGGCAGGACCGCATCGGTCACGTGCCAACTGGTGTTGACCGCGCCGCGTCGTCTGGTGGACACCTGCCAGCGTTCCGTCCTGACACCCGATCCGACCCACAGCCGGCGGGGCAGCGTATGCAGCACGGCGGTCGGGCCGGCGGCAGCCCAGGACGTGAGAGCCGCGTGCATCCGTCCGTCCCGCCAGGCGCCGCCCATGCCGTCACTGATGACGAGGACCAGGGTCCGGCCGGAAGGATCAGTGAGCACGGTGGGGGGAACCGACGCCGACCCCGGATCGAAAGGCCTGCCGCGCAGCCGCGGTGCCTGCGGGCAACGGGTGTCGAGCCCGTGGACACGTACCACCCGGAACGCGCCCATGCGCTGCATGAGCATGCGCAGTTCGACCACGACCCGCCGCCACAGAAGCATCGACATGCCGTCGTCCACGAGCAGAGCCAGGTCGAGCCAACGCTCGCGGACGGGGCGTACCACGACGTCGGGCAGGCCGGTCTCGGCCAGCTCGGCGGCAGTGGCCACTTCGTCGAACTCCTGGGACCGGGAGCTGGGCCTGCGTTGTTTGAGTGGCCGTAGAGCGCGCGCCATGCCCAGTTCTCCGTGGAGGGCTTTGTGTTCGGGCACCTGCAGCGGAAGGGCCGCGTCGCTCGGCGGTGGACGCAGGGCGAACGACGGGGGAGCGGCGGGCGCGGCGTGAAGGTGCGCGTGGACCTCGTCGAATGACGGCAGGGCGGGGGGCTCGTCCGGGCCCGTGGGGGCAGAGGCGCGCGTGGTCGCGCCCTCGCGGGGAGCCGCCGGCTTCCCCGGACCGCGTTCGCCGGCGTGCGATTCCGCTTGGCCGAGCGGAGCCGCGCCGGCTGCCCCGGGCAGCCGGCCGGCCAGCCAGAGCGCGTCGAGCAGCTCGGTCCCGTCCAGTTCCAGTCCTGCCGCGGACAGGACTTGAAGCGTACGACTCAGCAGCTCGTCGCGCCGCGCCATGGTTCAGACCGTTCCGCCGAGCTGGTGGAGCACGGCGTCGAGCAGTCCCTCCGCGTCGAGGTCCACCCCACCGGCCCGCAGGAAAACGGCGTTGAGCAGCTGGTCGGTGGCGAGTTCCCCCGGTGCGCGGCGCTGCAGGAAGGAACGGAGCAGATCATCCACGTCGGAGAGGGCGTCCTCACCCAGATGGGCGGTGACGATGGCCCGCAGCCGTTCCTCCCCCGGCGAGGGAAGGTCAAGCCGTACACAGCGGCGCAGGAACGCCGGCGGGAAGTCACGTTCCCCGTTGCTGGTGATGACGACCACCGGGAATTCCGTGCACTGCACCTGCCCGCGCTCGACCACCACCTGTTCGTCCGCCTCGGCTGCCAGGACCCGGACCCTGGACTGCTCCTCGGGCAGCCGCGCCAGTTCGGGGATCTCGAACTCGCCCTCCTCGAAGACGGTGAGAAGATCGTTGGGCAGGTCCACGTCGCCCTTGTCGAGCTCGTCGACGAGCAGGACGCGGGGCCTGCTGCGCGAGACGAGTGCCGTACCGAGTGGTCCGAGGCGTACGAAACTGCCGATGGACGGCTCGGCCTCCCCACGGTCCCGGCTCAGCGTTGTCTCGCGGAGCCGGCCGATCGCGTCGTACCGGTAGAGCGCGTCCTGCACGGTGGAGCGGCTGTTGATCGGCCACCGCAGGATGGGCCCGAGATCCAGCTCGTGGGCGACAGCCCGCGCCAGCGAAGACTTTCCGGTGCCGGGATGACCGGTCACCAGCAGCGGCCGGCGCAGATGAAGCGCGGCATTGACCACGTTCGCGTGCTGCTGGGAGATCAGGTACGGCAACTGCCCGCCACCCGCCGTACTTGTACCGAACCGCCGCCACGGCGGTGCCGGCGGCATGGTGACGGCCCGTTGGGCACCGTCGCCGTGGAAAAGGCGCCAGCCTGAAGTGGGCAGGTCCGTCATACCGCCTCCGTGGGATCGGCGAGTTCGAGGTCGGGGGGCAGCGCCCGGTCCGCGTCCGCCCAGGCCAGCACCGGGCGACCGGGATGGTCCGAGGGCCGGTGGAGGGACTTCGCGCGGTACGAGCGCACGCGTTCGGGGAGCGTGCGGGGAGCGGCGCCCGTGGCATGCCGTACGGCGTGGGAGCCCTGTTCGGCCTCCCGGTCCCACAGCACCACCGGCACCCCCATCGCCAGGCACACCTGGACTATCTCGAGGCGGATCCGAGAGGGCACGTCCACGGTGACCTGCGCCGCGTCAACACTGTCCATGAGCATTCCGTACGCTTCCCGCGCGGTGACGGAGGGTTCGGCGAAATGGAGAGCCGCGGCGGTGTCCAGATGCTTCCAACGGCGCCGCCAGTCATTGAGGTAGCGCCCGCTGCGGCGCACCAGCTCGGGACAGTGGATGACAAGGGGATACTCGGCGCCCAGGACTCCCGGGACCAGACCGTCGGGGTCGGGCAGCTGCCATTCGTCGAGGGGCAGCTCAAGGCTGTCCCGGTCCACGAGGAACTCGACAACGGGCCGCACGCCCTCGGGCGCGGCGCGGTAGAGCGGCTCCAGCACCTCGAGGATCAGCGCGATGCCCTGTCCGGCTGTGTACGTCGGGGAGTCGCCCAGGGACATGCCCCGTGGGCCGGCGCCCTCGTCGCACCAGATCCGTAACGAGTACCGGCCCTGCCTCTCCCGCGAGATCCGTACCAGCAGCCTGGGGGCCGAACTGTCGGCCTTCCGCAGCACCACCCAGTCCTCCGCGTCGTCGCGCCGTTCGCGCAGGGACGAGGCGGGAATGCCGACCCGTGAGGCGACTCCGTCGGCCCACAGCCGCAGCCGTGCCCGCTGCGCGGGCGGACACATCGCCGCCACGTACTCGACCGCGCGCAGCAGGCCGGGGACCCGCGGCCCGCTCACGGCGGTCCGGCCGTCGCCGGACAGTCGCTCGAGCCGGTCCACGAACTCGGGCGGATCCGTGTCGCAGGGCAGTGCCGCCGCCAGCGGGAGAGCGGCCCGCGTCGCCTCGGCCAGCCGGGCGGTCACCGATGCGGGGAGGGTGTCGAGAAGGTCCAGCAGCTTTCGGTGTTCGCGAGGGGACAGCAGACGCGGCACCGGGGAGACCCTTCCGGCAGCCAGCAGATCGGGGACGGCTTCGGGCGTTCTGACCCTCAGGATCTCGGTGAGGGCGGCGAGGGCGCGTTCCTCGGTGACCAGGAAGAGCGCGAACTCCTCCACCGAGGGCGCCGACCCGTCCCCCGGGTGGCCCGTACCGCACTGCTCGGCCACATGGCGCGCCCTCTTGGCCAGCGCGGAGGACGACGGCAGGAGTATGTCGAGGAGGTCGGCGAGAAGGGGCTGTGCGGGGTCCTCGGGGACCAGGGCGGCGTCCGGTACACCGCAACTCTCCCGATCGCGCAGGAGTGCACCGGCCCCGGCGTGGCGCAGCTCCAGCTCGATGCGCTGCCACGGGATGCCCCATCCGCGGCGGGTCACCTGCTGCGGGTGGTAGGGCTCCGGACGACCGGTCGACTCGTCCACGGGTGCGCCGATCCTCGCGGTGACAAGGCCGACGGCGGCTCCGTCCGCGGACGACCACAGGGGGCCGCCGCTGTACGCCGGACCGATGGGCATGCCGGTGATGTCGCCGTCGAGGTAGCCGATCCAGTCGTCGCAGGACTGCACCCGGACGTTCGCGAACGAGCCGCGAAGTCCCGTTCCGTGCCAGGCGCGCAGCGACTGCCCTTCGGCCATGCGGTGCCAGGCCGGTGGCGGCAGAGGTGCGGGCGGGCCATCGGCGAGCCGGAGCACCGCGAGGTCACCTGCCCACTCGAGTTCGTCTCCCGCCAACGGGAGCGGGGAACCGTCGAGCCTCCTGGGCGGTATCCAGAAGATGGTGCTCGCCTCGTTTCGTACCGGACCCTGGTTGCCGTGGAGAACCAGGGCGATGGGGTCCGGGTCCGGTTGCGGAGAGGCGAACGGTGTTCTGCCGAGCGCGTCATTGACGACGTGCGCGCAGGTCAGCACGTCCCGATCGGTCAACAGGACCCCGGCACCGGCCGTGCGGGCGTCGTTTGCGCGCAGGATCGAAACGACGCACAGGCGCGGTTCCGCCGGTATGCCGGTCCCCGCGGGACGGAACCAGCCCATCGGTCAGCCCGTGGCGGAGGAGAGCCGCCAAGTGGCCGAGACCTTCATGCTGGCCTGGCCGTTCGAGCCGACGATGCCGAGTTTCAGGTCCTGCCCGATCTGGACACCGAATTCGACACTCACCTCGTCCGGTGCCCGCTCCGACGACGCGACAGCGTCGTGGACCTCCTGCAGCAGTGGACCGAGCGGGCGCAGCGCGGCGCGCAGCGTGTCGGTCGCCAGCACGGATACACCACCGCCACGAGCCACCGGGACGGCTCGCCCCATGCCCTCGGGCAGGTCTGTACCGGCGCTCCTGTCCGGGTCTGTACCGGCACTCCTGTCCGGTGGACCGCCGACGGAGCTCACGGGCGCGAGCTCCAGTCGGATCGGTGTTCCGTCGGCAAGTTGGATCTCAGCGGTAGTGGGCACCCGGCCATTGTGCCGATCAAGCGCCCGGAAAACAGCGGAACATGGTATTCCGCACACTGCCGCCCCGAGGGATGAGCAACGTCCTCGACAGCGGGATCACGCTCGGCGGTCTCACCGTCATCACCCTCAATCTGTTCTTCAACGTCTTCACGCGCAGCAGCACGATGGAGATCGACTGGGACGACGTCGAGGAGGGCGGTTCGACCGATCCGTACGTCGGCGCCGCCGCCCGCTGAGCGGCGTAGCCAGTCGCCGGCCGGGAGGTGCCTCGTCCCCCTCCCGGCCGTCAGCGGATCACCGCACCGCCAACGCTCAGCGCGCCACCGTACGGAACGGAGGCACCTCACCCGCCTCGCCGGCCCGCTCGGCCGCGACCTCCTTGAGCCGGGCATCGTCGTTACGGGCCACCAGGTGCCCCATGTAGCGCTCGGAGAACTCCGCGAACTCCGCGTGCATCGTGTGCAGGGCGTCCCCCACCCGGGTCTCGTTGACCGGGACGATCTCCGCCACCGGCGCTGTACGGGACTTCCATCGCCCGTCGATGGCCGACGCAGATGCTCGGCCAGCTCGTCGACGCGGCCCATGATGCCGATCAGCGTCCGCAGGGACAGTCCCAACCTCCACAAGAGCCCTGGTCTGCCGCGGGTCCCCGTCCCAGCGCTGCGCCGACTCCGCCGCCCGGTACTCCCCCGCGCCCATGCCTATGCGGGTACGCCAGTCGCTCCACGCTCAGTTGACGTGCCAGCCGGTGCTCGGCCAGGGTCCGGGGTTCCACTCCCATCAGCATCGTGGAGTTGCACCACAGGACGTCAGCCAGCGCGAAGAGCGGGGTGGACCGGGACACCGCACGCCGCCATGGAGTGCGCGACCTGAGTCGTGGTCAGGCCCGTCCGGGCCCGCGCGGATCGGGCCTGTGCTGCGGAAAACGGAGTGTTGTACACGGACGAGACACCTCGCTGCACCCGGCGAGCAAGTTCCAGTGGTGAGAACTGCCCAGTTCCCTTTGATCCGAAGGCGAGCAGAAGCCTTTGCCGTACTCGTCCACGCGGAGAAGGTCGGTGGCGGACGCCGGCACGTCACCTGCGTCAGTACGTCGGTTCAGACAGGCCGGTACGCCGGTTCAGTACAGGATGGAGGGCAGATACGCCCCGGCGGGCTCGTTGTAGAGCCCGATGGTCATCAGGCTCGCCAGCTGCACCACCTTGAGGTCGCGCCGCAGACACCACTGGAGCAGGGCACTGTTACGCGCCGGGACGAGGATGCCGGGGCCGCCCAAGGCGGGAGCCGCCGCGACGAGCGCCTTGATGTCCTCGGTCGTCTCACCGACCGCGTGCGCGAAGAAGGACAGGTCCGTGGCGTAACCGGTGATCCGGCCGTCGTGCTCGCTCACGCGGGCCGTGCCCAACTTGAGCGCGTCGGTGACCTCTCCGCCGCGATCGGTCCCGTGAACTCGTCGGCACACCTCGTTGCACGCCGCCAGGTCTGCGTCCGTGGCCGGCCGCACCTCGTAGCCGGGTACGGTGCCGCCCACCGGCGGCCCCTGCATACAGGCCACGGTCTCGCGGAACTCGAACCCCAGGTCGGCGTAGAGCGCGAACGACCGGCAGTGATAACCGCTCTGCAGCAACCGGATGCCGGGCGCGCGCCGTTCGGCCGCCCGCTGCATGACGTCCAGCATGAGCCGGCGCCCGATGCCGCCGTTCTGGGCACCCGGGTCCACGGTGAGCGGCCCGACGCCGACGACGGACGACCGCTCGTCGAGCAGGTTGCTGCCGACGATCCGTCCGTCGGCCTCGGCGACGACGCAGTAGAAGCCGGGATGGCTCAGCATCGCCTCGAACCACTTCGCGGCCTCTTCGGCGCTGGGCACGTCCGAGGGGAACCCGTGCTCGCGGGCGATCCCTGAGAAGGCCTCGAAGCAGATCCTGCCGCACTCCGCGGCGTCGTCCGCCCTTGCGGGACGCAGAACGAGTTCCACGGTCGAGCCTCCCTTCCAGCCTGACACCCGCCGAGGGGTCTCCTTCCATCAAACGCGCCTGCCGCCCGCGCGGCAAACCCTCCACCCAGCGCGGCCGCTTGATTCGGTGACGAGCGGGGTGCGCCTCGCCGGGTGGGGGCAGGCGACCAGGAACGCTGTCGCGGTCGCCGCGCCGAGGGACGCGCCGGCCACGGTCTGCGCGGTGGTGTGGTCCCTCAGCACGACCCGGGACCAGCACACGGCCGCAGTCAGGGCGTACGCCAGCAGCCACCAGGCAGAGTGCACCATCGCGAGCAGCGCCACGACGGCCGATGCGACCGCGGAGTCCACCGAGACCTTCCAGAGGGTTGTTGACGGCCAGAAGGACGACGGTCATCGCCCACAGCGCCAGCATCGCGACCAGGATGCCCATGGTGGCGTGGCCGAGGACCATCACGACGGCCCCGGCTCCGATGGACGCCACGATGACGAGGAAGATGGGTGCCCTCTTCGTGCGGTCGACGACGTGCCGGTCGCCCCAGGTGCCCCGGCCCCTCTCCCAGTCGATGTAGGCGGCGGGGATGATGCCGGCGTACAGAGCGCCGAGCAGACCCCAGGGCACACCGGTCGGCCAGCAGGACGTTGCGGGGATGCAGGACGTCGGTGACCGTACGGGCCGTGCTGGTCGTGCTCACGGCGAACCCTCGTGAAATCGGAAATTCTCGAGCACGGTGGTTGCTCGCACCTCTGGAGGAGCCTTAAGTCCTGTCCGGTCGGCCGGGCCGGACACCCCGGCTTCTACGCTGATACCGGCCCCGTTCGGGCGGTACGCCTGACGATCGAGGGTAGAGATCCGGCCCAAGTGCGTAGCATCCCGGCCAACAGCCCCGCGAAGAGAGCGAGATGTCATGTTCCAGCAGTCCGAGAACACGAAGCTCAAGGATCAGTACGCCGCGCAGGTGGCTGCCGACCTCGAGCGCAACGAGAAGGAACAGGAGGACCTCAAGGCCCAGCTCACCGCCCTGGAGCAGGACCACGCGCTGCTTGTGACCATGCAGAAGACGCTGGGGAGTGGTGGGGGGGGGGGGGCGCGCGCCCCCCCCGCCCCGGGCGGCGGCACGCAGGAGCAGCCCCCCCCCCCCCCCGCCGGCCGGACGGGGGAGCGGC
>NZ_JBFBAS010000037.1:0-55410 GCF_040682335.1 Streptomyces sp. NPDC051219
CCTTCGGCTATCCACGCGAACAGCTCGCGGCTGGCACCCAGCAGCCGGTCGCGGGTCGCGACGTGGTCGAGCACAACCGGCTTGGTCAGCAGAATTTGGCCTTCATTTCGAATCCACTTCCCAGGTAACGTCCTCATGTGTCTGAATTTCGAACTGACTTCTAGCCTTACGAATCAGCTTTTGTGTAGCATGTGCACGGTGCCCCTGCTTCCAGCGGTGCGGCAGCACCCCTGACTCGCAGAACGGAAGTGGACATGAGAGACGCGGTCATCGTTGAGGCTGTGCGCACGCCGATCGGCAAGCGTGCCGGCGCCTTGTCCAGCATCCATCCGGCCGACCTGTCCGCGACGGTGCTCGAAGCCATCGCCGACAGAACCGCCATCGATCCCTCGCTCGTCGACGACGTTGTCTGGGGCTGTGTGAGCCAGGTTGGAGAGCAGACATTCGACATCGCCCGCACCGCGGTGTTGTCGGCCGGCTGGCCCGAGTCCGTGCCCGGCACCACGGTGGACCGGCAGTGTGGGTCGTCGCAGCAGGCCGTCCACTTCGCCGCCGCCGGGGTCATCGCCGGCCACTACGACCTCGTGGTCGCGGGCGGCGTCGAGTCGATGAGCCGCGTGCCCATGGGGTCGGCCGTCGGCAGCCAGTCGCCGCTCGGCGCGAAGTACGCCGCGCGCTACTCACCACAGTTCCCGAGCCAGGGCCTAGGTGCCGAGACGATCGCCGAGCGGTGGGGGCTGAGTCGCACGCAACTCGACGATTTCGCGCTGCTCTCCCACGAGCGCGCGGCCGCCGCCACCGACTCCGGTGCCTACAAGAACGAGCTCATCGAGGTCGTCCTCGCCAACGGCGAGAGGGTCACGACAGACGAGGGCATCCGTCGCGGCGGGACGATCGAGAAGCTGGCCACACTGGCGACGCCGTTCAAGGAAGACGGTGTGATTCACGCGGGCAACGCGTCCCAGATCAGCGACGGAGCGGCCGCGCTGCTCATCACGACCTCCGAGAACGCCGCACGCCTGGGGTTGACCCCGATCGCGCGGGTGCACTCGGTCGCCGTCGCGGGCAGTGAGCCCAACATCATGCTCACCGGCCCGATCCCGGCGACCGAGAAGGTGCTCCGCCGGGCCGGCCTGAAGGTCTCCGACATCGGTGTCTTCGAGGTCAACGAGGCCTTCGCCTCGGTCGTCCTCGCCTGGCTCGCCGAGACCGGCGCCGACCCCGCGTTGGTCAACCCGCTAGGAGGCTCGATCGCCCTCGGCCACCCGCTGGGTGCCTCCGGCGCGCGCCTGATGGCCACGATGGTGCATCACCTGCGGGCCAACGGAGTTCGCTACGGCTTGCAGACCATGTGCGAAGGCGGCGGCCAGGCCAACGCCACCATTCTCGAGATCATCTGAAGGAGCCAACGTGTCCGTGCCGAGTTCGCATGACGAGCGCCGTGAGGCGGCATCGCCCGAGCCCGCCTCGACCTCTGGCTGGTCTGAGTTGGTGGTGTCGGACGTGGTGTCGGTGGATGGAGGTGGACCGGCGAACGCGTTGCTGGAGTTGGAGCACGTACGGCGCGCCGGCGCGGACGTCGCGTTGGTGCGCTTCAATCGCCCGGAGTCATTGAACCCTATCGACAAAGACACTATCGCGGCGTTGGCGTGGCTGCTAGAGACATTCATGTCTCTCGACGCCGCCCTGGTGCCGGACGCGGTCGTGCTGACCGGCAAGGGCCGGGCGTTCTCGGCGGGCGGCGACCTGAAGGGGTATCAGACCTTGTATCGCGATCCAGAACGGTTCCGTCGGTTCATGGACGATTTTGAGACCGTGTGCGCGCTGCTGGAGACGATGTCCTCGGTGACGGTGGCCATGGTCAATGGCCCGTGCGTGGCAGGCGGGTTGGAGCTGGCCCTGGCGTGCGACCTGGTGACGATCGCCGACTCGGCCGGCATCGGAGATGGCCACCTGAACTTCGCGCAGTTGCCGGGCGCGGGGAGCAGCCAGCGCTTGGTGAAGGCGATCGGCAGTGCATGGGCGACGCAGTGGTTGCTGACGGGGCGGTTGTACTCGGCGGAGGAGGCCGAGCGGACCGGTCTGATCGCGTTGCGGGCGCCCGACGAGGAGCTGCTCGAGCGAACTCTGACCATGGTTGCCGATATCGCGCGGCACACGCCCCTGGGTCGGGAGAAGATGAAAAAGCTGATCTCGATCGCGGATAACTCCCCGCTCGAGGACGGTCTCAAGCTCGAGAAAGACCTGGTCTTCGACTACGCGACCACCTCCCACGACGTGGTCGAAGGACTCAACGCCTTCGCCGAGAAGCGACCCGCCAACTACCTTGGTCGATGAGTGAGTGGGTGCGATGAGCGGCTCTGCGCGGATACGTCGGTTCACGCTCCGCGTCGCGGACTCGCTGCTCGACGACCCGCCGGGCTCGAGGTGTGGGGGACGTCGCGCCCCTGGGACCTCTTCGAGGCGGCCCGGCAGGCGTTGGTGCCGCACGACCAGCCGCGCTTGCTGGAGTTCGAACGGAAGGCGGCGTCGCACGTCGCCGTTCATGTGCTCGATCCGTTGACGCTCGCGCACGGACTGGTCGACTCACCGGTCGGACTCTGCTCGTGGCTCATCGAGCGTCGGCGAGCCTGGAGGGACTGCGGCGGCGATCTCGAGTCGGTCTACACCAAGGACGACCTCATCACCACGACGATGCTCGACTGGATGGGCGACTCGGTGGCGAGCAGCTGTGTTTCTACCCGCCCGCGGTGGAACGTCCCTGGCGGCCGTCGCGCAAACCTGGACCCAGGGCCGTCAGCGCGCCGACGGGCCTGTCGACCTTCGAACACCACGCGCGCAAGCCCGGCCCGTGGGTAGAGGAGTACTACAACCTCAGATGGCGAGCGTCCCATCGCA
This sequence comes from Streptomyces sp. NPDC051219, assembly GCF_040682335.1. Taxonomy (NCBI): domain Bacteria; kingdom Bacillati; phylum Actinomycetota; class Actinomycetes; order Kitasatosporales; family Streptomycetaceae; genus Streptomyces; species Streptomyces sp. NPDC051219. The sequence goes on from NZ_JBFBAS010000037.1 coordinate 2,899, forward strand.
CCGGCGGCCACTTCTCGCCGGGAGCGACCAGAGCAGGTCGCGGCCGACCTCCAGCCAGCTTCGCCGCCTTCGCCTGACAACGCCCGCCTCAGCGGCGGGCCAGCACCACCGTGTCCGCGACGCAGACGGGGTTCTGCGCGGTGTCGATCTCACCGTGTGCGCTCAGCACGAGGCGCAGCCCGTGTGCGGTGGCTTCCGACGTGGCGATGCGAGCGCGGGCCCGCAGCTGCGACCCGGCCGGCACCGGCGCGATGAAGCGGACCCGGTCGAGCCCGTAGTTCACCAGCACCACGTCCGGCTCGACGTCCAGCAACTCCCCGACCAGGGTCCCCACGAGCGACAGCGTGAGATAGCCGTGGCTGATCGTGATCCCGAACGGTCCATCAGCGGCGCGCTCGGTGTCGACATGAATCCACTGGCGGTCCTCGCTCACGTCCGCGAACCGATCGATGCGGCCCTGGTCGACGAACAGCCATCGACTCACGCCGAGGTCATGGTCCTTCGCCGCCGCCAGCTGGTCAAACGACAACTTCCGCGACATGGGGTCGGGCTCCTCCGCAGATTGGATTGGGCGCTCATGACTGAATCGGATGCTGACTGCTATGATCCAGCAGCCAAAATCTGGAATTCCATTCTATCCTGCCGGATACGTTCTGTGGAGGGCACATGGGCGAAGACTTCTTGGGGCTGCGCGACGCGCCCGTCCTGCTGGCCGGCGTGGGGCCCGGCCTCGGCTCCTCCATTGCCCGCGCGCTCGCCCGAGCCGGCGCGAAGGTCACCGTTGTCGCCCGTCGGCGCGAGTCGGTCGAGCAGGCGCTCGACGCGATCGCGGGCGACGGCGGGAAAGCCACCGGCATCCAGGCAGACCTGACGTCGGCCGCCGACCGGTCACGAGTCGTCGAGCAACTTACGGGCCTGGACGTCCTCGTCTACAACGCGGCATCAATCGGTGCCAGCGCCGACATCGCCGATGCCAGCATCGACGACTGGCGCGCCCTCGCCGAGGTGAACGTCTGGAGCCCGATCGCGCTCGTCCAGCAGACGCTTCCCCTCCTGCGCACGTCCGAGCGGGCGGCCGTGGTCATGGTGAGCGCGATGACCACCCGGATGGTGTCCGCGCGGGGTCGCGGAGGCTACGCGATCACCAAGGCCGCCCTCAACCAGGCCGTCCGCACCCTGGCGTTCGAGCTCGGGCCGGAGCAGATCCGCGTCAACGCCGTTGTGCCGGGCTGGATGGAGACATCGCAGGTCCATCAGTGGCGCGACGACCCCGCCCGGCTGCCCTACATCGAGAAGGCGCTCTCCGAGATCCCCCTCGGCGCCATTCCCCACCCCGACGACGTCGCGGGGTCCGTGCTCTTCCTTGCCTCACGACTGTCCGCCTCCGTGACCGGCGAGCTGCTGGACGCCAACGGCGGCCAGTACATGCGGGGGTGACCGGGCCCAATGACCGGCTTTGAGTTCTTCACCTGATTTCTCCCAGGAGGCCCCGTCCTTCAGGACTCCGTTGGGAAAGGGACGAATTGCTGGCCGGGGGGTCACTTTGACTCACGGCCCCGCAGGTCAAGTGATCCACTCACAGCCAGAGTGCGAGCCAGAATGTCCGCCCGTCCTTTTGCCAACGGAGTCCTTCAGGGCGGGGAGGAATGGGTCCTTGGCGCGGAGCCGCGAAGCGGCGGAGTTCTCTGCATGTCCGTCGTGACCTGTGCTTTCGGCTGTTTGTCAGTGGTGGTGGTTAGGTTGATGGGGTGAAGGTCGTGGTGCAGGTGAAGCTGTTGCAGTCGCCCGAGGTGGCGGCGGCTTTGGCGGCGACCCTGCCCGTGTGCAACCGGGCGGCTGATGCCGTATCGGTGGTGGCGTACGAGCGGGGCATCACGTCCCGCAACGAGTTGCAAAAGCTCGTCTACGCCCGCCTCAAGGCCGAGTTCGGGCTCGCTGCGCAGCCGGCTGTGCGCACGGTGAAGAAGGTGGTGGATGCCTACGCCACGTTACGGGCGAACATTCGGGCGGGGAACCTTGGTCCGGCCGGGTCGAGGCGGCGCAGCCGGGCGGAGTCCAAGCCGATCGTCTTCCGCTCCGATGCGGCCCAGCCGTATGACGACCGGATCTTGTCGTGGCAGCACGACGCGCGGACGGTCAGTATCTGGACCGTGGCCGGGCGGATCAAGAACGTGCCGTACACGGGCCATCCGGGCCGGTTGGCGATGCTGGCGAAGTACCGGCGGGGCGAGTCGGATCTTGTGCACCGTGACGGCATGTGGTTCCTGGTCGCCACCTGCGAGGTGCCCGAAGCGCCGCTCAATGCCGATCCGGTGGACTGGATCGGTGTGGACCGGGGGATCGCCAACCTCGCCACCACGTCCGACGGGGACAACTACCAGGGCCGCCGTCTTGGCCGCTACCGGCGCTGGCACGCCCGCAAGCGCGCCGAACTCCAGGCGAAGCAGACCCGCTCCGCTACCCGGCGGGCCAAGCGCCGGGCGAAGAGAGAAGCCCGGCACGCCACCCACGTCAACCACAAGATCAGCAAGGAGATCGTGGCCGTCGCACAACGCACCGGACGCGGTATCGCCCTCGAAGAACTGAGTGGCATCCGTGACCGGGTACGGCCCTCCCGTGACCAGCGGGCCACGCTCTCCTCCTGGCCGTTCCACCAGCTCGAAGAACACATCCGGTACAAGGCCCGGCGGGCCGGGGTGCCGGTGATCTGGGTGGACGCCCATTACACCTCGCAGATGTGCCCAAGATGCGGGCACACGGCGAGGAACAACCGTCCCACCCGGGACGCCTTCTGCTGTCGTCGGTGCGGGCTCGCTGGCCTGGCCGACCACGTCGCCGGGGTCAACGTGCGCAACCGCGGACGCTCGGCGTGGGTTCTCGTCAACGGACCCGTACCACAAAGGACCTGAACACCTCCCTTTGCTGGTAGATGCGACCCGTGGCCGTCCTGTCGTAGGGGACAGCCGGGAGCGCGACAAGGCGTAGAAGACCGAGTCAACAAGCTCGGTCGTTCTACGGCCGAGAAGTTGACCGTGGGAACAGAGCGTCTCGTCGCGACCGTCACCATGCGTCGGCGACCGGTGAACGCCCTCACCGTCGCGATGTATGAGGAGATGAAGGCGGTCCTCGAATCCGTCGAGAAGCTCGCGCCGCGCGCCCGCGTGGTCACGGACAACAGCCTGGAGCAGGCCGCCGACGACCTGGCCCACCGCATCGCACGCCACAGCCCCGTGGAGATCAGGTTCGCCAAACGAAGCCTGACCACCATCGAGTACCTCGACCTCAACTCCGGCTACGAGTTCGAGCAGGGCGTGACCGGCGAGCTTTCGGCGTATGACGACGCCAAAAAGCCGTCCGGGCGTTCTTCGAGCGAAGGCCGCCCGAATACACGGGTCGATAACAGCCGAAGGCCGCGACAATGCTCGGCGCGGCCCCCAGCGCTGCTGAGCGTCAGCGCGACTGGCGGAAGAACGCGCGGATGTCGCGCACGACAACCCCTGGTTCCTCGGCGGCAGCGAAGTGCCCACCCGTCGGCGACTCGGTGACCTGCCGCAGGTTGAAGTAGTCGCCCATCCAGCTCATGGACGCGCCGGGCGGCAGATCCTTGGCGAACACGGTCACGGCGGTAGGCGCCTCCACCACGGGTGTGCGGTCATGGGACGGATGCCAGCCGTGCTCGGCGTTCTCGTGATAGAGCCGGGCGGTGTTGACGAACGACTCGGTGACCCAGTAGATCGTGAAGCTCGTCAGCAGGTCGTCCCGGGTGAAGGCCGACTCCACGTCGCCGTCGCAGCCGCTCCACGACCGTCGACGCTCCAGCAGCCACGCGGCCAGGCCCGCGGGCGAGTCGTGCAGCGCGTACGCGAGGGTCTGCGGATCCAGCACGTGGGCCACCACATGCCCGACCTTGCGTCGTTCATATTCGACGAACGTCTTGCGGTCACCCACCCCGGACGGAATGGCATTGGCGAACAGGTCCGCCCAGGGACGGTCGGTGTTGAACGAGTGGAGCGGCAAGGGCCGCGGCGCGAAGTGCAGGCCGAGCATGTGCTCGGCGAACTTGTGCCCCAACTGCGCGGTGACCATGACCCCGTAGTCGCCGCCGTGCGCGGCGAACTTCTCATAGCCCAGAACGTCGACCATCAGGGTCTTCCAGACGTCGGCGACCTCCCAGATGGTCATGCCCGTGCGGGTGAACGGCGTCGAGAATCCGAAGCCCGGCAACGACGGAACAATGACGTCGAAGCTGTCGTTCGGGTCGCCGCCATGGGCGAGCGGGTCGGTCAGCGGGCCGATGACGTCGTGGAAGTCCCAGAAGGTCCACGGCCAGCCGTGGGTCAGGATGATCGGAATCGGGTTGGGTCCCGTGCCCCGTTGATGGATGAAGTGGATCGGCAGTCCATCGATCTCCGTCTTGTAGTGGGAGAACTGGTTGATCCGACGTTCCTGCTCCCGCCAGTCGAACTCGCCGCGCCAGTAGCGCACCAGCTCGTTGAGGTATGCCCCGTTGACGCCGTACTTCCAGTCGTCGTTGTCGAGGTCCGGGGCGAGGCGCGTGCGGCTCAGCCGCTCACGCAGGTCGTCGAGCACCTCCTGGCTGACGTGCACGGTGAACGGCTCGGCCGGCTTCCAGGGCAACGACGCGGAACTCGCGCTCATCTGTGTCTCACCACTCACCTCACCGAACGACCATGGAACCGGCGTCAACGGCCAGAGTCGATCCCGTCATCAGGATCGCGGCGTCACTCGCGGCGAAGGCGACCACCCGCGCGATATCGTCCGGTACGGCGATGCGCCCCAGCGGCAGGTGGCGGAAGGCATCGGGATTGCCCAGCTCGACCGTTCTGCCCGCCTCGGCGGCCTTGGCGCGACTGCGTTCCCGCAGATCGGCCAAGCCCGGTGTCTCTACGACCGTCGGCGCGATGTCGAGCACCCGGATCCCGGCAGGGCCGAGTTCCACCGCCAGACCTTTGGTGATGGCGTTCACGGCCTGCTTGGAGGTCGTGTAGACGAGGGTGCCAGGGTTCGGGTAGCGGTAGGTGGCGGTGGAGGCCATGTTGATGATGACCCCCCGCCGTTCCGCGGCGACCATCAACGGTGCGACGACCCGGCTGACGTTGAGCGCGCCACGCACGTTGACCGCCATCGTGCGGTCGAAGTCCTCGTCGAGGATCTCGTCGTAGGGGGCGGGCACGGCGAGCAGCCCAGCGTTGTTGACGAGGATGTCGATCTCGCCGAGCTCGGCGCGGATCGCCTCGACGGCTGCGCGCGTGGACCGCGGCGATGTGACGTCCATCGTCACCGGCATCGCCGTCGCCCCGCCGGCGGTGAGCTTTGCCGTCGTGTGCTCCGCCGTGGACTCGTCGATGTCGGCGACCGCGACCGCGGCCCCCGCCTCGGCCAGGCGAGAGGCGATGGCCACGCCGATACCCCGCCCTCCACCGGTGACGACGGCGACTCGGCCGGCGAGCGAGTACAGGTCGGCAAGGGATCGATTCGATACGTCCGCCGCAATGACCATGGATAACTCCCCTTAGGGTCAGCTCGAGCGCGGCGCGCGCGAGTCAGTTCGTTCGAAGCCCAGCAGCGTCGAGCCGGACACCTTGTAGACGTAAGCCCTGGCCCGCGTGTCCTCGTCGAGCGGGCCGTTTTCGATCCGGCCGAAGAGCCGGACTCCTTCGGCCTCCAGCTCCACCGCCACGACGGTGTAGGGCGTGTGCCCCTTGAAGGTTTCGTCGAGTGGGTGGTGGGCGACAATCCACGAGTAGACCCGACCCTCGCCGGTGGAGACGCTGGAGTCGATGTCGGTGCTACCGCAGTGCGCGCACGCCGGGATCGGCGGGAAGAAGTGGCGCTCGCATGCCCGGCAGTGTGGGATCCTCAGCTCCCCCGCCTCCAGCGCCTCCCACCACCAGGCGGTGTCGGGGTCGAAGTCGGGAGCGACCGTGACCTCTTGCAGTGGCTGGGACACTAGGAATCCTTCCTGAGCACGATGGCGGATCCGTCAACGAGAACACCGGAGGTGGCGACGGCCGTCGCGGCACCGGACACCTGGCGGGCGCCGGCTCGACCCTGGATCTGATACACGGCCTCCGTCACCGTGTTCATGCCGTGCACGTATCCCTCGTTGAGCAGGCCGCCGTGGGTGTTGGTCGGCAGCCGGCCGCCGAGCCTCGTGTTGCCTTCCCGGATGAACGCGCCGGCTCCGCCTCGTTCGACGAATCCAAGGGCCTCCAGGCCATAGAGAACGGCCGGGCTGAAACAGTCATAGATCTCGGCGACATCGATGTCCTGGGGGCCGAGACCGGCCGAGGCCCACAACCGGTCGGCCAGCATGTGCTGGCAGTTGCGACTGAGGTCGGGCCAGTAGTGGACATCGGCAATGTCGAGCCCCGACCCGCGCCCGGTGACCCAGGCTCCTCCTTCGAGCACCGCCGGCGGGACCTTGAGATCACGCGCCCGCTCCAGTGAGGTGACGACGACCGCGACCGCAGCGTCGACCTCGACCGTGCAGTCGACCGCCCGGAACGGCTCGACGACATAGCCTCGCGCGAAGTACTGGTCCTCGGTGAGGAGGTTCCGGCGGACCGCTCGCTCGTTGAGGGCGGAGTACTCGCGCTGGGCGATGACGACGCCGGCCAGGTCCGCCTCTGTCGCCCCGGTCTCAATCATGAAGCGTCGGGACCACATGGCGATGTAGTACGGGTAGGACGAGAACCCGATCGGGTATCTGAACTGGCCGCTGGGCGACTCGAAGTGCGTCGATCCAACCTTCTTGCCCGTACGGCCGTTCAAGGCACGGTAGACGATCACCGTATTCGCCAACCCCGAGGCGACGGCCATGGCCGCGTTCATGACGGCGAATCCCGGTTGGGAGCCGCCGTTGTTCAGGTCGAGCACGTAGCTCAGGTCACCGCACCCCAGGCCGGTCGCGACCGCCTGGCTGGATACCGAGTCGTTGAACAGACTGTAGGTGATGACGCCGTCGACATCGGCCGGCGTGAGGCCACAGTCCGCCAACGCGGCTCGGGACGCCTCGAGCGCGAGACTGAGAACCGACCGGCCGCCGGACGCGGTCAGATCGGTGTACCCGACGCCTGAAAGCGCGGTCTTGCCGACGAATGCGGGACGCGTACCACAACCGCTGGTCATGTCAGGAGCTCCTTGGGTCAGAGGGAATCGGGGCCATCGCGCAGCAACTCCAGACCGTCGTCCAGCAGCCCGCATGCCGTGTGTTGGAGTGACTCGTAGATCGGGTCGTGCTTCTTGCCCCGACGGTGCAGGTTCAGGTTGTAGCCGAGGATCGCCGCGTACTTGTAGCAGGAGGCGGCGACGTGCCACGCGAACCGCGTCGGATCGACGCCGTAGATCTCCGCAAGGTCGGGCAACGAGACCTCGACGCTCCCGGTGGGGTTCGGGTCGGGTGCGTAGCGCCGGCGCATCGACGCGACGGCAAGGCAGGCGAGGTCGGTCACGGGATGCCCAACCGTCGCGATCTCCCAGTCGAGCACCGTGACAACCGACGTGTCGTCGAACAGAAGGTTGCCGTAGTGGAAGTCGCCGTGCACCACGACCGGGCTCGTCACGGCACCGGCGTCGCCCACGCGCGCCGTGAGCTCGGTCGCCAGTGCCATGCCGGGCTGGTGAAGCTCCTCCTGCGAACGGTCGATCAACGGCCCCCAACGCCTGACCTCGAACGCCGGGTCCTCCTCGTAGGGATCGCCGGACAGGCTTGTCGCGGTCACGGGCACGGCCTGGATCGCCTTCAACGCGGCAACCGCCGCCTGGGCGGTGGCGACGTCGCCAGCGACCTCGCGGAAGGTCGACCACGCGCGGCCCTCGACCAGCTCCATGACGGCGAAGGCACGCCCCGCCAGTGCCGGCTCGCTGCTGCTCGCGATGACCCGTGGCGCGGGAGCCCCGGCGGCGCTGAGCGAAGCCATGATCCTGCCCTGGCGTCCCACATCGGCCGGCCCCTTGGGTGCCACCCCGAACGGCGAGAGTCGAAGGACCATCTGCCGGCGAGACGAGTCCGTGGTCACGACGAAGGAGTACGTGTCTCCCGAGTGGCCATCGCCGTACCGCGCCAGGTCGGACACATCGACCACGGGCGTGGCGAGCGCGTCCCGTAGCACCGGCACGAGTGCGGCGGCGATGTCGGTTGTACGGAGTGTCACTGGTTCCCTCTCATCAAGGCCATTGGCCGCCAGGCCTGTTTTCTCTCCACGCGCCAGGTCAGGGGTTCGCCGGGCGCCAGGCCCTGCTTGTCCGCGACGACCGCCGCGAACTCCTCCACCGCCTCCAGGTGCGCGGCCGGTGAGTCGAGGCCCTGGCCGATGGTCCGGAAGGCGACCCGGTCGACGCCGAGTGCCGCGAGGTGATCGAGTACCGCCACGCCGAACCCGGACCTGTCACGCCCGCGCTCCTCCAGCAGTGCCGTCAACCGCCGCATGGCCAAGTCGCCCCGCTCCCCCCGGGGCAGGGTGGATGAGCCCGTCGCCGAGCCGGACGGCCCGTGCGTAGGCCCGTTCGGAACCGCCGTCGAACCAGATGCGCGGGGCACGGCCGGTCGGGGCGCGATCGACACTCGGTCGACCGGGTGGCGCTTGGTCCGCGCCGAGAGCAGCGGCGCAGGCGCCCATAGCCGGCCCGGTCGGCGAGGGTCTCAAAACCTATAACCTCCGCAGCGGAGCCCGGCAGCTCCGTTTGCGGCAGCACCACATCGATACGCATCAGGCGTACCCGCGCGGCCCGAGGATCTGGTTGATCAGTACGTTCTTCTGGACCTTGCCGGTGCTCGTCGTCGGCAGCACGTCGACGATGACCAACTGCTCGGGAAGCTTGAACGCCGCGAGGCCGAAGGCCCGCAGCGCGTCGGTCAGCTCCCGCAGTGCAAGCGTGGCTCCGGGGTGAAGTACGACGCAGGCACACGCGACCTCCCCGAGACGTTCGTGCGGCACCGGTACCACGGCGCAGGAGGCGACCTGGGGAAGCTTGACGATCAGCTCCTCGATCTCGCGAGGCGCGATGTTCAGGCCACCCCGGATGATGATCTCCTTCATCCTGCCCACGATGGTGAGGTATCCGTCCTCGTCAAGAACGCCGAGGTCGCCCGACTCGACCCAGCCGTCCGGGTCGAAGGTCTTCGCGGTGCGCTCGGGGTCGTTGAAGAATCCAACACAGGCGCTGGGGCTTCGGACGTAGATGACACCCGGCTCACCCACCACGGGCTTGCCGTCGCGGCGCACCTCGAGCTCGACGCTGTCGAACGGCAGGCCGTCGGTCTCGGTCCGCTTGACCTCGGGGCTCTCCGGACGGTTCCAGGAGCCGATGAGCACCTCGGTCGACCCGTAGAGGCGCAGCACCGTCACTCCCCGTGTGGCCGCCTTCCTGACCAGATGCGGCGGCACGGCGGCACCACCACAGGAGAACTTCCGCATCGACGACAGGTCGGCACCGACCCGTTCCGCCTCGTTGAGGAGGTCGGAGAGGAACGTGGTCGCGGCGACGGTGTAGGTGCAACGCTCGTTCTGGATGGTGCGCACCGCTTCGGCGGGATCCCACCGATCCTGCAGGCACAGCGTGAGGCCGTGATGGATCGCCATCCGCAGGCCATAGTTGAACCCGGTCGAGTGGCCCACCGGTGACGGCATCCACACAGTGTCGTCACCGGTCAGCCCGAGCGCCTCGGCGGCGGCGCGCACGCCCGACTCGGTGGTGCACTCCGTGTGCATGATCGCCTTGGGCGTCGACTCCGTGCCAGAGGTGAAGAGAAGCTCCGAGACCGCCTGGGGCTCGGTGTTGGGCGGATATGGCGTCGCCTCGTAGCCCGCGATCATGCGTGCGAACGCCGTCGGGTCCGTCGGGTCCGGCACCACGAGGTGCGCGTTGAGCTCCGGCAGCTCGGAGACGAGCTGTGCGGCCAGACCCGCGTGATCGAACTGGCGGTAGACGCCGGGCGTCACCAGAAGCTTGGTGCCCGCCGTCGAGAGCATGTGGCGCATCTCCTTGCCGCGGTAGATCGGCAACATGGTGTTGAGCACGGCGCCACGAGCGAGCACCGCCAGGTCGACCACCACCGCCTCGTACCAGTTCGGCAGTTGCACGGCCACGACGTCACCGGGCTGTACGTTCAGCTCGACCAGTGCGCCCACCATGCGACACACATCCCGGTGCAGCTCCGCGTAGCTGCGCCGGCGGTCTCCCGCGAGATCAACCACTGCCGTCTTGTCGGGGTGGTCGGTAGCGTGCTGAGCCAAGCGGTCGGCGAGGGTGTCGGCGTTCCAGTAGCCGGCGGCCCGGTAGTACTCCCGCCGCTCCGGCGGCGTCACGGTGTCACGCGGCAGACGGACTGCCTCGGGAGTGGTTGCCATCCCCGGTCACCTCTCTGGGATTGAATCCGACTGACTGGCTATCTAGTGCTCAATTCTCGAATGCCATACGATCCAACCGTACGGCAATCAAAGTAGCTCGCGCAACGGCCTCGTGCGCCCCAACTCCGGCCCCTGGAGGGCAAACCATGACGTCCTCAAACGACTCGCCGCCCGTCACACCAGCGAGGATGCCCCACGACCTCACCGGCCGGAATGTCATCGTCACGGGAGGCAACGGCGGCATCGGCCTCGGCCTGGCCCGCGGTGTGGCCCGGGCGGGCGCCCGGGTGGCGATCTGGGGCCGCAGCGTCGAGAAAAACAAGGCCGCCCTCGCGCAGCTGCACGCAGCCGGCGCCGACGCGATCGCCATCTCCGCCGACATCCAGGACGAGGATCAGGTGCGGTCGGCGTTCGCCGAGAGTGTCTCGGCACTCGGCCGGGTGGACGCCTTCTTCGCCAACGCCGGCGTGCCCGGCGAGACGGTCGCCTTCGTTGACATGACACTGCGACAGTGGCGCGACGTTCTGTCGGTCAACCTCGACGGGACATTCCTGTGCCTGCGCGAGGCGGCCCGACACATGGTGGCCAACGGTGGGGGAGCCATCATCCCGGTCTCGTCGATCACGAACTTCTACGGTGGTGCCCGCAAAGAGCACTACGCGGCAAGTAAGGCGGGCATCGAGGCGCTGTCGCGTGCCCTTGCCGTCGAGCTCGCCACCGACGGGGTGCGCGTGAACGCGCTCGTTCCCGGGTGGACCGACACCGACCTGGTCGGCCCCGGCGCGGGATTCATCGAAGCCAAGAACTACGACAAGGTGCGCGAGTACACCCGCCGGCGCACCCCGGTCCAGCGGTGGGGCACCGGGGAGGACATGGCCGCCGTCGCCGCGTTCCTCGCCGATCCCACTCTGACCTTTCACACCGGCGACGCCCTGGTCGTCGATGGCGCCTACACCCGATTCTGAGCCAGACAGTGGATGGAAAACGGTTCGACTCAGCGCTTCTCGCCAGTTGATGTCTGGAATAGTCTCCAAGAACCGGGCGGCCGTTGTTCGAGCACAAGGAGCGCGCGCATGAAGACACATCTCCTCGCCTTCGGAGACCACCTCCCGGACCCGGTCACCGGTGCCTCGACCAGTGTCGCGGAGCGTCACCGCGCCGTGATCGAGTCAGGCGTCGCCGCCGAGGCCGCCGGCTTCGACGGCTTCAACGTCGGCGAGCACCACGCCGGTCCGTTCGTCAGCGTGAGCCCGCCCATCCTCCTCGCGGCCGTCGCCGCGCGCACCTCCACGCTGCGGCTCGGCACTGGCGTCACGCTGCTGGCCAACATCGACCCCCTCCGCGCCGCCGAGGACTACGCCGTCCTCGACCTTGTCTCCAACGGCCGGGCCGAGATCTGCGTCGGCCGCGGCAACTTGTTTGCCAAGACCTACGAGCTGTTCGGCCAGAAGCTCGACGACTCACGCCAGCTGTTCGAGGAGAACGTCGAGCTCCTCCTTCGGCTCTGGACCGAGGAGTCCGTGACCTGGAGCGGGCTGTCACGCCCAGACTTGAACAACGTCACCTTGCAGCCCAGGCCGATCCAGCGGCCGCACCCGCCCGTGTCGATCGGAGGCGGCGGGTCGGTGGAGACGGCGCATCTCGCCGCCCGGCTCGGGCTCCCGCTTGTCCTGCCCAGCGGCTTCAGCACACCGGACCGCTTCGTCCCGGTCGTGGCGGCGTACAAGGAGGCGTTCCAGAGCGTGAACGGAAGCCAGCCCAAGATTGGCGCGTGCTGGCACGTCAACGTCGCTCGGACCAGCCAGCAGGCTCGGGAGCGGTGGAAGCCGCGATTCGTCGCCTACCACGACTGGTTCGGCGCGCTCGTCCAGAGCCAGACGCCGGGCTTCAAGAGTGAGCCGCTGGACTTCGAATGGACGGTCACCCACGGCTCCGCCGTCGTGGGCTCGCCCGCTGAGGTAACCGAGCGCCTGCTGTTCCTGTCCGACACCCTCGGTGTCGACACGAACCTGCTCTACCTCGACTCCGGCGGCGCCCCGCTCGGCGAGGTGCTCGACATGATCGAGATCCTCGGCCACGAAGTGCTTCCGAAGCTCAAGTAACCACACCCATCGCACTCGGAGGAACCATGAAGATCGAGATTGACCTTGACCGCTGCTGCGGCGGGGGACAGTGCGTCCTCGCCGCACCGGACATCTTCGACCAGTCGGACGAGACTGGCTTGGTCATCCTCCTGGACTCCGAGCCGGCCCCGCAGTTCCACCAGGCAGTGCGCGATGCCGTCGTCGTCTGCCCGGCACAGTGCATCGCCCTCCACGAATAGCCGACGCCCGAGAATCGAGGTCAACTCATGCCGAAGACTGTCACGCGCTTCCCTATCCAGCGCACGCTCCCGTTTGACCCTCCAGCCGAGATCAGCGACCTGCGCGAGCACGACTCCATCGCTCAGGTCGAGCTGTTCGACGGCAAGCTCGCCTGGCTCATCACCCGGTTCGACGACGTCGCGGCCGTGTGCACGAACCCCGCGTTCAGCTCCGACACCACCAAGGACGGCTACCCGGAGGTGTTTCAGGGGCGGACCCGCAAGGAGGACAAGGAAAAGTCGCTGATCAGCATGGACCCGCCCGATCACGACAACCTCCGCCGGATGCTGACGATGTGGTTCACCGTGAAGCGGGCCGAGGAAATGCGACCGCGCATCCAGGCCCGCGTCGACGGTCTCATCGACGACATGCTCGCCAAGGACGGCCCGGTCGACCTGGTGCAGGACTTCGCGTTGCCCATTCCCACCTCGGTCATCTGCTGGCTCCTCGGCGTGCCGGAGGAAGACCACCTCTTCTTCCAGGAACGTTCGGCAACCAGGCTCGGGCTCGCCACGCCGGGCAAGGACGTCGCGTCGGCGACTACCGAGCTCCTCGCCTACCTCGACGACCTTGTCACCAAGAAGATCGACAACCCGGCCGACGACATCTTGAGCGACCTGGTGCACAACCACATGCTCACGGGGAACCTCGACCGGGTGACGCTGGTCGACCTCGGCCGGCAGCTGCTCATCGCCGGTCACGAGACCACGGCAAACATGATCACGCTGGCGACCATGCTGTTGCTGGAGCACCCCGATCAGTCCGAGGACCTCAGGGCCCACCCCGAGCTGTTTCCGACAGCCGTCGAAGAGGTCCTTCGCTACCTCACCATCGCCCAGACGCTCGTGGGTCGGGTGGCAACCAGGGACGTCACGATCGGGCAGCAGATCATCCGAGCCGGCGAAGGCGTGCGGGCGCTTCTCTACGCCGCCAACCGCGACCCGCGCGTCTTCCCCGAGCCCGACCGACTCGACATCCGACGCGGCAACGTCCGTCGGCACATGGCATTCGGGTTTGGCATCCATCAGTGCCTGGGCCAGGCCTACGCCCGGGTCGAGATGCACGTCGCGCTGCAAACACTCTTCCGCCGGTTGCCGAATCTCGCGATGGCGGTGCCGCTGGACGAGGTCAACTTCAAGTACGAGAGCTCCGTGCACGGCGTCCACTCACTTCCGATCACTTTCTGACGACGGCACGGAAGGCGCTGTGATGCTGCTTCGGCACGAGGACCTGTTCCACGTGGGCATCGTCGTGGACGATCTCCAAAAGGGAATGGAGCAGTATGGCGATTCGCCTGGCCTGGCCTGGCGGGAGTGCGCCTGTCCCACCCCCGATGTCCTCACCCCCCAGGGATGCCGGAAAATGCGGGCCGGGGCCGTCTACAGCGACAACGGCCCCCTCCACTACGAGCTGATCCAGCGCGACGACGACGGACTCTGGCAGCAGGTCGGCCTGCATGACCTGGGCTACTTCACCGACGACCTCGTCGGGGACATCGAGCGACTCGCCGAGCATGGGTTCGCCGAGGAGGGCGTGATGCACCGTGACGGTCTTCCGACGGCCGCCTACGTCACGCTCGCCGGGGCCATCCGGGTCGAACTGATACCACGGTCGTCCTGCCAACGGCTGATCGGCCGCGAAGCCTGATTCTCGACCGCCGAGAGGGGTCCTTCGCATGGTGCTGCTGGGCTACGAGACAATTCAATTCGCCCCGAAGTTCGCTCCCGATCCGCCGAGCCTGGAGCGCCAGGTAGGCGCCGCTTACGCGGCGGGCTTCTCGTGGATCGCCTTCGACCGGCACTCGCTCGAGGCGTGCGAGGCGCAACCGGGCGGTCTCGAACGGCTCGCGTCGATCTGCGACCGGGTGGGGCTGCCCTGTCGCGAGATCCAGTCCCTGCGCGTCCTCGCCGAGCGCGACGAGACGTTGGCCGGTGTGCGGGCGCTATGCCGGCGGGTCGCCGTCCTGAAGCCCGATGTCGTGCCGATCGTCTTCTTCGTGCCACCGACAGAGGACTGCGTCGCGCTGACGCGGGAGTTGATCGCGCTGGTCCGTGCGGCTCACGCCGAGGTGTCGTTTGCGATCGAGTTCAGCCCCCTGTTCCCCGTCGCCGATGTCACCGCCGCCCTGCACGTCGTGGAGCGCCTTGGCTGCGAGCGAGTCGGCCTTGCGGTGGACACCTGGCACGTGTTCAACGGGTCATCGTCGCTTCAGGACCTCGCCGGGCTCACCCCGGAGCAGGTGCCGCTCATCCAGTTCAACGATCATGGTCCGCTGGCCGGCGTACCCGTCGACGTCGCCAAGGACCACCGGCTTCTTCCCGGCGACGGCGTCTTTCCCCTGCGGGGCTTCGTCGATCTCATGCTCCGCAACGGGATCGACGGGCTGGTCGGGGTCGAGATCGTCTCGCGGAGCATGCGTGCCTGGAGCCCGGAAGAGTTCGCCGAGCGGGCTTTCCGATCCGCTGCGGCGTTCTGGTCGCCCGCCGGGTGCGAGCACTCCATTACCGACCAGGTGAGGGGAGCATCATGACCCAGATGGATGCCTACCGCATCATCGGCTGGGGCAAGGGCGCTTACCAGAGTGTGCCCGTCCCCGAACCTGGTGTCGGCGAGATTCTCCTCGAGGTGAAGGGAGCCGGGCTGTGCGCCAGCGACCTGCACTTCCTGCGCCTGCCGCCGGGCGGTTGGGGGTCGTCACCGCCGTGGACCCTTGGCCACGAGAACGCCGGTGTGGTCGCCGCCGTCGGGCCCGGCGCCACCCGCTTCGGCGTCGGCGACGCGGTTCTGGCCACCGGTATTCATAGCTGTGGCAGTTGTCGCTACTGCGTGCGTGGCCACGACAACCTGTGCCCCAAGGCCACCGGTGGACGGGGAGTCGGCATCGACGGCGGGTTCGCGCGCTATGTCGTCGTGCCGGACCGTGAGCTGGTCGGCTTGACCAACCTGGAGCCGCGCGTGGCGGCCCCCCTCGCCGACGCGGGCCACACCTCCTACGGCGCGGTCGCGCATGTCATCGAGCGGCTCGCGCCGGGCGCCACCGCGTTGGTCATCGGTGCCGGCGGCGTGGGTTCCTATGCCGTGCAGTACCTCAAGGTGCTGACCTCCGCCCGCGTCGTCGTCGCCGAGCCGTCCGCGGGGCGGCGCGAGTATGTCACGGAGCTGGGCGCGGACGTCGCGATCGAGTCCGGCCCCACGACGGTCGAGGCGGTGCGGGACCTCACCGGTGGCCGCGGCGCCGACGCGATCATCGACTTCGTGGGCAACGCGTCGTCGATCCAGACGGCGCTGGCCAGCGCCGCGCCCCTGGCCAAGATCGCACTGGTGGGGATGGGTGACGCCGACGTGCGCCTCTCCTGGTCCAAGGCGCCGGCCATCGGGGCCGAGGTCTCCTGGCGGATGGGTGCGACGGTCGGCCAGCTGGAGGAGGTCGTCTCGCTCGCGGAGCGCGGCCTGCTGCGCATCGACAACGAGTACTTCGCGTTCGACCAGATCGAACGCGCGATGGAACTGCTGGGCGCGGGCCAGCTCCGCGGCCGGGCCGTGATCGAGCCCGGTCGGCTGTCGGCCTCGTAGCCGCGGGAGAACGAAGAACGAGCTGTGGAAGGGGGCGTGGTGGTGTGGCTCTGCAATGCCGATCGGTCGTGACGGGCGAGGGCTGCTGGTCGGAGGCGACACGGATCGCGGTCGCTCAGGTTGAGTTCGCCAGCAGTCTGCCTGGGACGTCGGCGTACGAGATCTACGCCGACGCGACGGAGTCCGTGCTCGTGCAGCTCGCGACGTATGTCGACGTCGAGGCCTGGCTGCGGCACAGCCGGAGCACCCCGCTCGCCGCCAGCTACATGAGGGTGGTGACCGTGCCGGGCTCTCGAGGTCTATGGCGAGAGCACCCCGGAGCTCGACGAGGTCCTGGCGAACTATGGCGCGGTGAAGCAGTTCACGAGCATGCGACCGGCCGACGATAGGTGAAGGGTTACCCATGGCACAATTCGAATTCATCCAGGTAGTCAAGCGCGGAGCCGTCCTGGACTGCTGGCTCAACCGTCCCCAGGTCCGCAACGCCTTGTCGACCGCGGTCGAGGACGAGTGGGATGACGTCCTCGAGCTGGCCGCCGGCGACGACAGCATCAAGGTGGTCACCCTGCAGGGGCGTGGTCCCGTCTTCTCTGCGGGTGCGGACATGAAGGAGTTCGCGGCCACCTTTGAGGACGCCGCCCCATCGGGGGAGCCCGATGAGTCGGGGGCGGTGGAGATCACCGAAAGGCCGCGACGCCGTCACGGCGCGAGCAAGCGGCTGTGGCCACCGCCGGCGATGCACGAGCCATCGCTGCCTCGCTCGTGGTACTTCCACAAGACGCTCATCGCCGGGGTGCACGGCTTCGTCGGGCCGTACGCCCAGCGATTGCTGGCACCCTTCGACTTCGTCATCGCGGCGGAGGGCACGCGGTTCAGCTGGGAGCAGGCGCGGATGGGCAGTCAGAACCACCCGCTGGCGATCTACTCCTTCCAGCTTCCGATGCGTGTGATCAAGCAACTGCTGCTCATGGGCAGCTGGTTCGACGCCGACACCGCGCATCAGCTCAGCCTGGTTCAGCGGGTCGTGAGTCTGGATGAGCTGCCGGGCGAGGTCGCCCGCTGGGCGGAGTCGGCCTCGGGTCTCACGCTGGAGACGATCGCCGCCTACAAGGAGGGGATTCATCGGATGTACGAGATCATGGGACTGCACGGCATGATCGGGATAGGGAACAACGTCAACGCCCACGCGGCGGGCAGCCGTGGCGGCGACTTCCACGGGACCCTGCGCGACAGCGGCATGGCGGCGGCGCTGAAGCGGCGCAACGACGGCGTGGACCCGACGGTCACCCAGATCACCGTGGGCGGTGGGTCCGATGAGTGACGAGTCGCCCAACCCGCCGGCGGCGACCGCGCGGGCCGCGGCGGGTCCCCTGGCGGGGGTGCGGGTCCTCGACCTCACGCGGGTCATCGTCGGTCCCTATGCCACGCAGTTCCTGGGCGACATGGGCGCCGACGTGATCAAGGTCGAGAGTCCCGTTGGAGACCTGACGCGTTCGGTCGGGTCGCAGCGCAACCCCGACATGTCGGCCAACTTCCTCATCTTCAACCGGAACAAGAGAAGCATCGTCCTCGACTTGAAACGACCGGAGGGCCAGGAGGCGCTTCGTAAGCTGGTCGCCCAGGCCGATGTCTTCGTCGTCAACTACCGCCCGGCCGCCCTGGCTAAACTCAACATCACCTATGAGGACCTCAAGGAGATCAATCCCGAAATCGTCTACTGCCGGGTTGTCGGCTACGGGGAGGACAACCCCAATGCGGCGAAGCCGGCCATCGATGACGTGATCCAAGCGCTCACCGGGGCGGTGGCACTGCAGGGCGCACTGACGGGCACGCCGAGCTACGTCGGGCTTCCGATGGCGGACCTGACGTGCGGCCTTTTCGCCCTCGGCGGGATCTTGGCCGCGCTGTACCGCAAGAGCGTCACCGGCAAGGGCGACGAGGTGGAGGTCCGGATGTACGACGCCATGGCGTCGTTCAACCTCAGTCCACATCTGGCCGGCGAGTCGTTCGTCCCCGCGTTGGCTCCGGCGATCTACCCACGCAGTGTCTCGTCCAACCGCAAGCCGTTCGAGACGGCGGACGGCACCATCACGGTCGCGCCCTACACCGACCGGGCATGGCGCAGCTTTTTGAAACTGATCGATCGGGCAGACCTGCTCGACGACCCTCGCTATGCCACCGTCCACGCGCGCTCGGCACACCTGAACGAGCTCTACGAGATGATGATCCCCGTGATCAAGTCGAAGTCGTCCGAGGAATGGATGCGGCTTCTCGAAGCCGCGGACGTCCCGTGCAGCCGGGTGCAGACGACCCAGGATCTCGTCAACGACCCCGCCCTGTACGACGCCGGGCTGCTCACCGAACATGACCATCCCACCGAGGGACGCATACGGTTGCTCAACAACCCGGTCCGCTTCACCAACGCTCCGAACTCGATCCGCCGACTTCCGGCCAACCTGGGCGCGCACACCCGCGAGGTCCTGCTCGAGCTCGGCTACGACAGCGCCGAGGTTGAGGCCCTGACGCAGGCGGGTGCGGCCCGGGAGCCGTAGGGTCGGCCAGAGGTGGCTCACTCCGTGGCGGGCGGAGGCACCCTCGTTCGCCGCCGCGTCGGGGACCACGCCGGGCGGGGGAGGAG
This sequence comes from Streptomyces sp. NPDC051219, assembly GCF_040682335.1. NCBI lineage: Bacteria > Bacillati > Actinomycetota > Actinomycetes > Kitasatosporales > Streptomycetaceae > Streptomyces > Streptomyces sp. NPDC051219. Next base: position 21,846 of record NZ_JBFBAS010000037.1, read on the forward strand.
TCAACGCCCCCGCGGGCACCCCGGCCTCCCGCATCAGGTTCTCGAAGCCGGCCGGCGCCGAGATCATCAGCCACCGGGCGCACTCGCTCTCCCGATGGAGTCGGCGGCTGGCTGGTGGACCATGTCGTCGAGGGTGGTGAAGGAGTCGCCCGGTCCGAGCACGACCGACACGTCGGCCGTGTGGACGCTGAGCGTGCCTTCGAGGACGTAGAACGTCTCACTTTCCCGGCTGTGGACGTGCATCGGGCCCTGAAAGCTCTCGGCCTGCATCCTCGGTCAGGGCGAACGCTCTCCCGCTGTCCTCGCCGTCGACGAGGACAGCGGGAGAGGTAGTGCGCGAAACCACGGGATACGGGCGCGCCGTACCCATGGCACCTTCCTCAGAACTCGTCCGGGCGCATGCACAGCGCTGGTGAATGGTTGGCCGCCAGCAGGTCCAGCTGGACCCGCGCGTGCGGAAGCTCGTGCAGGAAGAAGTGGGAGGCCGCGGCCAGCTTGCCACGGTGGAACGGGTCGGTGCCGCTGGCCGCGACCAGAGCCTGATCGAGCCACATCCACGCGATGACGAGGTGACCGGTGGCTTCCAGGTAGACCGACGCGTTCGCCAGCCGGGCCGCCACGTCCGGCACCGCGCGCAGACTCTCCGTCGTGCGCAGCAACCGGTCCCAGTCACCGGCCAGCGCGTCGCCCATGGCGCGCAGCTCGGGCAGCGGCGACTTCTGGGCGCGGCTGGCCGATTCGCCCACGAGCCCGGCGAGCATGCGCAGGCCTTCGGCCCCGTCACCGAGCACCTTGCGGTTGAGCAGGTCGAGCGCTTGGATGCCGTGGGTTCCCTCGTGGATCGGGTTGAGGCGGTTGTCCCGGTAGTGCTGTTCCACGTCGTAGTCGCGGGTGTAGCCGTAGCCGCCGTGCACCTGGATGGCCAGCTCGTTGGCGCGCAGGCACCACTGGGCCGGCCAGCTCTTGGCGATCGGGGTGAGCAGGCCGAGCAGGGTCGCGGCTCGCGCGCGCGCCTCGAGGTCGGTAGCCGTCTTGTGCTCGTCGAGAAGCCAGCCGCAGTAGAGCACGAGCGCGAGCGCGCCCTCGGCATAGGACTTCTGGGTCAGGAGCATCCTGCGCACGTCGGCGTGCTCGATCAGCGGCACCTGCGGGCGGTCGGGGTTGCGCTCCCCGACCGGGCGTCCCTGAGGCCGTGACTTCGCGTAGGCGAGCGACTTGAGGTAGCTCGTGTAACCGAGCGAGACGGCGCTCAGACCGACACCCACCCGGGCTTCGTTCATCATGTGGAACATGTACGCCAGCCCCTGGTGCTCCTCGCCGACGAGGTAGCCGACCGCACCGGGCCGGCCCGCGGGCGAGTGGGTGCCGTCGCCGAGGGCGAAGACGGTGTTGACGGTCGCCCGAGCCCCCATCTTGTGGTTGAGTCCGGCCACGGCGACGTCGTTGTGCTCGCCGAGGGTGCCGTCAGGATTGACCAGGAACTTGGGCACGATGAACAGGGAGATGCCCTTCGCACCTGGTCCTCCGCCGGGAGCCTTGGCCAGCACCAGGTGGACGATGTTCTCGCCCATCTGGTGGTCGGCGCCGGATATCCACATCTTGGTGCCGAAAAGGCGATAGGTGCCATCGGGCTGCGGCTCGGCGCGGGTGGTGATGTCGGCGAGGCTCGACCCGGCCTGCGGCTCGGAGAGCGCCATCGTCCCGAAGTACCGGCCCTCGACCATCGGCACGACGAAGGTCGCGACCTGCTCCGGCGTGCCGTGGGCGAGGAGCAGGTTCGCGTTGCCGATCGTCAGGAGGTTGTAGGCCGCCGTCGACATGTTGGCCGCGTAGAACCAGGCCGTGCAGCCGTTGAAGACCGACTGCGGAAGCTGGAAGCCCCCCACCGACGAGTCCATGGTCGCACCGATCAGGCCGGCGTCGGCGTACGCGCGAAGCGCGGGCTCGATCTCGGGCAGCACGTGGACTTCGCCGGCGACCAGGCGCGGCTCCTCGAGGTCGCCCTTGCGATTGTGGGGCGCGAAGTGCTCGGTCGCGATCTGCTCGCTCAGCGCCAAGACGTCCTTGAAGGTCGCGACGGAGTGCTCCGCGAATCGTTTGCGGCCGACCAGCGACCCGACGTCCAGCCACTCGAAGAGCATGAAGTCAAGGTCACGCCTGGAGATGATGGTCTCTGTCATAGCTGCCGTTCCCATTGATGTAGACATTTAATGATCTGATGGTCAGGCGACCACGGTTGCTGGCCGGATGCCGCATGTTCGTGGCAGGAGCAGGCTGGTGACCGCCGTGAGCGCCGCAGCGACAAGCAGGAGGACGAGCGCCGCCCAGAAGGAGGTGGCCGTGCGCTGTCCGCCGTCCGACGCGCTCGCGTTAAGGGCGAGCAGTGTCGCCTGAATGCCCAACGTGCCGCCCACGATGCGAATGTTGGCGTTCATACCGACCGCGGCACCCGTGTCGGCCGGGCTGACCGAGGCGATGACGAGTGCGGTGATCGCCGACTGTCCGAGACCGAAGCCCACCCCCAGCGCCGCGCACACGACGACGAAGTGCCAGCGTTGCGTGTGCAATCCGAGGAGCGCGACCAAGGAGAGCACCAGGATGGCCGAGCCGCCGATCACCGGCACGCGTGGCCCTATCCTGCGGATGATCGGGCCGGCGCAGGCCCCGAAGGCGAACATGCACATGGGCATGGGCAGGCTCAGCAGCCCCGACTCGGCGAGGGATGCGCCGAGGCCGGATCCCGTCGCGCCGGGGGCAGACTGGAGGACGACCGGCACGAAGGCGAATACACCGAACAACGCCGCGCCGAAGAAGAAGGTGGTCATGTTCGCCTGCCAGACACCGTCGGTCCGAAGGATCCGCGGGCTGATCATGGGGCTCGGCGAGTTCCGCTCCACCAGAAGCCACACCGTCACCAGCGGGAGGACGGCGGCGGCGCAGACGAGCGTCGCGGGCGAGGTCCAGCCCCATCGCCCGCCTTCCGCCGCGGCGAGCAGGATCGCGGTGATCCAGGCGACCAGAAGCAGAGCGCCAACGTACTCGATGCGGCCGGGGGCGACCGTGCCGGCCTCGGGCACCACCAGCGTGAGGATCGCCACGGAGACGGCGGTGAGGATCAGCGGGACGAGGAAGACCCACGCATAGCCGAGGTGCTCGGTGACGGGCCCGGCGAGCACCAGCCCGACCGCGGCCCCGCCGGTGGTCGTCGCGGTGAAGCTCCCGACCGCGGGCACGACCGATGGGGCCGGGAGGTGCTCACGCAGCAGCACGACGACCAGGGGGAAGATCGCGGCCGAGGTGCCCTGCAGTGTCCGGCCCGCGACCAGGACCTCGAGCGTCGGTGCGAACGCCGATGTCGCCAGCCCGACCATCAGCGCGCCCAGGGCCCAGAGCAGGACCCGTTTGCTGCCTTTGATGCCGCCGAGCCGACCACCGATGGCGGTGGTCGCGGCCGAGACGAGCAGGAAACTCGTCAGCACCCAGGAGGTCGCGCTCGGCGAGCTGTCGAACCGCTCTTCGGTGGCCAGCAGCAGTGGCGCCATCACCGACTGCAGGAAGGCGAAGGCGAAGGCCGGCATCGCGAGCGACGCCTGGAGCGCGAGCGACCGCCGTCGGGTGTGCGCCCAGGGCAGCGACTCAGCCGGAGGTGTCGACATGCGCTCGGACGTGTTCCTTTGCCTCGTCCAGCCAGCCTCGGCTGTCGGCGAAGGCGAGCATGGCGTCGAACTCTGCGTTGAGCCAGGCGCGCTCGCCGACGCTGGCTGCCCGCAGCCAGGCAGTGCGCAGGTAGGCATGGGCGCCGGCCGGGTCGGCGTAGTCGGCGTGCCAGGCGCGCAGCGCGGCGTCGAGCTCGGACCGCACCGGCTCGGGGACGCGAACCGACAGCGAACGGAAGTCGTCGGGCTGCTCGATGGCCACGGCGGGTAGCCCACCAGCGATGACGGCCAGTGTCACGATCATTGCCCCGTTCCCCTTCGGGCTGAGTAGAATTCGCTTCGAACAGTAGGTTGCCAATGCGTTGTGGTGCAACTAGATTCGATTAAATAGAATCCAATCCGAAGATCGCCGTGAGATGGGGACGATGGCCGAGAGTCCGCCCGTGTTGCAGACGGTGCTGGATGTCCAGGCGGGCGCGGGCACGAGGTTCGCCCGCATCGCTGCGCCGTGGGTCGCGAAGACCACCGGCGAGGCCGGTGTGCAGGTCTTTCTGGCGGCGTTCGACCCGAGCACCTCGCAGGCGATGTTCCTGGAGGTCTACGCCGACTCGAGAGCGTTCCTGGAGCACGCGGCCGCTGTCGACCGTGACCTGCGCGCTCGGCTCTACTCCATCGCGAAGCTGCGGGCGTTCCACGTATACGGCGACATCAGCGACGCCGCTCGGGCGTGGGTGGACGGCGCCAACCCCACATCCCACCGCATCGAAGCCGCCAACACCCCTGAGGGCGCCTCCGCGCCGGAGGCAGCTCCCTGCGACAACATCCCCCCTACGACACAGCGAGGCATCTGGCTAATGAATGCAGCCGTGGACCGTGGATCAACCGCGCTCGTCGTCGGCGACGTGCAGAACGGAATCGTCAGGAACTTCGGCAACGACGACGCCTACGTGACGCGTGTGGCATCGGCGATCAAGAGCGCTCGGGCGGCCGGGATCCAGGTGATCTACGTCCGGGTCGGCTTCCGGGCCGGGCATCCCGACGTGAGCCCCCGCAACCGTGGCTTCTCCATTGCCGCCGCGAACAACGCGCTGCTCGCCGACTCCGACGACACCCAGATCGACGCGCGCGTCGCGCCGGTCGAGGGCGACATCGTGATGGTCAAGCGACGGGTCAGCTGCTTCTCGGGCACCGACCTGAACGTCGTGCTCAGCTCTCGCGGGATTACCAGCCTCGTGCTCGCCGGCATAGCGACGAGCGGCGTGATCCTCTCCACGGTCCGGGAGGCGGCCGATCGCGACTATGCCCTCACGGTCCTGTCTGACGGGGTGAAGGACAACGACGAGGAGGTCCACCGCGTCCTGGTGGAGAAGCTGTTCCCCCGACAGGCGGATGTCGTGAGCGTCGCTGACTGGATCAGCGCCGTCGAGGCCTGACGCCCACTCCCCGCCACAAGCTCAAACCTTCAGCCCAAGGAACTGACATGGACTTCGAGTTCTCACCGCGGTGTCAGCAGCTGCAGAAGGAGCTCCTCTCCTTCATGGACGAGCACGTCTACCCGGCCGAGTCGGTCTACGAGGCGCAGAGGGCACAACTGGCCAGCCCTCATGAGAGTCCGCAGATCCTCGAGGGCCTCAAGAGCGTGGCGCGGTCCAGGAGACTGTGGAACCTCTTCCTGCCGCACAAGACCGAGTGGTCCGACGGTCTGAGCAACCTCGACTACGCCCCGCTGGCCGAAATCACCGGCCGTGTCCCGTTCGCGGCCGAGGTGCTCAACTGCTCCGCACCGGACACGGGGAACATGGAGATCCTGACCATGTTCGGCACCGAGGAGCAGAAGGAGCGGTGGCTCAAGCCGCTCCTGCACGGGGAGATCCGGTCGTCGTTCGCGATGACGGAGCCGGCCGTCGCGTCCTCGGACGCCAACAACATCGCCTGCTCCATCGTCCGTGACGGCGACGAGTATGTGATCAACGGCCGCAAATGGTGGATCTCCGGGGCGGCGGATCCGCGCTGCAAGATCCTGATCGTCATGGGCAAGACCGACCCGGCCGCCGAGACGCACCGACAGCAGTCGATGGTGCTCGTTCCGATGGAAACCCCTGGCGTCACCGTGGTCCGCAACCTTCCAGTGTTCGGTTACGTCGACCGGGAAGGCCACTGCGAGATCACGTTTGAAAACGTACGGGTGCCGGTAGGCAATCTCCTCGGCGGGGAGGGTGACGGCTTCGCGATCGCCCAGGCGCGGCTGGGCCCGGGCCGCATCCATCACTGTATGCGGACGATCGGCGTGGCCGAGCGGGCGCTGGAGCGGATGGTCACTCGCGCGCAGGAGCGGGTCACCTTCGGTCAGCCGGTGGTGGAGCGCGGTCAGGTGCAGGACTGGATCGCCAACGCCCGCATGGACATCGACCAGGCCCGCCTCTACACGCTCTATACCGCCTGGAAGATGGACAAGGAGGGAAACCGGGCCGCCGCGACCGAGATCGCCGCCATCAAGGTCGCCATCCCGAAGATGGCGCTGGAGATCATCGACCGCGCCATCCAGGTCCATGGCGGTGGCGGGGTGTCCGATGACTTCGGGCTCGCGTGGGCATATGCCCACACGCGCATCCTGCAGATCGCCGACGGCCCGGACGAGGTGCACCGCCGCACGGTCGCGCGGCGCGAGCAGCGAAGGTTGGCGCACGGATGAACACTTCTTTCGACTTCTCCGGCCGCACCGTGGCGGTGACGGGCGCGGCCCAGGGCATCGGGCTGGCCGTGGCGCGCTCGTTCCACGAGTCGGGTGCGAAGCTGGTCGCGATCGACCGTGACTCCGGCGCGTTGTCGACCGCGTGGGATGACGCGAAGGGCTCGGTGCTGACCATCGCCCTGGACGTCTCCGACGAGGAGGCCGTCACCTCGGCCGTGGCCCAGGTCGAGACCTGGTCCGGCGGGATCGACATCATGATCAACAATGCCGGCATCACCCGGGACGTGGTCGTGTGGAAGATGACGTCCGCGCAATGGCAGGCAGTGCTGGACGTCCACCTGACCGGGACGTTCCACTTCACCCGAGCGGTGATCCCCGGCATGCGGGCCAAGGGTGCCGGGCGCATCGTGAACGTCACCTCCTACACGGGCATGCACGGCATGGTCGGCCAGGCGAACTACGCGGCGGCCAAGGCCGGCCTCATCGGCTTCACCAAGGCCACGGCCAAGGAGGTCGCCCGCTTCGGCATCACCGTCAACGCCGTCTCTCCGAACGCGTCGACGGCGATGGTCGCGGCCATTCCTGCCGACAAGCTGGCGGCGTTGACCCAGTCGGTGCCCATGGGGCGTTTCGCCGAACCTTCGGAGATGTCCTCCGCGTTCCAGTTTCTCGCCTCCGACGAGGCCGCCTACGTCACCGGAATCGTCTTGCCGGTCGACGGCGGCGTTGCGATGTAAGGATGAAACACGACGATGAGTAACCCACTGACGTTTGGCCGTTGGACCATGGGTGTCGGCGACGTCTGCTTCAAGCCCAGGGTGGACAACTACGAGGCGGCGCGCCGTGCCAAGGAGGCCGGCTTCTCCCACCTGGAGCTCCACTCCTACTGGGACGACGGTGACGAGAGCCTGCTGGAGCTGCCCCTCGGCATCCGGATTGTCAACACCGGCGACCCTGATCGCGAGCTCTCCGAGGTCGTCGCCGATGACGACAAGCTCTCCGTCTGGCCCCGTGCGAAGGACGGCTGGGGATATGTACCACCGCCGGACATGCCCGGCGCCTGGGAGCACACGCTGGCCGAACTGCGCCGTGCCCCCAAGTCGCTGGTGGAGCCATGGGCCGGGTCCGTCTGCTCGACGAACGAGGTCACCAAGGAGCTCATCAAACAGATTCCAGGGCTGCGCCTGATCGTCGATGTGGGTCACCTCATCTACAAGAACGAGGACCCCTTCGAGCTGCTGCCCTATGCCGACATCGTCCAGTTGCGCGACTGCGCTCCCGGCCAGCAGCAGCTGCCCGTCGGCGACGGCGTGATGGACTTCCGCCGCCTCAAGACCGAGCTGGAGAAGCTCGACTACCAGGGCGCCATCACGTTGGAATATTTCGACCTGCACTGGGTGGGCTATCCGCTCGACACTCCATGGGAATGGACCCTGGACCTTGCCCACTACCTGGACTCACTGTGACCGACGACGGTGTGGTGATCGTAGGTGCGGGTGCCGCCGGTCTGACCGCCGCGGAGGAGCTGCGCCGGCTGGGGTTTGACCGGCGCGTCATCCTGGTCGGCGACGAGTCCCACGAGCCCTACGATCGACCACCGCTGTCGAAGGCGGTGCTCTCCGGCAAGTGGGGCGCCGAGCGCACCGCGCTGCGCAAGGCCGACCACTACGCGGCCCAGGCGATTGAGCTCCGGCTCGCGGTCACCGTTACCGCGGTCGATGTGGGCGAGCATCGGCTGACGCTGTCCTCCGGTGAGACGCTCGACTACGGCCGCCTGGTGATCGCCACGGGCGTCGCGCCCCGGCGACCGTCGTTCGTCGGCGACCTGAAGGGGGTCTTCACCGTGAAGACCATCGACGGCTCACTGGCGGTCCGGGAGGCGCTCGCCTTGGCCGAGCGTGTGCTCGTGCTGGGCGCGGGCTTCCTCGGCACGGAGATCGCCGCGACCGCCCGCACGCTCGGTCGGCAGGTCGTCGTCGTGGACGTGCTTAAGGCTCCCCTCATCCGGGGTCTGGGCCCGTGGATGGGCGGCCTCGTGCGTGAGCTGCATGCCGCCAGCGGTGTCGAGATCCGTACGGGCACCGCGGTGCAGGGCCTGACATCGCGCGACGGCCACGTCACGGGCGCCGCCCTGAGCGACGGGACCTATGTGGCCGCCGACGTGGTTGTCGTCGCGGTCGGCTCGGCTCCCAACACGCGATGGCTGGAGGGCTCGGGCCTCGAGCTCGACGATGGCGTGCTGTGCGACGAGTTCTGCTTCGCCGCACCGGACGTCGTCGCCGCAGGCGACGTCGCCCGATTTCATCACCGTGCATATGGGCGCTCGTTGCGCCTTGAGCATCGCACCAACGCCACCGAGCAGGGCCGGGCCGCGGTGGCGAATCTGCTGGCGACGCCGGAGGACCGCAGGCCGTTCGAGCCGATCCCCTACTTCTGGACCGACCAGTACGCTTACAAAATCCAGGCCTACGGCATCACGCCGCCAGACGCCGACGTGCGCGTGGTGCATGGCGAGCCGGCGACGCGCAAGTTCGTGGCGACCTACGAAGTCGACGGCCGAACCGTCGGGTTGGTGGGGTGGAACTCTCCCCGCGAGCTGCGTGACCTACGCGGCGGGCTGGAGTTCGGGAGAGTCGATGCTCGGTGATGTCGGCGCGGCCGCGGGGCAGGTCGTTCTCGTCACGGGCGCCAGCCGCGGGGTAGGCCGCGCCGTGGCCACGTCATTCGCGCGGGCCGGTGCGGCCGTGGCGATCGCGGGCCGGGACCGGGTGGCCCTGGCGGAGACTGCGGCCGGCATCGACGCGTTGAATGCCCCGGTGCACGTACTCGCCTTCGATGTCACCGACGACGACGCCTGCCGCGAGGCGGTCGCCACGGCGGGCGAGCGGTTGGGCCCGATCACCACTTTGGTGAACAACGCGGGCATCGCCGAGTCCGCCCCGTTCCTGAAGGTGTCCGTCGAGCAGTGGCGCCGGACAATGGCGATCGACGTCGAGGCCCCGTTGGTCCTCACCCAGGCGGTCCTCCCGGCGATGCTGGAGGCCAGGCGCGGTGCGGTCATCAACGTCGCCTCGATCGCCGCCAAGCGCGGTTTCGCCTATGTCACCGCCTACACCGCGGCCAAGCACGCCCTGCTCGGCCTGACCCGGGCGCTGGCGGTCGAGTTCGCGGCCAGCGGGGTCACGTTCAACTGCGTCTGTCCGTACTACATCGACACGGAGATGACCCAGCAGACGATAGACACCATCATGGCCAAGACCGGTCAGTCGAGGGCGGAGGCCATGACTCATCTGGTCAATCCGCAGGGAAACCTCGTCACACCCGACGACGTGGCCGCGCTGTGCCTCTTCCTGGCGTCGCCGGCCGCGCAGAGCATCACGGGGCAGGCCTACAACATCGACGGCGGAATGCATCAGAGCTGAACAGCGCGGGGACGGTGGAAGGGAAGTGACGGTGTGACCAGACTGGACGGAAAGGTCGTGGTGATCACCGGGGCCGCGCGTGGCCAGGGCGCGGCGCCCGCCAGCGCGTTCGTCCGCGAAGGTGCCCGGGTGCTCCTCGCTGACGTTCTCGATGCCGAGGGCCTCGCGCTGGCCGAGGAACTCGGCGACAACGTCATGCTCTGGTCAACAACGCCGGGATCGTACGCCATCGCCGCTGCGCGGCGAGGAGGTCGAGCAGTGCAGAGGGCGCTGGACGTGAACCTCACCGGCTGTTGGCTGGGCATGCGCGCGATCGCGTCACACATGTCCGGCGGTGGTTCGATCAGTAGCGTCTCGTCCAACGCCGGGCTCGTCGGGTTCGCCCAGGTCGGTGCGTATGTCCCGTCGAAGTGGGGCCTGCGTGGCCTGACGAAGACCGCCGCGCTGGAGCTCGGCGAGGCCGGCATTCGCGTCAACTCGATCCACCCCGGGGTGGTGGACGCGCCGATGCTGACGTTCGACCTCGCGACGTGGACGGCGTTCAAGACCCAACCGATCCCACGAGCCGGTCCCGCCGAGGAGATCGCCAACCTGGTGGTCTTCCTCGCGTCGGACGAGTCGAGCTACGTGACCGGCGCCGAGATCGCGATCGACGGTGGCATGGTGCCACCGTCAACGAGGGCAAAGGAGTATGGAGATGGCCAGATACTTGATGTTCGTCATGACGCATCCGGTCGAGGGCGCCGATGCCGAGTACAACCGATTCATGGACGAGGAGCACCTTCCCGATGTCCTGGCGGCCGACGGCATGGTGTCAGCGCGCCGCTTCCGGGTGGCGCCGGCACAGCCGGACTTCGGTCAACTGCCGGGCTTCGACTACCTCACTCTCTATGAGATCGAGACCGACGACGTGACGCGCACCATCGGCGCGCTGGAGAACGCCCGTGCGGGAGGAAAGTGGCGTCCGTCGGACAGCCCCTCACCCACCCGGGTCTGCGCGGTCTACGAGTTTCTCAGCTCGGCCGATGCGAGCAGCGGCGGAGCCCCGTCATGACGGACGACGGGTCGGTCTCGTTCACCGTCGATGACAACGGGGTGGCCATGGTGGAGTTCCATCGTGGCCGGGCGAACTACTTCACCGCGGCGCTGATCGGGAAGATCGCCGACGCCTACGCGGAGGCGGCAGCCAACCCGGCGTCGCGGGTGATCGTGTTGTGCGCGGCCGGGCGGCACTTCTGCGCGGGACTGGACTTCGGCACGACGGGCGACATTGAACCCTCCGTGGCGTCGATCTATGGCGAGGGGCTGCGCCTGTTTGAGCCGAGCCTGCCGGTCATCGCGGCGGTGCAGGGCGCGGCGATCGGCGGCGGACTCGGCCTGGCCATGTCGGCCGACTTCCGAATCGGCGCCCCCGACGCTCGGGTCTCGGCGAACTTCGCCCGGATCGGCATCCACCACGGCTTCGGGCTGAGCGTCACGCTTCCCCGCGCCGTGGGCGTCCAAAAGGCTTCCGACCTGCTGCTGTCGGCCCGGGCGATCGATGGCCGCGAGGCGGCGACGCTGGGGGTGTTCGACCGGGTGAGCGCTTCGGCCGCCTCACTGCGGGACGAGGCGATCGCGTGGGCCACCGAGTTCGCCCGGGCCGCGCCGCTGGCCGTGAGAAGCATCCGGCAGACGCTGCGCGGCCCTGACCTGGCCACACGAGTGCGCACGGCGCTGGAGCACGAGCTGGCCGAACAGGTTGCGCTGTTTGGCACGGGTGACTTCGCGGAGGGGGTCGCGGCCGCCGCCGAGCGGCGGCCGGCGGTCTTCCTGGGCCGGTGACCCATCGCCGAGCCAGCCGACGGGAGGCGGGATATGGTAGGCTAGGAATTCGATTCATAAGAGTGGAACTGATTTCCAGTCTCGGCGTGGAGGCTGTGGTCAGGTCCCCGTCGAATCGCCGCGGCTTCCGGCCTGGCAAAGTTGGGGAAAAGCATGAGCGTTCAGGACGTTACGGATGACGACATCAGGCCAACGTCCCTGCCCGTCAACAACAGCGCGATCGGAAAGGCCGTCGCGGTGCTCAGCGCACTCCGCAGCTCGCGAGGTCCGATGACGCTCACGGCCATCGCTGAAGCCATCGGTGTCGCCCCCAGCTCCGCGCACTCTATCTTGAGTCACCTTCTCAAAGAGTCAATGGTGCTGCAGGTTCAGGACAAGCGATACGAACTAGGGCCGCAGCTGTTCTATCTCGGTGCGGGCTACGCGGGGTCCACCGCCGTCTACCGCGCCACGTGGATGGAACTGGTGGACGCCGCCGCCGAGCTGGGCGTGACGTCCGCTGTCGCCGTGCAATGGGATGACAGCTTCCTCGTTCTGAACTCGCATCGGGCGGGTCGGGCCAACGTGGCCATGCCCTTCGCCGGGCGGGTTCCTCTGGATGCCTCGTCCTGGGGCAAGGTCTATTTCGCCTGGTCGGGCGCGAAGCTACCGACCAAGCTGACCCGCTACACAGAGGCGACCATCACCAATCCCAAGGCCTACGCCGAGGAGATCCAGCTCACCCGCCAGCGGGGTTATGCAACCGATCGCGGCGAGTTTCACGAGGGCGTCGGTGGCGTCTGCGCCCCGGTGACCAGCAGCGCCGGGTTTGAAGGACTCGCCACCTTCGTCGTGCCACTCGACCGGCTGCAGGACGCTGACTGTGAGCGTCTCGGCCAGGCGCTGGTCGCCATCACCGCTCGGGCGTCGCTGACGCTCGGCGACGTGGGCCAGGTGAAGTTCTTCGGGTCAGCCTGACCACCGCCTTGGGCCCTGGCGCGGAAGTCGGGGTCGGTGATGAAGATCCAGGAGCGGTCCTGCCAGGGCTTTAGTGCGTCCCGGGCCGCCCAGCGGCGCGGTGGAGGCGGAGACGGGGCCGGTGACGCCGCGCGTGGTGAGTTCGGCGGCCAGTTCCGGGCACGACCAGCACGCCAGCGGTACCCCGGTCCCGGCGGGCAAGTGGAGGTCAGTGCTTGGGCCACGGCCCCCTGCAGTGCCGTGTACGGCGGCGGCCGCCCCGACCGCTCGCGGCCGGTCTGACCAGCGAGACCACGGCCGGCGAACCCGCCGCGCCGGTACCGGACTGTGTCCAGGTGCAGGCCGGTGGCGCGGGCGATGCGCGCGTTGGAGCGTCCGCGTGCGGCGTGCAGCACTACCTGCGCACGCATCCGCAGCAGGTGCCCGGTCGCAGCTGCGCGGCTTTGTGCCTGCGTCCGCCAATCCCGGCCGCAAGATTTCCTACTGCGATGGCGGGATAGCCGCCACCGGCGATGCTTCGGCTCGGCTGTCGTGGGCGGCAGGATCACCGCGGTGGAGGACTAGGATCCGGTGTAGCGGGGCTCCCGCTTGTCGAAGAAGGCGGCCACCGCCTCTTTGGCGTCGCCAAACCGTGACAGCTCACCGGTGAATTGCTGTTCCTTGGCGTATCCGTCGTGCAGGTCCATGTACTCGATGGCGTTGAGGCTGCGCTTGGCGATCCGGATCGCCACGGGACTGTGGCGAGCGATCGACCGGCCGACCTGTCGAGCCGTCGTCACGAGGTCTTCGGGTGTGGTGATCGCCGCGATGCCGCCGAAGGCGGCAAGCTCTCGGGCATCGACGAGGTCGGCCGTGTAGAACATCCGCCGCACGACACCTTGGGGGACCAGGCGAGACAGATGTTTCGCGCCGCCCATCGCTCCGACCGAGATCTCGGGCAGCCCGAAACGTGCACGGTCGGACGCGACCACAAGGTCGCATGATCCGGCGATGGCCAGACCGGTTCCGGCGGCGACACCGTCCACCGCGGCGATTACCGGAACCGCACACTGGTAGATGGCCCAGAACGCGGCATGGACGACCGCCATGCGCCCGGCAACGTTGTCCGGGTTCATCGTCATGAACTCGGTGAGGTCGTTTCCGCCGCAGAAGTGCCGTCCCTGGCTGGTGAGGATGACCACGTCAACGTCGGGCAGATGGACGTCGGCGTGCCCGAAGAGGTCGGCGATCTGGCCGTACATCGACTGATCGATCGCGTTGACAGGTGGACGATCCATCGTCACCACGGCGATGCGCTCGTCCGTGTCGATGGTCAGATTGTCGAACACAACGGTCCTTTGTGGTCAGCGGGGCCCGGGCGGGCGCCGGAACTCGAAGATGCCTACGGGCCGGCCGGCCTGTACGAAGTAACATTGGCCGCTCTGTGGTGTGTTGGCGGCAGCGACGAGGGCGTCGGCCACAGCCGACGGCGCCAGTATCGGTGCGCCGTCCGCCTCGAGCCTGGCGCGGATTCCGGCCAGGATGGGCGTGTCGGTGAACGTGGGGCACACCGCGTTGATCGTGATCCCCCTGGGCAACACCGAGCCCAGCGATCGCACCAGCCCGACAACCGCGTGTTTGGTTGCGCTGTAGACCGGGTCGGTGGGTATGCCCATCATTCCCGCGAGGCTCGCGGTCACCACGATGGCGCCGCGACCGCGCTGCCGCAGCGCGGGCAATGCGGCGTTGACACCGAACACCACCCCGTCGAGATTGATCGCGACCGCGCGCCGGTAGTGCTCGATGTCGATGCGTTGGTCGAACCGGACGCTCTCGCTGGTGACGCCGGTATTCAGGAAGAGAGCGTCGAGTCGGCCGGTGGATGATGTGGCGTACTCGACGGCGGCGTCCAACGACTCTTGGACCGTGACGTCGGTGCGCACGAAGCCGAGATCGAGCCCGCCGCGAGGCGGCACGAGATCCGCGACGACCACGCGGTAGCCGGCCGCTACCAGAGAAGTGCAGAGGGGCGTTCCGATTCCTCCTGATCCGCCCGTTACCAGCGCAGTCCCGCGTCCCAGTGTCACGGTGCCTCCGGGATTCGAGTTGCATCGAAGTCGATTCTAAGAAAAATCGCGCGTAGAGTCAAAAGGCAAATACGGATTCGATTATGGAGTTGTGGCGATGCGGGATGCGGTCGTCGTGTCGGCGGTGCGGTCCCCGATAGGCAAGCGCAACGGCAAGCTGTCCAAGTGGCTCGCGGGCTGGTCGATCAGCGCCCATATGCGTACCGGGCTGGTCACCGACGCGCTCGAAGCCGCCGCCCGCACCCGTGGCGGCAGCCTGGACGGGGCGATCTTCCACAGCGACAACGGAGCGCCGTGCGTGTCGAAGAAGTTTGCGAAGGTGTGCCGCCAACTCGGTGTGACCCGCTCGCGCGGAGCGGTCGGCACCAGCGCGGACAACGCCGCCGCGGAGAGCTTCAACGCGACCTTGAAGAGGGAGACCCTGCAAGGGAAGAAGCGTTGGTCAGGAGCGAGCGATGCCCGACTCGCAGTGTTCCGGTGGGTCACCCGCTACAACACCAGACGCAGGCACTCAAGGCTTGGCTACATCGGCCCGATGGCCTTCGAACAGCGATCAGTTACGCTGGCCGCTGCCGCACAGCAAACGGTGTCCACGCTTCGGGGGAAGCCCCCTACGTGATCCTGGACAACCTGTCCGCCCACAAGGGCACCGACATCCGCCGCTGGGCGAACAAGAACAAGGTCGAGTTGTGCTTCACCCCGACCTACGCCTCGTGGGCGAACCCGATCGAGGCGCACTTCGGGCTGCTGAGGCAGTTCACCATCGCCAACTCCAACCACCGAGACCACACCGTGCAGACCCGGGCCCTGCACGCCTACCTGCGCCGGCGCAACGTCAGCGCCCGCCACCCCGACGTCCTGGCCGCCCAGCGTCGCGAACGTGCCCGCGTCCGCAGCGAGAAGGGTGTCCGCCGGGGCGGACGCCACCTCACGACGGCGGCCTGACCGCCAACCTGGTGGACCTTCCCGGCGCAGGCATGCGAAAGCTATGACCGGGGCGTGCCGTGCCAGCGCCATGTGGTGAGACGAGGGTGCCCGGGCAGTTCGGCGCGTCCGGTGGTCTGCTCCAGCCGGCTCACCAGATCCGCGATCTGCCCGACCATCGCCGCGATCTGCGCATTCTGACGTTCGATCACCGCAGCCTGCTCACGCGCGAGCGGTCGGCAGGTGATCAACTAAGGGCAATATCTGAATGACATTCGATCCGCGTGAGCCCTTGACGGCAGTTCTTGGAACAGTATTCTGAGTGACGCGTCAACCTGCGGAGTGATCGAAAGTCGTGCGAACAAGGAGAACCGATGCTTGACGCCGTACAGTTCGCGCTCCTCGGGCTCGGAACCGGCGCGACATACGCGCTGGTCGGCCAGGGCGTCGTGTTGATATACCGCGCATCCGGCATCTTGAACTTCGCGCAGGGCGCTCTGGCGATGGTCGGCGCGTACACGTTCTTCGAGAGCACGAAGGCCGGTCTCGCAAAGCCAGTGGCGCTGCTGATCGCGGTTGTCCTGCTCGCGATTCTGGGTGCGGCGATCTACTGGCTGCTCATGAAACCGCTCCGTCAGGCCTCCCCGTTGGTGCGCGTCATCGCAACCCTCGGCGTCCTGCTCGTGCTCCAGGCGATCGCAAGCATTCGCTACGGCGCTGCCACCGTCTTTGTCGACTCGTGGGTGCCGACCACCTCGTTGCAGTGGGGCCCGCTGTTGGTGCCCCAGGACCGGCTGTGGCTGACTGGTTTCGCGGTCATCTTGACCGTGCTCTTGTATGCGGTGTCGAAGGCCACGAAGTTCGGCCTCGCGACGACTGCGGTTTCCGAGAACGAGCGGGCCGCTGCGTCGGTCGGTTGGTCGCCGGATCTGTTGAGCGCCGTCAATTGGGCGGCCGGAGCCGCACTGGCGGGGGTCGCGGGCATCCTGATCACGCCCCTGACATCACTGTCGGGCACCTCGCTGACGTGGATTGTCGTGCCGGCGATGGCGGCGGCGCTCATCGGCGGGTTTTCGTCGTTCGAACTTACTCTGGTCGCTGGGCTGGCGATTGGGATCCTGCAAAGTGAGATAACGCACTACTACCCCGAACAGGGATTCGCACAGTCCGTTCCGCTGCTGCTCATTGTGCTCGTTCTGGTCGTACGAGGCCGGTCGCTTCCACTTCGCAGTCATCTGATCGAGCGACTTCCGGCATTGGGCAGCGGTGTCATTCGGATTCGTTACGCGGGCCCAGTGGCCGCAATCGCGCTCGTGATGATCGTGCTGTTCCCGTTCAACTGGGTCGTGGCGCTATCGTCGTCTTTGAACGCGGGCATGATCCTGCTATCGATAGTCGTGCTGACCGGATTCGCCGGGCAACTCTCGCTCGCCCAATACACGATCGCGGGCGTCGGTGCGCTTGTCGCATCGCAGCTGGTTATCGCTGGCTGGCCGTTCGGTTTCGCAATACTGGCCGCCATTGGCGGTGCTGTGCTGGCCGGTCTCGTCTTCGCCATTCCGGCCCTGCGAGCGCGAGGGGTGAATCTGGCGATCGTCACGCTTGCGCTGGGCCTATCACTTCAGTACACGGTGTTTACGAATACCAGCATCGCCGGCGGAACCGACGGACTCGAAGTCGGCTCCCAGCACTTGTTCGGTATCGACCTCGATACCTTGGCGAGTCCACGCGAGTACGCCGTCCTGTGCCTCGTGGCGCTTGTCCTGGTGATCTGCATCGTGGGGAACGTGCGACGAAGCCGGACCGGTCGCCGGCTGATCGCCGTCCGCACCAACGAGCGCGCTGCGGCATCCTTGGGGATCGATGTTCTCGGCGCCAAGTTGTATGCGTTCGGGCTCTCGGCCGCGATCGCCGGCCTGGGCGGAACACTTCTCGCGTTCATGAACCCCTCAGTGTATTTTTCGATATTCGATCCCGTGCGGTCGATAACCGCGGTACTCCTGGCGGTGGTCGGCGGCGTCGGCTATATCATCGGCGCGCTGTTCGGAGCGACCTTGGCCGATGGCGGTTTCCCGGGTGGCGTGATCGTCCAGAACTTCAGCGGCCACGAATGGCTCACGCTGATCGGCGGCGTGGCCGTGCTGCTCATCCTCTTGCAGGACCCGAACGGAATGGCTCGGTCGCAGTCCGTAGCCGTCAAGCACTTGCTCGCGCAGATATCGAAGCGGATCGGTCGGAGTGGTTCCGCGGCGAAGCAGCGCAATTACTGGAACGAGGATGCGCTCGACGCTCATGAGCGAGCCGAGGAGTCGACCCTCGCGATCCAGAATCTCAGTGTCCGCTTCGGAGGTGTGATCGCCTTGAACGATGTCAGCTTCACACTGCGGACCGGGGAGGTCCTTGGCCTCATCGGCCCGAACGGTGCGGGCAAGACAACCTTGATCGACGCCGTGACCGGATTCGTCAAGCCGTCGGGGGGTGAAGTCGTCCTCGGTGGTCAGTCCGTCACGGGGTGGCGTGCGCACCGGCGGGCACGCGCCGGGTTGTCGCGCTCGTTCCAATCGCTGGAACTGTTCGAAGATATATCGGTGCTCGACAACATCCGGGCGGCCGAGGACAGACATGACGGCTTGGCTTACCTGACCAGCCTTTTCTACCGAGGCGAATCATCGCTCAGCGCCGCCGCGGTCGCTGCGATCAAGGCGTTCGGTCTCGAGGAGGATCTCGACAAGCGGGCGGATGAGCTCTCTTTCGGTCGCCGTCGACTCGTGTCGATCGCCCGCGCAGCATCGGCCGCACCTAGTTTCCTGTTGCTCGACGAACCTTGTGCGGGCCTGAGTGAGACCGAGACTCGCGAGACCGGCTTGCTGATCCGCGAATTGGCTGATCGATGGGGCGTCGGGATCGTTCTCATCGAGCACGACGTCTCGATGGTCATGTCGACCTGTGACCGAGTCATGGTGCTCGACTTCGGTAACAAGATTGCTGAGGGTTCTCCGGACGACGTTCGTGAAAACGAAGCAGTCAAAGAGGCTTATCTCGGCGGGTCACGAGTTCAGGCCCGTCAAGGTGAGTGAGTAGCTCGTCATCCCCTCTGAGATTGGAAGTCCAGCACATGACGACGTTGATCTCTGCGAACGGAATCAGCTCCGGCTATGGCGACGTTCAAGTCATCAGAGACGTGAGCCTGAAGGTCGACGCCGGGAGTGTCGTCGCTTTGCTCGGCCCCAATGGTGCGGGCAAGACGACGACGCTGCTCACCCTTGCCGGCGAGTTGCCGACCACCCAGGGAACAGTCGAGGTTGACGGCGTTGTCACCCGGGCGCCACTGCATCGGCGGAGTCGGGCCGGCCTGTCCTACGTGACAGAGGAGCGCTCGACCTTCACGAAGATGACGGTGGCCGAGAACCTACGGGTCGCCTCGGCCGACAGCGACTACGCCTACGAACTCTTTCCGGCGTTGAAGCCGATCGCGGGCCGTCGAGCCGGCCTGCTCTCGGGTGGTGAGCAACAGATGCTGGCGTTGGCTCGGGCCCTGGCCCGCCGGCCGCGCGTACTTCTCGCCGATGAGCTGTCCCTCGGCCTGGCGCCGCTCATCGTCGACCGGCTTCTGATGGCGGTGCGGCGGGCGGCCGACGACCAAGGTGTGGGAGTCCTGCTCGTGGAACAGCACATCAGCAAGGCGATGGCCCATGCCGATTATCTCTATGTCATGCGGCGAGGCTCCGTTGTGCTGGAGGGTGTCGCGGACGAGATGCGGGGCCGAATGAACGAGGTGGAGGCTTCTTATCTCGCGGGCGCATCCACAACGTCGCTTGCCTAGACAGCTGATGCCATCTGCCGACGTGGAGGTGACGTGCGGTCAGGTGCCTTGATTTGAAGGTCCGCCGGACTGCTTGGCGGTTCGGGGGCATGGGTCTTGAGGGAAGAGCTGGAGCTTGACGGCCGTATCCGTAACCCGTGAACAGCCACATCGTCAGCACGAAGTACACCGTCAGCCGCGCGGGCAGCGACCGCGTGCGCTCCGGCCTCGTCGACCACAAAGTCAGCCAGCTCGGGCGTGAAGGTCCGTGACAGCAAACCCATCCGCTGTCCTCCACTGTTCAATAACCTATCCGAACAGGAGATTCGCAGAAATGACATTCAGACCGGCGCGACGTGCGGCAAGACTAGTCAGTGCGGGATTGGCTCTCATGCTGATTCTGTCGGCTTGCAGTTCGTCGAAACCAAACGCCAGCGGATCAAAGTCAACCGCTGCTTCGTCCTCGGTGCCGGCGTTGTCGGGCGACCCAATCCTGCTGGGCCAGATGGCCCCGACCGGGACGCCCACCTTGGATTACGCCGACATGAAGGCTACCGCCAAGGCGGCCGTCGACGGCATCAACAAGTCCGGTGGAATCAATGGACGTCCGCTGCAGGTGTTGTTCTGCAACGAAAATGCCAATGCCAATGACGCGCTGGCCTGTGCCCGCGAGTTCGTCAACAAGAAGATCATCGCCTACGTCGGAGGCCTGTCGGTCACAGGCGAAGCGCAGATCGCGCAGCTCATGGCCCAGGCGGGAATACCGATGATTGGGAATAACGACTTGAGTGCCAACTACAAGTCGGCCGATAGCTTCCCGGTCGTCGGTGGTCACGCGCTGTCGACATATGCTTCGGTCCCGGCCTGTGCGCAGGAAAACAAGAACAAGATTTCAATCGCCGCGGTTGACGACGCGCTTTCGCAGACGTTCATCAAGTTGTGGGAGGACTCCATTGCGAAAGCCAAGGGTGTGACGCTGGTCAACCAGCCGATCACCATCCCGGCTGACGCCACGGACCTGACAGCGCAAGCCCGTGCGTTGATGAACAACGGCACCGAGTGCATCGTCACCAGTCTGCGTGAAGCGTCGACCGTGCTCCTGATGCGGGCGTTGTCGCAGTTCGGCTACACCGGCAAATTGCTGTTCAGTGGCGCCGTTTTGAGCGCGAACAGCCTGTCCCAGCAGGCGGACAACCTCAACAAAATCGGACTCGCCATTCAATGGTTCCCGCCGTTGACGGCCGCGTCGCAATACGCGTCGTTGCGGCAGCTGCAGGCCGATCTTACGGCCGCCCGGGCTGGCGGCGACAACAACGCCCCGTCGCCGGATGACTTCATCCGCGATCCGGCCATGCTCGCGTGGGTTGCCGTGCAGGCGGCGGCGGCGGCGATGAAGCAGACGAAGGCATACACGGCTGCCGACCTGGCCGCGGCGCTGCCCACCTTGAAAGATGTGCAGGTCGTCGACTTCCTGCCACCGTGGACGCCGGCCAATCCGGGTGGTACGCCTGGTTACGTCCATTTGCCGGCGGAGATCGTCTATTACACCGTTGGCTTCCAGGCCGGCAAGGGAGTTCTGGTTCCACCGAACCAGGTCAACATCCGGCCGTTCTTGCCAGTGTCCTAGCAGCACCGAGACAGCGCCGGGGCGGCTCTCTGAGCGTGGGGTGATCGTCAACGCCGCGTCTGTCGCGGCGTTCGACGGTCAGATCGGCCAGGCCGCGTACTCGGCGTCCAAGGGCGGCATCGCGGGGATGACCCTGCCGATCGGCCCGCGAGCTGGCCGACCACCAGATCCGCGTGGTGACCATCGCGCCGGGAATGTTCGAGACCCCGTTTGCTCAGCCTGCCCGAAAGGGCTCAGCAGTCCCTCGCGCAGCAGGTGCCGCACCCCAAGCGGCGGGAAAGCCGGTGGAGTTCGCCGCTCTGGTCGCGCACATCGTGGACAACGCGATGCTCAACGGAGAGATCGTTCGACTTGACGGCGCCATTCGCATGGCGTCCCGGTAAGAAGCGGAGTACGACCAGATGTCGGCAGCGATCGCGCAGGTCAAGACGCTGGATCGAGTGGTGATCAGGTTCGCGGGTGACTCCGGTGACGGTATGCAGCTGACCGGGGACCGGTTCACCTCCGAGGCAGCGGCGTTCGGAAACGATTTGGCCACTTTGCCGAACTTTCCGGCGGAGATCCGCGCACCGCGGGGCACCCTGCCCGGCGTGTCCAGCTTCCAGCTGCACTTCGCCGACCACGACATCCTCACCCCCGGAGACCGGCCGGACGTGCTGGTGGCCATGAACCCGGCGGCGCTCAAGGCCAACATCAAGGACCTGCCGCACGGGGGCATCCTGATCGTCAACACCGACGAGTTCACCAAGCGGAACCTCGCCAAGGCCGGCTACGCCGCCGACCCGCTGGCCGACGACTCGCTCACCACCTACCAGGTACACAAGGTGCCGATGGCCACGCTGACCCGGGGAGCCCTGGAGGGGACAGGTCTGTCCAAGAAGGACGCGGAGCGGTCGAAGAACATGTTCGCCCTCGGGCTGCTGTCCTGGATGTACCACCGGCCGACCGAGGGCACTGAACGCTTTCTGCGGGAGAAGTTCGCCCGCAGGCCCGAAATCGCCGAGGCGAACATCCTGGCCTACCGGGCGGGCTGGAACTACGGGGAAACCACGGAGGCGTTCGCCGTCACCTACGAGGTCGCCCCGGCCGGACTGGCTCCGGGGACCTACCGGCAGCTGACCGGGAACACCGCGCTGGCGTACGGGATCGTGGCCGCCGGCCAGCAGGCGGGGTTGCCGGTGTTGTTGGGCACCTACCCGATCACCCCGGCCTCGGACATCCTGCACGAGCTGGCCAAGCACAAGAACCTCGGCGTGACCACCTTCCAGGCCGAGGACGAGATCGCCGGCATCGGCGCTGCCCTGGGAGCGTCCTTCGGCGGCGCGCTGGGCGTGACGTCGACGTCGGGGCCGGGCGTGGCACTGAAGTCGGAGATGATCGGGCTCGCGGTGATGACCGAGATGCCATTGGTCGTCATCGACGTGCAGCGCGGCGGCCCCTCCACCGGGCTACCCACCAAGACCGAGCAGGCGGACCTGCTGCAGGCCATGTTCGGCCGCAACGGCGAGGCGCCAGTGCCGATTGTGGCCCCGCAGTCCCCGGCCGACTGCTTCGACACCGCCCTGGAGGCCGCACGGATCGCGCTGACGTACCGCACCCCGGTGCTGCTGCTGTCGGACGGATCGATCGCCAACGGCTCCGAGCCATGGCTCGTCCCCGATGTCGGCGACCTCCCCGACCTACAGGTCACCTTCGCGACCGATCCCAACGCCCCTGACGGCTCGGGGGAGTTCTGGCCGTACCTGCGTGACCCCAAGACCCTGGCCCGGCCGTGGGCGGTGCCGGGCACGCCGGGGCTGGAACACCGCATCGGCGGATTGGAGAAGGCCGACGGCAAGGGCGGCATCTCCTACGACCCGGACAACCACGACCGCATGGTGCGGCTGCGCCAGGCCAAAATCGCCGGAATCGACGTGCCCGACGTCACCGTGGACGACCCGTCCGGTCAGGCACGGGTCCTGGTGCTCGGCTGGGGCTCCACCTTCGGCCCGATCGGCGCGGCCTGTCGGCGAGTCCGCCGCCAGGGCATGCACATCGCCCAGGCACACCTGCGCCACCTCAACCCGTTCCCGCGCAACCTCGGCTCTCTGCTCCGGGCGTACGACCGGGTGATGGTGCCCGAGATGAACCTCGGCCAGCTCACCACGCTGTTGCGCGCCCGCTACCTGGTCGACGCGACCGGCCACACCAAGGTCGCCGGACTGCCCTTCAGAGCTGAAGAGTTGCAGGCCGTGCTCACCGACGTCATCAAGGGGATCGAGACATGACAGCCATCGAGCTGGGTTTGCCGGCCATCGGCGGACTGGACGGCGTACCCACCACGGACGGCCGCCAGACCGCCAAGGACTTCACCACTGACCAAGAAGTACGGTGGTGCCCCGGCTGCGGCGACTACGCGGTCCTGGCCGCTGTCCGCTCCCTTCTCCCCGCACTGGGGATACGCCGGGAGAACATCGTCTTCATCTCCGGCATCGGCTGCTCCTCTCGTTTCCCGTACTACATGAACACCTACGGAATGCACTCGATACACGGCCGTGCCCCCGCCATCGCGACCGGGCTTGCCGTGGGCCGCCCCGACTTGTCGGTGTGGGTGGTCACGGGCGACGGCGACGCGCTGTCGATCGGCGGCAACCACCTCATTCACACGCTGCGGCGCAATGTGAACCTGAAGATCCTACTGTTCAACAACCGCATCTACGGCCTCACCAAGGGCCAGTACAGCCCCACTTCGGAGACCGGCAAGGTCACCAAGTCCACCCCGATGGGATCCCTGGACCACCCCTTCAACCCGGTGTCCCTGGCCCTGGGCGCGGAAGCCACCTTCGTCGCCCGCGCACTGGACTCCGACCGCGGGCACCTCACCGAGGTGCTCAGGGCCGCGGCCGAGCACCGGGGCACCGCACTGGTCGAGATCTACCAGAACTGCCCGATCTTCAACGACGGCGCGTTCGACGTACTCAAGGAACCCGACGAGCGGGAACGGCGGATCATCCGGCTGCGCCACGGTGAATCCATCCGGTTCGGCCCCGACGGCGAGTACGGACTGATCCGCGACTCCGCGACCGGCTCGCTGCGGGTGGCCGAGGTGGCCGAGACCGGCGAGGACTCCCTCGTTGTGCACGACGCCACCGCCGAGGACCCCACCCTGGCGTTCGCCCTCTCCCGCCTCGGCGGCCAGGACCTCGACCCCGCCGTCACCGGCATCTTCCGCTCCGTCGCCCGGCCCGCCTACGACGACCTCGCCCGAGCCCAGGTACGGCAGGCCGTCAACGCCGGCCCCGGGGACCTGCAGGCGCTGCTGCGCGGCAAGGACACCTGGACCGTCATCTGAGGAAGGGCCTGTACCGTGACATACGTGATCGCCGAGCCATGCATCGACGTACGCGACAAGGCCTGCGTCGAAGAGTGCCCCGTCGACTGCATTTACCAGGGCGAGCGAATGCTGTATATCCAGCCGGACGAATGCGTTGACTGCGGCGCCTGCGAACCGGTCTGCCCCGTCGATGCGATCTTCTACGAGGACGACGTCCCGGACGAGTGGGCGGCGTACATCAAGGCCAACGCCGACTTCTTCGCCGAATTCGGCTCACCGGGCGGTGCCTCGAAGACCGATGGTCCGGGTGCGGACACTCCTTCCGTCTCGTCACTGCCGCAGAGGACGGGATGAACCGTGATGGTCAGAAACGACTCTCGGTCAGCCAACACCCGCGCCCGATCAGCTGGACCGGAGCCACAACGGTGTGCGACCAGGGCCGTTCGGCTTGGCTGGAGGTGGGTGGGACTTCCAGACCGTGGGCGAAGCGCAGGACGTCCGCTTCCTAGTCCCGCAGGACGTCCAGGAGGTTGAGAGCGGTGCGCTGACTGGAGTCGCGTCGTGGCCGAGAGTTTCGGACAGGCCGATGCGCACGCCGTGCCGGAAGCTGGTGGTCAGCCGGGCGAGCACGTCCTGGCGCAGGTGTGTGTGGTGTGCGCGGCGGGCTTGGTTGGTGCGGTGGATCAACTCGCGCAAGGCGTCGGAGATCTGGCCGGGCCAGGCCGCATCAGGGTAGGGACTTCCCCCGAAGCGTGGACACCGTGTGCTAAGCGGCAGCGGCCGAGGCCAGATCGCGCAGCAGATGGGCAGTGTTGACTTGGTGGGTCAGGGTGCCCAGCCGGGAGCTGTCGTAGTTGATGTAGCGGTCGTGGACGATGACCGCGCCGACGCGCAGGTCGCGGTAGACGAACTGGGTGAAGGTGTCCATCGAGCGGTCGCCGAGCAGGTAGTGGGTGTAGAGCTCGGTGCAGGCCACGTGCAGGTACTGCTCGGCCTTCTTGCGCCCTTCGGCTGGGGTGGCGGGACCGGACTCGATGGGTGTCTCGTCGCAGCAGACCGCGTAGGCGAGCGTGATCAGGGTGCGGATCAGCGGTTGACCTCGTACAGCACGGTGGCGGTGGAGGTGAGCAGGCCGTGCACGAGCCCCGTCGAGGGGCGGACTCCGGTGAAGGACTCCAGCGCATCGCAGCACCGCTCGACGGGCAGGTGACGCATCACCATGAGGTAGACGGCCAGGGCTTTGAGCTGCGGCCCGTACTCCACCCGGACGGCCCCTGCGCCCTCGGGGCGGGGAGCGGTATGGACCTGCCCGCACCCGGTGCAGGAAACCGCGTGCTGGTCGTACTGGGTCACGGTCACCGCGACAGGGGTACCTCGTGCTGCTGGAAGCGGTCCACCACACCCAGGTCCACAGCGCCGTCAGGGGCCCTGCCTCAGACGCAACCACCCTGTGGGAAAAGGTCCTTGACGTCGTCCGGGTCCTCGGTCCACCGCAGCTGGCTTCCCGGCGCCCGCTTCTGCCTGCGCTTCTTGCGGCCACTGGCCGACGTGCGGCGCGGCTTGGCCGGCGGCGTGTTTCCGTTCGGCGTGCCCTCCTTGGAGGAGGGGGAAGTTGGAGCTCGAGCTGTTACGGGACAACAAGTGCTCCAGCCGGGCCAGCTTCCCGGTGGTCGTTCCAGCCGGCCCATCAGATCCGCGATCTGCCCGGCCATCGCCGCGACCTGCGCATTCTGACGCTCGATCACCGCAGCTTGCTCATGCGCGAGCTCGATCAGCTCACCCCGCGACAACGACTCCAGATCCGGCACACGAAGTGGCACAGGACGACCAGCACGACTGGTGGCGCGGTAGCAGCACTTACTCGGAACGACATGCGAACGCTGAGCCCTAGCACTCCAAATATCGGCATGGCATACGGTCCGCGCTCATCAGACGGTAGAAAAGTCGAGTCACTTTCGACTTAGACCTTGACTGACCCTGGCGGCCTAACTAGGCTCCAGAAAGTGAAAGCCGGGTCAAGCTCTCGCTGTTGAGGAGATTCAATGCAGCTGAACGTTGACTCTGAGGAGTGTTTCGGCCACGGGCGCTGCTACACGCTCCATCCAGAGCTGTTCGGAGATAACGAAGAAGGATTCGCCTACGTGAAAGCGCTTGACGTCCCTGAGCAGCAGCAGGGCGCCGCTGTTGACGCTGTCCACAATTGCCCAGAGAGCGCGATCCGAATTGTCGACTAGTTCGCGAGCGCCGGAGCGCGACCGTGTTGGGACCCGGAGAGGCACCGTATGAACGGGGGAGACGGCACCGTGGGTACGAAGCGAGGATGCCCCTACAGCTCGGCCGAGTTGCATGAGCGAGCCCGGAACTTCACGTTGTTCGATCCCGCCGTCCCGGACTACTTCGACCTCTTTGCTGGGTTTCACGACGAGCTGCCGGCCTTCCATAGCGAGCAGTTCGGTGGCTTCTACGTCTTCACGAAGTACGAGGACTGCCGAACGATCTTGAAGGATTCCGAGACCTTTTCTTCTCGGCAGATCTTCATACCGAAGGTCGAGATCGTAGGCGCCGAGGGCGGCCTCATTCCCGAGGAAGTCGACCAACCTGATCACGGCAAGTACCGCGCGGCGCTCAACGCGGCGCTTGGTCCGCGCCGGGTGAGGCCGCTGTATGACGACGCTCGTCGAATCGCTGACGAATACCTGGCCAAGATCGTGCAAGCAGGTTCGGCGGACCTGGTCGCCGACTTCTGCGTTCCGTTCCCGGTCTACACGTTCCTCTTGATGCTCGGCGCTCCGGCCGATGACGCCCCCCAGTTGCTCTATTGGAAGGAGCGGATGCTGGGTGACGGGCTGGGGGGAGACGAGATCAAACGCGCCGAGGTGCAGAACGAGGTTCTCCCGGCCATGGTGTCACACTTCGAGCAGATGCTCGCGGCGCGACGAGGGTCGCCCGACGCGCCGGACGATCTGTTGACTGCGCTGGCCAATGCGACCATCGATGGGCGGCCGTGGAGTCAGTCGGAGCTCAGGCGCGCCACGATGCAATACCTGATGGCCGGCCTCGACACAGTGACGAGTGCGCTGTCGAGCATGCTCTATTTCTTGGCTACCCACCCTGAGCATCGTCGCGACCTTGATGAGAATCGGGACCTGATTCCCAATGCTGTCGAAGAGATGTTGCGCTACTGCGGTTTGACCGGACCGGCCCGCTACGTCACTCGGGACACTGAAGTCGGTGGAATCCAGCTACGCGCGGGCGACCTGGTCCATTGCATCTTGCAGGCTACTGGCCGCGACCCCGACGAATTCCCCGACGCCGACGTCGTCGACTTCAGAAGGCAAACAAATCGTCACCTGGCCTTCGGGGCCGGGCGGCACCGCTGCCAGGGATCGCATCTCGCTCGGATGGAACTCGCGGTGGCACTCGAAGCCGTTCTCGATCACCTGCCTGACCTTGCGTTGGCACCGGGCGCCAACCCAGTGCCTCGATGGGGCTACGTCTTCGGGTTTTCCGAGCTGCCGATCGTGGTCAAGTCGCGGAGCTAATCGGCCTGACTGCAGAGCTGTAGTGAAGATAACCGTCGACTACGACCTGTGTGAAGGTCGCGGCGTCTGCGTTCAGGTCACGCCCGCTGTCTTCGATCTCGACGAGAACGAACTTACAGCTTGCGGATTTCCGGACCCGACATCGCGACCACCGGTCGAACAGGCGGTCCGTAGTTGCCCGGACCGCGCGTTCTCACTCGACTCAACATGTGTGAGCGCGTGCCGGGTCGAGGTAGTCGAAGTCTGGACGGAGGTGGCTGCTCATGCCAAGCGGTGCAGTAGATATCGTGCGGGCGTGGATCGATTGCGTCCAGAGGCGCGACATCGAAGGTATTCGGGCCGGCGTCGCGCCGGACTACGTGATCGTTGAGCCGATTCCGCTCACCTACGCGGGAACCTATCGCGGCGCTGATGGTTACACCGACTTCATCACCAAGTTCCGGGCGGCCTGGGGCGAGTTCGAGGCCAAAGAGGAGATCTTCAGCGAAGTCGCACCCGGTGTCGTGCTGGTCAAGATCGTCTTTCGGGCGACCGCGTGTGCGACGGGGACACCCTACGAGGGGGGCGTGGTCGAATTCATCCACGTCAAGCACGACCTCATCACCCGCAGCGAGATCTTCTACGAAGACCCGGTCGGCGCGGCGGCGGCGCTCGGAGTCCATCACGTTTCGGCCGACGCCTGACCTCGGAACAGGGCAGTGCGGCTGCTCTGGTCCGCTAGGAGACCTCGTGGCATCAGACCTTCCCGTGCTCGAGACGGTTCATTGCGAGCCGATCTGGTTCCAGCACTACCTCACCCATGTTCGGCTCGACAAGGAAGCGACCGGCGGAGAGTTTGCGCTGATCGAGATGCACGCGGCGTCGTTTGCCTCACCGCCGCACATTCATCACAACGAGAGCGAGTCCTTCTACGTCATCGAAGGTCAGCTGGAAGTGCACAAGGAAGGACGGGCCTTCACTCTCGGTTCTGGAGACGCGATCCACACACCGCGGGGTGTACCACACATGTACAAGGTCGTCTCCGACACCGCGCGCTGGCTCGTTCTGGTATCGCCGGCCGGTTTCGAGGGCCTCATGAGGCGCGTCTCCCGTCCCGCCGAGTCCAACACGATCCCCCCGGGATTTGCCGGACGAATCATGCCTCTGCCGTCGACCGACTCGCTGGCTGCCGGGGGCATCGAGATCCTCGGCGCCGAGGGCGAACTACCACCCGAGCTTTAACGGATCGGCCTCATCGGAGGAGTAGTCATGCGTTGCTTGAGCACCAACGGGGAAGGCGGCGTCGTCTTCAAGGACGTGGACGAGCCGAGTCCGGCGGCGAACGAGTTGGTGATCGAGGTATCTCACTCGTCCCTCAACCGTGGTGATCTGCTCATGATCAAGTCAGGTCAGGCCGGGCACGTCCGTGGCTTGGATGCGGTCGGTGTCGTTACTCGGGCGGCCGCTGATGGAAGCGGCGCACCAGTTGGTACTCGAGTCCTTGCCTATTCGCGTTTCGGGGGCTGGTCCGAGCGCGTCGCGGTCTCGACCGAGAAGGTCGTGCCTCTCCCGGATACGGTGTCATCATCGGACGCGGCTGTTCTCCCCGCGGCCGGACTGACCGCGCTCCGAGCTCTGCACTACGGCGGCTTCCTTCTTGGTGTACCGGTGCTGGTCACTGGAGCGACCGGCGGGGTCGGGTGCTACGCCGTACAACTCGCTCGCGAAGCCGGTGCGCACGTGACCGCAGTGGTTAGTTCGCCGGATCGGCAGGAGTTCATCGACAAGCTCGGCGGCATCGGTGTCGTGGCCGGCGACAAGTTCGACGGCCCGTATGACCTCATTCTCGACGGAGTGGGCGGCAAGGGGCTCAACCGGTCGTTCGATGTGGTTTCAGACCGGGGAACAATAGTCATCTACGGGGAATCCGATCGGACTCCCATTCAGGTCCCTTCGGAATGGTGGTACAAGAAGCCGGGCGCGCGAATGGTCGGCATGGTGGTGATCGACGAACTCGCCCAGCACAACGCGTGGAACTCCGATCTTCGCCTTCTCGTCTCGCTGGTCGAGAACGGCCGTCTGGACCCTCTCGTCTCGGGCTCATATCCGTGGACGCACATCGAGGAGGCATTGGCCGCGATGGAGGACCGGAAGGTCACGGGCAAGATTGCCATCTCGGTGGGTGACGAGTAGTGCTCGCCTGATTTCATGTGTCTCAGCAACATTCCGATCACCAAAAATCGTGAGGTGCTCATGAATACGCGCGAAATGCAGGACCGACTCGAGATCATGGAATTGCTGGCCGTGTACAACCGGGCCTGCGTAGAGGTCGATTCAGAGGCCTTCGCTGATTGCTTCATTCCGGACGGACGTTACATCGGAGTGAACGCCGGTTGGATCGCAAACGGACGTGAAGAGCTCAAGCGGGGCGTGGACGACACCGATGACGGCGGCGGCATTCAACACACCACGTGTGACCACATCTTCGACATTCAGGGTGATTATGCGAAGCTGCGCGTCTCGATGATGCTCTATATGCGCGAGACCACCTCGGGTCCTAATCACGTCTGGGCCACCGGGTTCTACCACGACCAGCTCCGACGGACTGCGGATGGCTGGCGCTTCATCGAGCGGATCTCCTTCATCGATCGCAAGATCGACGCCTACGTCGTCACCGCGCTTCAAGGCATTGTGCTGCAACGTCCGGCCGTGCGTGCTGCGGTGACTGACCTGCTTGGCGTCGATGGTGTGTCGCTCGATGAGGCAATCGCCTCGGGAAAGCTGCTGAGCGAGATCGCCCGATCCCAGGGCGTCGAACCCCGGACGATCACCGTGGCACTCGCAAAGCAATTCCAGGAGCTGGCGCCGGCGGCGAACCCGCTCGAAAACGAGACAGCGCTTGGCATTGCACACGTGATGGTCAACGGCCAGCCGGTCGGCGCTGACCTGGAAAAGGAGTTTCGGAGCGCAGCCGCTTAAGCCGGCAACTGGTAACGACTACGGATATGGAGCGATCATGAGTGTGATTCGTGCCCGGTGCGTGATGAACGTGCCTGCAGAGAACGCGGCGGAGTTCGAGGCCATTGCCAGGGCGATTACCGACGCCGAGCGAGCAAGCGGACGCAAGCCAATCGCCTATGATTACTACCGGAATGAATCCGATGGCACTTACGTGCTCCATGAGCACTTCGGTACCGCGGAGGAGTACATCGAGCACGCCAACCTCGTTGATCCAGCGATTCTCAAGCGTCTCTTCGAGATCTCGAGTGTCGCGTCGCTTGAGATCTGCGGAGAACTTTCACCTGAGGTACGCGCCATCGCGAGTCAATGGGGTGCTGTTTTCTGTACGCCCGTCGCGACGACCTGGACTGGCTGAACTCCCATCATGAAATGAGTGGCGGGCCCAACGAGGCGGAGATCGTGGAGCTTAAGGCGACCTATCTCCGCACGTTGGACGCGCAGGACCGGACAACGTACCGGAGCGTATCCGCCGGCGACCTTGTCTATGGCGGCGGGCCCCGATATCGACGCCGGTCGATCTCGAGCCGACTCGACGCGCTGATGCGTTTGTCGCTGCTGCGGCCCAGCGTCTCAACGAGCTGAAGAGCCCATGTTGCCACGTCGCCCCTCCTCGAACAGCCTCAAGCCAACGAACCTCCCGGCGTGTGGTTCTCCATGACGACGTTCGACGCGTATCGGTGATCGCTCGAATGGCAAGGAACGGGTCAGTACCTCGATCGGTACCTCAAGGCGGCGGACGGGCACTCGAGCGGCTAACGCAATCGGCCAGGATCCAACCCGGCAGTACCTCAGCGCACGTGACGCAGGACGGAAGCCACAGATGAAGCTCGACTCAGTCGGGGTCTATTGCTGGCAATTACGATTCATCGAGCCCCATGCCGCCAACGACATCGCTCAAGAGATCGAAGACCTCGGATATACGGCCATCTGGCCGGCCTCAGCCCACAAGCCGGGCGTGGTTGCGCAGTCCCGTGAACTCCTCAACGCGACCGAGAGCATCAAGGTCGCGACCGGAATCCTCACGATCTGGGAGCAGGAGCCCGAAAGCGTCGCGGCCGAGGTCGGCCAGATCGAAGCCGAGCAGCCTGGTCGATTCCTGCTCGGGCTGGGGGTGAGTCACAGCGAGAACCTAGGACCCGCCGAACAGCAGAAGATGCAAGATCCGGTTCAGGCGCTCAACGACTACCTGGACACTCTGGAACGCACGAGCGCAACCTTGCTGAAGGACAACGTACTCCTGGGCGCGCAAGGGCCGAAGATGCTCGAGCTGGCCCGGACCAGAACGGCGGGCGCCTGCCCCTACAACGTGACGGTGGCGCACACCAAGTCGGCCCGCGAGCTACTCGGACCCGACGCGTTACTGGCAACCATGGTCCCGGCGATCTTTCGAACCGACACCGACGAGGCCCGTACGATCGCCCGGGCCGCGCTCGCGCCCTATCTCGACTACCGTAACTACCTGAATAACTGGCGCCGCCTCGGCTTCGGCGAACAAGACTTCGCGGACGGAGGCAGTGACGCGCTGATCGACGCCGTGTATGCGTACGGCACACCGGACGAGATCGCGGCGCGGATCAACGAGCACTTGACCGCCGGCGCGGACCACGCCTATGTCCAAGTCCTCACCGAGGCGGCCTGGCCGAACGTCGACCTCTCAGAGACTCGAGGTCTCTGGCGCGATCTCAGCCTAGCGCTTGCCTTGTCAGCCTGAGACCATCCACGACTTCAAGGTAGTGAGGTCTTGCAGGAGGAGCACGCGCAGCGGGCGCTGTCAGGATGCGCTCCTTGCGCTGTTCCTCCGTCGGCTCCGCCCGGGAAGGCCAGCCCGCATCCGGTTATCTGGCCCTGCCGCTGACAATCACTCGGTCCCCGAACCGGCTGAAGGCCGCCAAAAAGAAGCCTTCTTCTGCCTCTACATCCCCGTAAGGAAGACCGTTTATCGGGAAAACCGCCCGTAGTGCTCCACCTCCTGGTTACGGTCTGTGCTCATGCGGTTTCTGCACACTTCTGACTGGCATCTGGGCCGCCGGTTCCACGGAGAACACCTGATCCATGCCCAGCACAAGATCCTCGACCACATCTGTGTCACCGCCCACGCCGAGCGGGTAGACGCGCTGCTGGTCGCGGGCGACATCTACGACCGGGCCATCCCGAGTCTGGACACACGGTCGACTTCGACGCTCTGTCCGCCGACGGCCTGTTCCTTCTCCACGGCGACACCAGCGCCGGTAAGAGCACCCTGTTCGCCGCCATCTGCTTTGCCCTCTACGGCGAACCGCCCACCGACGGGCGCACCGTGCAACTGCGCAGTGACCACGCGCCCGGCGATCTGCTCACCGAGGTGACGCTCGAGGCCACCCTTGCCTGCAAACGGCTGCGCATCCGCCGCATCTCCGCCCAGCCCAAGCCCAAGGTCCGCGGAGAAGGCACCACACCGTGCAGACCGAGCGTCTGGGCTCGATTCAACAAGTCAGGAGCCTGGCCAGAGGCCCCCTCACTGTCCTGTCTGCCCCATCCGGCCGGAGTCACCTCCGGTGAGGAAGGCATCTCCAGCATGACAGGAACAGACACTGCGGACGCTGTTGAGGAGATAGTGGTCGGCGGGGTGGACTCGCACGCCGACACTATTCACGTCGGTGTGGTCACGCGGTGGGCATCTCGCCGACGCCGAGTTTCCCACAACGGCCGCCGGCTACAAGGCTGCGATCGCTTTCCTGACCGCACACGGCACCGTTGCCGC
>NZ_JBFBAS010000038.1:0-54766 GCF_040682335.1 Streptomyces sp. NPDC051219
GACCTGAACACCTCCTTCCGCTGGTAGATGCGACCCGTGACCGTCCTGCCGTAGTGGGCAGTCGGGAGCGCGACAAGGTGTAGACGACCGAGCCAACAAGCTCGGTCGTCTACGGCCGAGAAGTTGACGAGGTCACCTCCTGACCAGGGCGGCCCGGGCCGCCCGTACGAAGCGGGTGGCGCGGGTGGGCGGCTGGGGGGCGGCACGCTCGCGCCACCAGTCGGTCAGCCGGCGGCGTACGGCCACGTCCTCGGGCCGCCCGGCGATCAGCAGGTGCTCGGCGAAGTCGAGGGCGTCACGCCGGTATCCGTCCGACATGGGGCGGGTCGTGGCATACGCGAGGAAGGCGCGGCGGTAGCCGTCGCCGAGGATCCGCGGCAGCTCGGGGGCCACCTTGGCGACGGCGTCCGCCCGCTTGGCGGCGAGCGCACGGCTCTGTACGCGCAGGCGCCGGGCGTCGAAGCGCTCCGGGGCGGGGGTGCCGGCGACGAGCGCGGACAGCAACGCCGTCTGGGCGACGGCGAGACGCTGCCGCGCGGGTCCTACCCGGTCGTCCGCGGAGCCGCTCCCGGCGTCCGCGGCCGGAGGTCCGGCCGTGGTCGTCGTGGGAGGGAGCGGCGGGACCTGGACGGGGTGCGGGATCGCGGCCGCGGGCGCGGCCGTGAGCGTCGTGCGGATCGTGGTCAGTTCCGCCGCCAGCTCTCCTTCCAACGGGAAGTCGTCGTCCCGTTCCAGCAGCACGCCGGGAGGGTCGGTCCGCGCGCGCAGTTCCGCCAGGATGTCCAGGACCGGACGGGTCACCGGGTGCGCGTGCGTGTCGTGCCAGACCCCGTTCCGCTCGATGCCGCCGGCGACATGGACGTACGCGATCGCCTCGACCGGAAGCTCGTCGAGCGCGGCGGCCGGGTCCTCGCCGCGGTTGACCAGGTTCGTGTGGAGGTTGGCGACATCGATCAGCAGCCTCACCCCGGTCCGCGCGACCAGCTCCGCCAGGAACTGGCCCTCCGTCATCTCCTCGTCCGGCCAGGAGATGAGCGCGGCGATGTTCTCGACGGCCAGCGGCACGGGCAGCGAGTCCTGCGCGATGCGGACGTTCTCGCACAGCACGGCGAGGGCGTCCCAAGTGCGCGGTACCGGCAGCAGGTGCCCCGCCTCCAGACGGGGAGAGGCCGTGAGCGGGCCGCCCGCCCGTACGAACGCGATGTGCTCCGAGACCAGCGGCGAACCGAGGGCCTCGGCGCGTGCGGCCAGATCCGCGAGGCGTCCGGGGTCGGGGCGCTCCGCCCCGCCGAGGCCCAGCGAGACGCCGTGCGGGACGACGAGGGTGCCGCGTTCGCGCAGCCGGAGCAGCGACTCGGGCAGATGGCCGGGGCAGAGGTTCTCGGCCACTGCCTCGACCCAGTCGACACCGGGCAGCCGCTCCACCGCGTCGGCGATTTCCGGCCGCCAGCCGATGCCGATCCCCAGGTGTGTTGTGGGCTCCATGTTCCCCTCCTCCGGTCCGTACGTTCGACGGGTGCAGGGGTAATGACCCCGGCGGAGCGTGGCGAACCCAGAGGAGGGGACGTTCAGAGCTTCATTTGAGGTTCCGGAGCGGAGCCCGCTATTCCACTCGATGGCCCTGCGGCTCGGGCCGGTTGGTGTTGATCACGGAGCCGTTCTCCAGCTCCTCCGTCGGCTGTGCCGACGGCCGCGAGGTGAACTTCTGGTCCGTCCCCGTCGGCACGACCGGGAGCGGCGGGGCCGGCACCGACGACGGGGGCGGGGGACCGGTCGGGCTGGCGGTGGCGCCCGCGGCCGCCTCGTTGGCGAGGGCGTCGAAGTCCACGAGCCCCGTGCTCTCCAGCATGGTGATGTGGTCCAGGACCGTCTGGTTGGCGTCGGTGGCCAGCTGCCGTATGAGGGTGTTGCGTGTGGTGTGCCGGACCTGGGCGACCAGGCTGAAGACCTTGCCATGGGCGTTGCGCAGCAGCTGCACGAACTTCCGCTCGTACGTCTTGCCGCTCGCGGCGGAGAGTTCCTGCAGCCAGCCCTGCTGTTGTTCGTTGGGCACGTTCGGCAGTTCGACGCTCAGCTTGGAGGCCACCAGGCGGGCCCGCTTGTCAAGATCGGTGTGTCCGACGACGAGGTGGTCGCCGGTGGCCTTGATGGCCTCACTGGGTGCGCGCTCGATCGCCTGCTGTCCCGCCGGCAGCTCCCACAGTCCTGCGAGCCGCACCTTGACCAGAAAGTCCCGGTCGGTGGCGGACAGCGGTCCCCATTGGGTCGCCACCGTCGCCGCGTTGAGATTGGCCTGCCCCGTTCCGGAGCGGTCCGCGTAGGACCACACCGGGAAGGCGAGTGCGCCGAGTGTCGCGACCAGGGCCGCGATGATGAGGGCTGTTCCGTTGATGCGTCGCAATTGTTTCTCCCGGGCAGGTGCCTTACACCGTCGAACCAAACCGCCGGCTGACCAGTCCTTCAACCTACTTGCAAGTATGGGGAGGTACGGCTCCGGCGGCAGGTCTGTTCAAAGGGAGGGCAAAGTCCCTCGAGGGGCGGGTGTTTCAACCGCGCAGTGCGGGATGGTCGGCGACCACCGTGCACGAACCCGGAGCGATCTCCGTGAATCCGGCATCCCGGACCACCGGCAGCCCGCCCGTGGTGAGCTCGCGCCACAACTCGGGCCCGGGGGTCCGTACGGAGAGCGGGAAGCCGGCCCCGCGCCACACCGCCCGCTCCGCCTCCGGCAGCTCCCACCAGACGAGTTGGGCTCCGTGGCCCGCCTGAGCCATCGCCTTGCCGGCCGACATCGAGAGGTCCGGGTTCAGCCACAGCACCGGCGCGGCGGGGTCGGGACCGACCGGCGGTCCGGGATCGTCGAGATCGGTGCCCGAGACCTGCAACTTGGCCAGCTCCTTCGGCCAGCCGTCCAGCGGAACCGGTGGAAACACCCGTACCTGGGCCGACTTGCCTGTGACCGTAATGCCTGGCAGCGTCTCGGCCCGCCGCCATTCCGCGCCGCGCGCCCGCCGTACGACCTTGCGGATACGGGCGTCCTGCCAGTCCCGCACCGCCCCGGCCCATTCTCCCTCGCCGATCGACCGTTCGTCGGAGAGCAGGACGAGTACCGCGCGGGCCGCGGTCTCCAGCGCGTCGGTACGCGCCGGGGGCTCGGCCCGCTCGATGCGGACCACCAGCGGCAGCACGAACTGGGGTGCCGCGTCGCGCTGGGTCCGCTCATGCCGGAAGGGGCTGTCGGGGAGGGCGTCGTTCTGGCTGTTCACCCGGCTCAGTTTGCCAGGCCGTGACGTGAACATTGTTGTCGGAGCCGATGGCTCCGGGTGAGGATGCGCCGTATGAAGAGCGATCTTTTTGCCTCCGAGAACATGGTCCAGCCCGCCACCGCGCCCGGGATGACCCTGCAGAACGCCAAGTCGATCAGGTACGCGGTGAACGGGGAGATGCTCGCGCGACAGGGATCGATGATCGCCTTCCGCGGCAACCTCCAGTTCGAGCGCAGGGGCCAGGGCATAGGCGGCATGCTCAAGCGCGCCGTCACCGGCGAGGGCCTGCCGCTGATGGCGGTCCGCGGCCAGGGCGAGGCATGGTTCGCGCACGAGGCCGCCAACTGCTTCATCGTCGACCTCGACCAGGGCGACGCGCTGACCATCAACGGCCGCAACGTGCTGTGTTTCGACTCCACGCTGTCGTACGAGATCAAGACGGTGAAGGGCGCCGGCATGACCGGCGGCGGACTCTTCAACAGCCTGTTCACCGGCCATGGCCGGCTCGGCGTGATCTGCGAGGGCGCCCCGCTGGTCATCCCCGTCAGCCCGCAGGCCCCGGTGTATGTCGACACCGACGCGGTCGTCGGCTGGAGCGCCCAGCTGAACACCGGCCTGCACCGCTCGCAGAGCGTTGGCTCGATGCTGCGCGGCGGCTCCGGCGAGGCGGTCCAGTTGATGCTTCAGGGCGAGGGCTTCGTGATCGTACGGCCGAGCGAGGCCAGGCCCGAGAAGGCCACCGCCAACTGAGGACGTCCGCGGGTCACCCGGGCGCCGCGGCCCTGAGTACGCTCGTACGTATGGACGGGAACCAGCAGTACTGCGAGACGCCGGCCGGCCGCGCGCCCGCGGTCGTGCCCGGCGGCCCGCCGTACGCCGACTGCGTGCAGTGCGGGAAGCCCACCGAGTACAACGTGGCGACGCCGGGCATCGTGCTGTGCCCGGTCTGTGAATGGCAGGAGGCGCAGCGCGCCGCCTGCTCCGGGTGATCACTTTCCTGAGGTGATCACCTCTCGATGAGTTCGGAGACCTTCACGAAGCGGTAGCCGCGCCTGCGCAGCTCCGGCACGATCTGCTCTACCGCCTCGCCGGTGACCGGCGCTGCGCTGCGCGTGCAGTGCATCACCACCACCGAACCGGGCCGGACGCCGGCGAGCACCTGCTCCGCCACCGCGTCCGCGTCGGTCGCGAACGCGTCGCCGCTGACGACGTCCCACTGCACCGCCGTCACCCCGGCCGGGGCGAGCGCGCGCAGCGCCCGGTCGTCGTAGCAGCCGCCGGGGAAGCGGAAATACGGCACGGTGTTGCGCGCCCCCGCCTTCCGGAACGCGGCGAAGGCCCGCTCCA
Source organism: Streptomyces sp. NPDC051219 (assembly GCF_040682335.1). Taxonomy (NCBI): domain Bacteria; kingdom Bacillati; phylum Actinomycetota; class Actinomycetes; order Kitasatosporales; family Streptomycetaceae; genus Streptomyces; species Streptomyces sp. NPDC051219. Next base: position 4,614 of record NZ_JBFBAS010000038.1, read on the forward strand.
CATCGGAGCGGGCCGCCTTGTCGTCGAGGGCGGGCAGGCCGTAGCAGGGCGACTTGAACGCGTGGTGGCTGTACGAGTGGTTCGCGATCTCGAACAGCGGATCGGTCCCGATGGACCTCGCCTGGTCCGGGTACTCCTCGGCCCACCGGCCGGTCATGAAAACCGTCGACGGCACCTTGAGCCGGCGCAGTGAGGAGATGAGCGCCGGATTGTCGAAGCGCTCGCCGCGTGCCGCGCGCGGGCCCTGATCCGCCGTCATGTCGGCGTCGAAGGTGAGCGCGACGGTCTTCTCCCCGGCAGTCGACCGAGCGCGCTCGAAGACCGGTGTCAGACCGGCGGGGCCGGCGGCCGTGGTGGGCGGCGGCCCCGGTGCCCGGGCGCCGGGAGCCGTCGCGGCGGCGGACGCCTTCGCGGCCGGGGAGGCGGGTGCGCTCCGAGCCGCCGAGAGGCCGGTTGTGGAGCGGGAGTCCCCGCAGCCGGCGAGTGCGGCACCAAGAGTGACAGCCGCCACCAATCTTCGTACAAAAATGGTCACTCGCGGAAAATATACGATCATGTGAGGAACGCGGACTTGCGGCACCCCGCGGAGCCGAAGTCCTCACCACATGGCCGACGCCAACACCGCGGGCGGTCCGCGCATCCGGTCCGCGGGGCGTCACCGGACGCCAGCGGGCGTCAGCGGGCGCCCAGCGCGCCGGCCAGGAAGCGGGCCTGGGACTCGCTGAGCTTGGTCGCGATCGTGACCGTTCGGCTGTTGATGCGTGAGAGGACGGCCGGACTGGCCAGCAGCCGGTCTCCCTGGACTATGGCGATCTGGTTCCTGGGCGGGGTCCAGCCCGCGACCTGCCCCGTCAGCTTGCTGAACAGCGCCGAGTCCGCGCTGCTGAAGGTGACTTCGACCACCCAGCCCTGGCCGGTCTCGGTGTCCATGTACACCCGGACGCCGTCCAGCTTGCGTACGGTCATCCCGCCGGTGGGGGAGACGGTCGCGCACTCCTGGCGGTCGTCGGCGGTGTAGGACCGGCCGGCATCCGGCTGCAGGGTAGGTGACGGCCGGCCGCCGCACACGCCCTGCTGTGTGCTCTCCACCTGGTGGAAGCCCACCGGCGCGTCCGGCAGTCCCACCGTTCCGCCGTCGCCCTCCCAGGGCCGGATCACCAGCAGGCCGACCGCCGCCACCATCACCAGCGCCGCCGAGATCCATCCCACCCGCCGCCGTACTCCGGCCGGTGCCAGGGCCGGCAGGACCGACGTCCGTAGGGCCCGTGTCAGCAGCCCGGTCGCGGCTTCCGGGTCCGTCCGTCGGCGGCCGGCCTCCTCGACCTCGCGGTCCCGGCGTCTGCGGTACCGCTCGATCGCCGCGAGCCACGTGGGGTCCAGCCAGTCCTGGCCACCGCGAGCCTCGGGCCGGCTGCCCAGCCGCGCGGCGCAACTTTCCAGGATCTGCGCCGGGGTGGGCCGGTCCGCGGGGTCGAGGGCCAGACAGGGCAGCACCAGCGCCTCGGCCTCGGGCGGCAGCCCGGAGAGATCGAGGTCGCCCGTCGCCGCCCGCACCAGCTGCTCCAGGGCCGGCCCGGCACCGCCGTCCCGGTACGGCGCCCGCCCGACCGCGAGATGGAAGAGGGTCGCGCCGAGAGAGAAGACGTCGGAGGCCGGAGTGGTCGGCTCGCCGCGCGCCTGTTCGGGAGCCGCGAACGCGACCGTGCCCAGCGTCGCCTGAGTCCGCGTGACGTCGCTCGCTTGCGAGATACCGAAGTCGATCACTCGCGGACCCTCGACCGGCAGCAGTACGTTGGACGGCTTCACGTCCCGGTGAACCAGGCCGGCCCGGTGCACACTGACCAGTGCTTCCGCGATCCCGGCGGCGACCCAGTGGAGCGCGGCCACATCAAGCGTCCCGCAGCTTTCCACCAGATCCCGCAACGACGGCGCCGCGACGTACTCCGTGGCCATCCAGGGCATCGGCGCGGTCGCGTCGGCATCGACCACGCTCGCGGTGTAGACGCCCCGTACCCGTTGGGCCAGGGCCACTTCGCGAGCGAATCGCCTGCGGTCCGCCTCGGCGACGGTGCCGCTCGTGCCGTCGGCCAGCAGTGTTTTGACGGCGACGGTTCGGCCGCCCGGCGAGCGCGCCAGATAGATCCGCCCCATGCCTCCGCCGGCCAGCTCCGTCAGTACGGTGAACTGCCCGAACCGGCGCCCGGGCGCCGGATCCTCCGCGACCTCGTCGTCCCGCATGCCCGCCCGCTCCCGGTCCGCCCCGCACCACAACTGCGGTCACTTTAACGGCGGTTGGCCAACCCGATCGAAGAGCTTCTTCTGCAGAGGCCGGTGAACACAACTTCCGTCCCACGCGTATCAGTGGTCGGACGCGTCCCCCCGGTTTCCGTCGGCAACCGGGCTCCGTACCCCCGCAGGAGGCGACGAGTTGAGTCACAGGCGCATACCGAAGCGAAAGGCCGTTCTCGCAGGAGCCGGCGCCGTGGGCATCGCCGCGGCCGCTGTGCTGCTGCCCCACGCCAATGCTTCGCAGTCCGGGTCCGAGGCCTCGAAGGGGCCCGCCCCCAGGGCGGTGAGCGCAGCATCGGCGGCTGAGCTCGTCGCACAACTGGCCTCGCAGCTGGGCGACGAGGCATATGGAGGGGCGTACTACGACGCCGACAAGCAACAGGTCGTCGTCAACGTCGTGGGCGACAACAACAATGTGAACGTCCAGGTCAAGAAGGCCGGCGCGGTGGCCAGGAGCGTGCAGAACAGCACCGGCGAACTGAAGTCCGCCACAAGGACGCTGACCAGGCAGGCCACCATCCCGGGCACGGCGTGGGCCTTCGATCCGAGGACCAACCAGATCCTGGTCACGGCGGACCGCACCGTGACCGGTGAGCGGTGGGACAGACTGGAGGGCACCGTGGAATCGCTGGGCACGGGCCTGGCCCGGATCCAGAAGTCCGCAGGCGAGTTCAAGCCTTTCATCGAGGGCGGCGACGCCATCTTCGGGGGCGGCGCGCGCTGTTCCCTCGGATTCAACGTGACCACCGACGACGGGCAGCCGGGCTTCCTGACGGCGGGGCACTGCGGTGTGGCCGCCGAGCAGTGGTCGCAGGACCCGAACGGCGCGCCCATCGGTACGGTGCAGGCGGCGACGTTCCCGGGTGACGGCGACTTCGCACTCGTCACGTACGACGACCCGGCCACCGACGCACCGAGCGTGGTCGACGTCGGCGGCGGCCAGAACGTACAGATCACGCAGGCGGCCGACGCGGCCGTCGGTCAGCAGGTCTTCCGCATGGGCAGCACCACCGGTCTGAGGGAGGGCGCGGTGACCGGGCTCAATGCCACGGTGAACTACCCGGAAGGCACGGTGAGCGGGCTCATCCAGACCAGTGTCTGCGCGGAGCCGGGCGACAGCGGAGGTGCCCTCTTCACGCCCGACGGGAGCGCGATCGGTCTCACTTCCGGGGGCAGTGGAGACTGCACCTCCGGCGGTGAGACGTTCTTCCAGCCGGTGACCACCGCACTGGCCGCGGTCGGCGCGGAGATCGGCGCGGGCGGCAACGGTGACGCCGATGCCGGGAACGGTGGCGACGCCGGGGACAACGGTGACGCCGGGGACAACGGTGACGCCGATGCAGGGAACGACGGCCTCGGCCAGACGGGCTGACGCGGCGGCCGACGTCTGCTTCAGTCGGTCCTCGCTTCGCTGGTCGGCGCCGCGAACCGCACCGCCCTGCGGCCGCGGCGCCGCCCGGTCCGCCGGACGTGTACCGGCCTGTAGGCGGCCCCGCCGCGCCGGCCGAGTACCGGCACCCGCGGAAGACGTGGCCGGGCAGCCGGTGTCATGAGCCCGCTCCCCGGCCGGGAGCTGCGCACCGACGGCGGCCGAGGACTAGCGTGGAAGCGTGCGCGGCGACGTGGTGACGCTGTCCCTCTGCGGCGACGTGATGCTCGGCCGTGGCGTCGACCAGATTCTTCCCCACCCCGGTGACCCGGTGCTGCGGGAGACGTACCTCGGCGACGCCCGGACGTACATCGAGCTGGCGGAGGCGGCGAACGGCCCCATCCCCCGTCCCGTCGGCTACTCCTGGCCGTGGGGCGATGCCCTTCGGGCACTCGAGGAGGCCGCGCCCGACGCCCGGGTGGTGAACCTGGAAACGAGCATCACCCGGAGCGACGACTTCGCGCCGGGGAAGGCGGTGCACTACCGGATGCACCCGGCCAACGTCCCCTGCCTCACCACCGCCCGGCCCGACGCCTGTGTCCTGGCCAACAACCACGTGCTGGACTTCGGCCGCCGGGGACTGGCGGAAACGCTCGACACCCTGACCGCGGCGGGCCTGCGGGCAGTGGGCGCCGGCCGGAACACCACCGAGGCGCGGCGGCCCGCGGCCGTCACCGTCGCCGGCGGCGGCCGGGTCCTCGTCTTCTCCTGCGGAATGCCGTCCAGCGGTATTCCGCGGAGCTGGGCCGCGGATGAGGACCTGCCAGGTGTGGACTTCGTACCCCAGCCGTCCCAGGCCGCGGCAGCGGAGATCGCCCACCGCGTACGGCAGGCGAAGCAGCCCGCAGACGTGGCGGTGGTATCCGTCCACTGGGGATCGAACTGGGGTTACGGCATCCCGCGCGACCAGGTCCGCTTCGCGCACGCGCTCATCGACGGTGGGGTCGACGTCGTGCACGGACACTCCTCGCACCATCCGCGCCCCTTGGAGGTGTACCGCGGCAAGCTCATCCTGTACGGCTGCGGCGACTTCATCGACGACTACGAAGGCATCACCGGCTATGAGCAGTACCGGGACGACCTGCGGCTGCTGTACTTCGTCTCGGTGGAACCGGACACCGGCACACTGGCGGCCGCGCGGATCACACCCCTGCAGTCGCGGCGGATGCGCCTCCAGCACGCGTCGGCCGAAGACGGCGCGTGGCTGCGGGCGACGCTGAACCGGGTCGGCCGCCCTTTCGGCACCCACATCGCCGCGACGCGCGACGGCGTGCTCACCGTCGCGCACCTCTGAGCCGCTCATGGGCGCGCTGACCCATCGCTCAGCCCGTTCCTGTTCCGGGTCCTGTTCCGGTGCCTCGGCGCCAAGTGACACAGAGCGTGGCCAAGGTGACCGCGTCGGCCAGTACGCCGGGTTCTGCATGACCGAACGCGCCGGGCGTGACGAGGGTCACGAGTACGGCGACGAACACCGCCACTTCGGCCCGGTTGCGGGCACGGACGTTCCGTTCGCCGTCGGCGACTGCCGGGGTCTTGTCGGATAGAGCCATGACGCCTTCCAAGTGCCTGGAGGGGAACTGGTCACCCAGAGGCCGGGCTCTGGGTTTCGCGCTACCGGGAGCGAACCCTCGCGGGAGGAAGGTTCTGCCCCGATACAGCGGTCGGCGAAACGGTCCCGAGCAGCCCTGAAAGAGCCTCACAGTCCCTGACGCTCCCTGACAGACTCATGCCCGTGCCTGCGAGAACCGGCTGAGAGGGGATGCTGGTGGAGGTTGGTGGCGCCACAGGTCCGGAGGAGGCATTCCGCACTGCGCTGCGGATGTTGCACCTCGAAGCCGGCGAGCCCAGCCTGCGGGAGATCTCACGAAGGATCGGAAAGCTTCCCGTCCCTGAAAACATCAGGCACGATGCCGTGCACCGCATCCTCTCCGGGCCACGCGTACCCCGGTGGCCGCGCACGGCGTTCCTCGTCGCCGTCGCGGGCGGCACGGACGGCAGCGCGCGAGTATGGGACGTCGCCGGACGCCGGGAACTCGGCGTTCTGCGGGAGCACCGCAAGTCCGTGAGGTCCGTGGCGTGTGCGGAGTTCCAGGGGCGCCCGGTCGCCGTCACGGCAAGCTCGGACGGCGGAGTGACCCTGTGGGACCTGCTGGCTGAGCTGCACGCCGCCTCCTAGCTATCTTGGCCGGGTGGTGTCGTGGGTCGTGGGCTGCCTGGGATGGGTTGGTTGCCGGGCGGGTGGGGCGTGTGGGGCGGGGGCAGAAAAGTATGTGCGTGGTGGACACGGCGGTCGGAGAGGCCGCCGTCGGCGAGTTTCTTCGTGAACATCCGCAGGCAGGGCCAGCAGGAGGCGACCACCCCGCCCTTCTGGGTTGCACCGATGCCGACTGGCCGCAGATACCCGGGTGTCTCGGACGGCGCCACCCCGAACGCGAACAGTGCAGGGCCGCGTTCGCCGAACACGCGTCCGTGCTGCTCACGCTGCTGGACGACGACTGCCTGCCGGACGGACTGATCGGCGCGGACGACCGCGAGTGCCTGCTGAATGCTGTGGCGCCGCACCGGGAATCCGGAGGATGACGCCGGTTACCACCAGGTCGGCATCGGCCTCTCCGTCGCCTCCCGCCCCGAGGGCATGGCAAAATCCGCGAGCAAGCGAAGCGCATCGCCTCATTCCCGTATATCGAGAACGCGCAGCGGCATTGGGCCGAGTGCTGGATCGCGGGCTCTTGACCCCGACGGCTCGGAGAGGCCCCGCCCCGGGGCGCGGGACATGTGACGCCGGCCCCTGGCCCCGCTCAGCCGTCGGTGGTCGCGCAGCCGGCCGGGCCGACGTCGGGCTCGGCGGCCGCCAGGCCGGCCGCCTGAAGCGTGGCGGTCAGGTCATCGAGGCGGGCGCGCAGCTCGCGGATCTGATCCGGTGACATATCGGTGGCCGCGGCGATCTTTCGAGGTACGCCCAGTGCCCTCTCACGGAGCGCGACGCCCGCGGGGGTGAGGCGGGCCGTGACGGACCGCTCGTCCTCATGGCTGCGCCTGCGCTCCACGTAGCCCGTCGTCTCCAGCCGCTTGAGCAGGGGCGACAGCGTGCCCGAGTCCAGCCGCAGATGCTCGCCGATCCGCTTGACCGGCAGCTCGCCGTGCTCCCACAGCACCATCATCACGAGGTACTGCGGATAGGTCAGGGACAGGTCCTTCAGCGCGGCCCGGTAGACGCCGTTGAAGGCGCGGGCGGCTGCGTGCAGCGAGAAGCAGATCTGGTGGTCGAGCCGGAGGAAGTCCTCGTCCGGCACGGTGAACAGCGTCGTCTTCTCCATGCGGCGAGAGTACACCGCGGCTCATTAAGTTGTGTCCAATTGAATTGTGTGCTTCAGTTGTGACCACGGTTTCTCCACGGACAAAGAGGGATGCAACTCATGGACGCGCTGTACACCGCGGTCGCCACCGCCAACGGCCGCGAGGGCCGCACCGTCAGCTCGGACGGCCAGATCGACCTGCCACTCGCCTTCCCGCAGGCGCTCGGCGGCAACGGGCAGGGAACCAACCCCGAGCAGCTCTTCGCGGCCGGCTACGCCGCCTGCTTCGCCAGCGCGATGGGTGCCATCGGCCGCCAGGAGAAGATCGACGTCAAGGATGCCTCGGTGACCGCCGAGGTCAGCATCGGCAAGGACAGCGACGGAGGCTTCGGCCTCGCGGTGACCATGCGGGTCGAGCTGCCCGACCACCTGCAGGGCGACGCGGGCCGTGACCTCCTTGAGAAGACCCACGCCTACTGCCCCTACTCCAAGGCCACCCACGGCAACATCCCGGTCGAGCTCGTCATCGAGTAGACGCCCTGGGACCTCGGGAGCAACTCCCCTTCCAGGCCCGGCAGATGCGGACCGTCAGCAGCGTGCGCCACACGTGGCCATGCATCCGCAGCTGCATCTGCCCGGGTCAGGGTTCCTCCAGCAGCCGCCTGCGGCACTCCTCCACGTCGAAGTCGCCCTTCGGGTACTGCGGACCCATGGCCTGGAGATGCTCCAGCAGCAGTTTGCTGATCGCCCAGTTGCGATACCACTTGCGGTCCGCGGGGACCAGGTACCACGGCGCCGCGTCCGTCGAGCAGCGCTCCATCGCCAGTTCGTACGCACGCATGTACGCGGGCCAGAGCCTCCGCTCCTCGATGTCGGTCGGGCTGAATTTCCAGTGCTTGTCCGGGTTGTCGAGCCGTTCCAGCAGCCGGTTCCGCTGCTCCTCCGCGCTGATGTGCAGGAAGACCTTCACCACGGTCACGCCGTCGTCGGCGAGGGACCTCTCGAAGCGGTTGATCTTCTCGTAACGGCGCTCGACCGCATCGAGCGGCACCAGCTCACGCACGCGGGCGATCAGGACGTCCTCGTAATGCGAGCGGTCGAAGATGCCGATCTCGCCCGGCAGCGGCAGCGCCTTCTTGATCCGCCACAGGAAGGAGTGCTTCAGCTCCTTCGCCGTCGGCGACTTGAACGCCATGATCCGGCAGCCGGACGGGTTGAACTGCCCGATGACGTGCTTGACCGTGCCGCCCTTGCCGCTGGTGTCCATGCCCTGGAGCACCAGAAGCAGCCGGCGCCGGTCGCCCGCCGTGCTCGCCGCGAAGAGACGCTCCTGCAGTTCGCCGAGGCGTTCACCCATCTGGATGGTGTCGGCGAGTGCGTCGATCTTGTCGGCAGGGCTCGCCGGTGTGTCCGCCGCGTCGTACGAGGAGAGATCGACCGGCTCCTCGCCGGGGATGCGCAGCAGCCCACGGAGATCGGCACGTCGCCGCTGCTTGCTCGCCGGGGTTTTGGCGCCCTTCGCGGCCTTGCTCTTCTTCGTGTCCTTCTTGGCCACCGCGCACCCTTCCGGCCGTCCGGTCAGTTCCCTCGATCGTGCGACGGATCGCCGGGAACCGCGAGCGCTGGCACCGTTATCGCCAGGGGCCCGTGACGGCGAACGTGGTGCCGGGGGTGTAGCAGTTCACGTACATCGTGCCGCCGTCCGGCGAGAAGGCGACTCCGGCGAATTCGCCCCACTCCGGGGCCTGGGGGGTGCCGATGTTCTGGGCGCCCCGGGCCATCGGGTACACCTCGCCGCGTCTGGTCAGCCCGTAGACGTGCTGCGCTCCGTCACCGTCCTCGCACACCATCAGGCCCCCGCTCGGCGCGAGGCAGATGTTGTCCGGGGATTCGCCGGGCAGCTGGATGTCCGTACTCGGGCCGAAGGCGACGACCAGGGTCAGGCGGCGCCGGTGCGGCTCGTACTTCCACACCTGGCCGAAGTGGTCGGCGGCCGAGCCCTCCCTGCTGCGCGCGAAACTGGAGACGAAGTACACCGACCTGTCGCCCCAGTAGCAGCCCTCCAGCTTCTGGGCGTGTGTGATGCCCTGCCGGCCGAAGTCCTGCAGCCGGATCGGGGTCTCCTTCGCCAGCGGGTCGGGGACCGGGACCCACTCCACCCCGCCAAAGCTCGCGCCGGTCTGCTGGATCGCCGAGAGGTCCGGCACGCCGGGTACGCGCATCGCCTGCAGTGAGCCTCCCGCGCGCAGCGAGCCCCTGCCGCCCAGCGGCTTGGCCGGCAGGAACCGGTAGAACAAGCCGAAGGGTTTCTGGAAGGCGTCCTCGGTCTCGTACACGATGCCGCTTCGGGGATCCACGGCGATCGCCTCGTGCTGGAAGCGGCCCATCGCGGTGAGCGGCACGGCGCCTGTGCGGTGCGGATCCACGGGGTCGACCTCGAAGATGAAGCCGTGGTCCTTGGTGTAGCCGTTGGTGCCGGCCTGGTCCTCGGTTTCCTCGCAGGTCAGCCAGGTTCCCCAGGGGCTGGGGCCGCCCGCGCAGTTCACGGCCGTACCGGCGATGGCCACCCGTTCGCCGAGGACGTTGTTGCGGGAGTCGAGCGCGATGGCCGTACAGCCGCCCATGCCGTTCGGGTCGTACGTCAGGCCTGCCACGGCCGGTACACGGATTCGGGCGGTGGGGCGGTTCTCGTGGTTGCGCACCAGATGTACGCGGGCGTGGCCGCGGCCGTGGCGCCCCGCGAAGGCGGCCATACCGTCGAAGTTGCTGGGCACCCCGCCCTCGCCCGAGCGGAGCGGCTCGCCTTCTCTCGACAGGACCTTGTAGCGAAAGCCCCGTGGCAGATCGAGCAGGCGGTCCGGGTCGGGCACGAGCGGCCCGTAGCCGCTCCCGCCCCGTCCCCGCGCGGCAGCCGTGCCCGCGAACAGTTCCGAGAGCGAGCCGGTGAAGGCGATCCCGGCGACCGTTGCGCCGGCACCGGCCAGGACTTGACGTCGTGTTGCGGTCATGAGGCAACTCCCTGCTGGCGGACAGGAGATGTGACCCGCACGTGTGTATCACGCGTTCATATGACACGTGAACCGTGAGGACCAGCGCGCCCGTGACGCGACCGGGTCGGCCCAGCTCGGGCGTCCGGTCCCGGCCGGCCGCGGCCTACTGGGCCACCAAGCCCTTCGCGTCCCGGGCCAGAGCGGTGAGCCGGGAGATCGCCCGGAAGTACTTCTTGCGGTACCCGCCGTTCAGCATCTCGTCGCTGAACAGCCGGTCGAACGGCAGTCCGGAAGCGAGCACCGGCACCTCCCGGTCGTACAGCCGGTCCGCGAGCACCACCAGGCGCAGCGCCGTCGACTGGTCCGGAACCGGCTGGACATCGGTGAGGCAGACGGCACGGACGCCGTCGGTCAGCGCCCCGTACCGGCTCGGGTGGACCTTCGAGAGGTGGTCCAGCAACCCGGGGAAGTCGTCGAGCGAGGCCCGCTCGGTGGCGTACGCCGCCTTGGTGACCTGCTCGTCGGAGTACGGAGGCGGAGCCTCGGGCAGCCCGCGGTGCCGGTAGTCCTCGCCGTCGATCCGCAGCGGCCGGAAGTGGCTGGACAGTCCCTGGATCTCCCGGAGGAAGTCGGCGGCCGCGAAGCGGCCCTCGCCGAGCTTGCCGGGGAGGGTGTTGGACGTCGCGGCCAGCGCCACGCCGGCGTCCACGAGCTTGCCCAGCAGAGTGGAGACCAGGACGGTGTCGCCGGGATCGTCGAGCTCGAACTCGTCGATGCACAGCAGCCGGTGCCCGCTCAGGGTGCGCACGGTCTGCTGGAAGCCGAGCGCGCCGACCAGGTTCGTCAGCTCGACGAAGGTGCCGAAGGCCTTGTACTCCGCGGCGGCCGGGGTGGCGTGCCACAGCGAGGCGAGCAGGTGGGTCTTGCCGACGCCGTAGCCGCCGTCGAGGTACACGCCGCGCGGGCCGGCCGGTGCGGCGGGCTTCTTCGCGAACCACCGGCGCTTGCCGGAGCCCGTGGCATGCGCACCGCCCAGTCCGGTCGCGAACGCGCTCAGCACCGTGACCGCCTCGGCCTGGCTGGGCTGGTTCGGGTCCGGCACGTACGTGGCGAAACGCACCGAGTCGAACCGCGGCGGCGGCACCATCTCGGCGACCAGCCGGTCGGCGGGGACGTGCGGCGCGCGGGCGCACAGGGACAGCGGGCCCGCTTCGGTTATCGGGCTCTGGCCGGACGGGGTGAGGGAGGACGACACAGCTCTTCACTCTACGGCCCGTGCCACACTGCACGGCATGCGACGCCTGTTCCCTGTGACCGACCAGACATCCGAGACGGCCGGAGCGGCCGGCCGCGAGTGGGATCTCGACGAGCTGGCCGAGGCCTATGCGTATCCGGCAGGAGACGCGCCCTGGCTGCGGGCCAACATGGTGTCCACGCTGGACGGCGCGGCCCAGCACGGCGGGCGTTCACAGCCGATCTCCTGCGAGACGGACATGCGGATCTTCGGGACCCTCAGGGGTCTGGCCGACGTCGTGGTGGTCGGTGCCGAAACGGTTCGTCTCGAGGGGTACCGGCCGGCCCGCGCCCGCGAGGCCTTCGCCGCCCGCCGGAAGGCGGCCGGCCAGGGGCCCGCACCCGCGATCGCCGTGGTCAGCGCGAGCCTGCAGCTCGACTTCGGCCTGCCGCTCTTCTCCTCGCCCTTGGTCCCGACTCTGATCCTGACCGGCGTGGGGGCCCCCGCCGACCGCATCCGGGCCGCCGAGCAGGCGGGCGCACAGGTGCTGGTCGCGGGTGAGGGGGCCGCCGTCGATCCGGCGCGCGCGCTGCGCGCGCTGGCGGACCGCGGGCTGACCCGGCAGCTGACCGAGGGCGGGCCCCGGCTGCTCGGCCAGTTCGTGGCGGACGGGGTGCTGGACGAGATCTGCCTGACGATCGCGCCGCTGCTCACCGCGGGGGATGCCCAGCGCATCGCGGGCGGGCCCGCGGTCGCCGTGCCGGAGCGCTTCGCGCCGACGTCCCTGCTGGAAGAGGACGGGTTCCTCTTCACTCGCTACCGTCGGATCTGACAAGCGGCGGAACTTGCCGTTCCGCATATTGTCAATGGGCACACTTAAATGCGCAGGCCCCGTGCGCGCACGGGGCAGGATGGTTTCCGCAGGGGTCGGCCGCGACCCATCAAGGAAAGGGCGCCCGTCGTGTTCACGAGCGTATTGATGATCGAGAAGCCCCTGACGCCCGTCGACGTGGAGTTCGTCACCACACTGCACGGCGACGACCAGGTCTCTTTCGTCGTACTCATGCAGCCCCGCGGCGACCAGGACCGGCTGCTGCGGGCCATCGACGACGTGGCACTCGGCGAGCTGCCCGATGCCATCCGGGAGGGCGAGGAGCCGGAAGGCACGGACGCGAGACTCCCGGCCGAGAAGGCACTCGCCCACTCGGTCGAGGCGCTGCGCGCCTCGGGCAACGAGGCCGTCGGCCAGGTCGTCGAGAAGCACCCGCTGGACAAGCTGAAGTCCGTGGTGGAGGAAACGGGGGCCGACGAGGTGATCGTCCTGACCGCGCCGCACTTCGTCGAGGAGTTCTTCCACCGGGACTGGGCCTCACGGGCCCGCCACAAGGTCGGAGTACCGGTGCTCAAGCTCTTCGCGCACACCGAATAGGCTGGCCTCCGCCCAGCAGCCACATCCGTACGACAGCAGACACCCCGGGAGACACACGCATGGCATCCGGCCTTCCTTCCGCCATGGACCGACCGCACTTCATCGGCATCGGCGGCGCCGGAATGTCGGGCATCGCGAAGATCCTCGCCCAGCGCGGCGCGCGGGTGGCGGGCAGCGACGCCCGGGAGTCCGCCACCGCCGGGGCGCTGCGGGCCCAGGGCGCCACGGTCCACATCGGACACGCCGCCGGGCACCTCGCGGACGACGCGTCGTGCGTGGTCGTCTCCAGTGCCATCCGCGCGGACAACCCCGAACTGGCCCGCGCCGCCGATCTCGGCATCCCGGTCGTCCACCGGTCCGACGCCCTGGCCTCCCTGATGGACGGGCTGCGCCCGATCGCCGTCGCCGGAACGCACGGCAAGACGACCACCACCTCGATGCTGGCCGTATCGCTCTCCGCGCTGGGCCTCGACCCGTCGTACGCCATCGGCGGCGACCTCGACGCGCCGGGCTCCAACGCCCACCACGGCGGCGGCGAGATCTTCGTCGCCGAGGCCGACGAGAGCGACCGCAGCTTCCACAAGTACGCCCCCGAGGTCGCCATCGTCCTCAACGCCGAGCTGGACCACCACGCCAACTACGCGTCGATGGACGAGATCTACGACTCCTTCGAGACCTTCGTCGGCCGGATCGTCCCCGGTGGCACGCTCGTCGTCGCCGCCGACCAGGCCGGCGCCGTCGAGCTCACGTCCCGGGTCCGCGACCTGTCCACGATCAAGGTCGTGACGTACGGCGAGTCGGAGTCCGCGGACGTGCGCATCCACAAGGTCACTCCGCGCGGCCTCACCAGCGAGGTGACGGTCCTGCTCGACGGCAAGTTCCTCACGTTCATGGTCTCGGTCCCCGGCCGCCACTACGCCCACAACGCGGTGGCCGCCCTCGCCGCCGGTGTCGCCCTCGGCATCCCGGCCCACAACCTCGCCTCGGCGCTCGGCAAGTACACCGGGGTCAAGCGCCGCCTCCAGCTCAAGGGCGAGGCGAACGGCGTCCAGGTCATCGACTCGTACGCTCACCACCCCACCGAGATGACGGCCGACCTTGAGGCGATCCGCGGCGCTGCCGAGGGGGCGCGAATCCTGGTCGTCTTCCAGCCGCACCTGTTCTCCCGCACTCAGGAACTGGGCACCGAGATGGGCCAGGCACTGGCGCTGGCCGACGCCTCTGTGGTCCTCGACATCTACCCGGCCCGTGAGGACCCGATCCCCGGCATCACCAGCACGCTGATCATCGACGCGGCGCTGGCGGCCGGCGCCGATGTGACGGCCGAGCACGACAAGGCGGCGGTCCCCGGACTCGTCGCGGGAATGGCGAAGCCGGGCGACCTTGTTCTCACCATGGGCGCGGGCGATGTCACCGACCTCGGACCCGAGATCGTCGCCCGCCTGTCGAACTGAGGAGCCGCCACCCATGTCGTACGACATCGCGAAGCCGGACGAGCAGTGGCGCGAGGAGCTGTCACCCGCGGAGTACGCCGTACTGCGCGAGGCCGGCACCGAGCCCGCGTTCGTCGGTGAGTACACGGACACCAAGACGGCAGGCGTGTACTCCTGCCGGGCGTGCGGGTCCGAGCTGTTCCGGTCCGACACGAAGTTCGAGTCGCACTGCGGCTGGCCGTCCTTCTACGACCCGAAGGACACGGACGCGGTCGAGCTGATCGAGGACCGCTCGCACGGCATGCTCCGTACGGAGGTGCGGTGCGCCACCTGCGGCTCGCATCTGGGTCACGTCTTCGAGGGCGAGGGCTACGCGACCCCCACCGATCAGCGCTACTGCATCAACAGCATCTCCCTGCGGCTGACCCCCGACGAGGGCTGACGCCTGAAAGCCCTCGGGGGTACGAGACGAATCTCGTACCCCCGAGGGCTTTTCACAGGGTGAGTGACGGGACTTGAACCCGCGGCCACCTGGACCACAACCAGGTGCTCTACCAACTGAGCTACACCCACCAAGACGGGCGCCGAAGCGCCCGTTCATCGTGCACGTACAGCATAGCCGATCAGCCGAGGGCCTCTAGCGCTGCCCCGGCAAGATCCAAAAGCCGAGGCCGCCCGGCCCCGGCATCGGTAGGATCGGCGCACCGCAGGTCACGGGCTCGAGGAAGGCGTGAAGTGGGGATATTCCGGCGAGGGCCGAAGCGGGACCGCAGCGACGCGCCGCGGGACCCGGAGTTCTCCTACTTCTCCTCCGACGAGGGCGCCCGGTTCCGCGGTCATGTGCGTGAGGCGTTCGCCGAGCGCGGCCTCGAGGTCACCGTCTACGCCGACATGGTCAAGGACAGCGCGGGGCGGCAGTTCGGGCTGGGGAATCTGGCCGCGGTCTGTCACAACGACGACCGGGGTCCGCGAGTGTGGGCCGAGGTGGCACGGGAGCACGTCGGCATGGTGCTGCGCACCATGGACGCGCCCTCCGCGCTGGACACCCTGCCGGCCGAACAGATCCGCGCCCAGCTCTACCCGCGCGTGATCGGCTCGGAGGGGTTCAACCCGCACGCCTTCGACTATGCCCGTCCGCTCGCCCCCGGGCTGCACGAGATCATCGCCCTCGACCTCCCCGAGAGCGTCATGATGCTGACCGACGAGGCGCTGGAGCCGATCGGTGAGGTCCGGGAACTGCGGGCCCGAGCCCTGGAGAATCTCCGGGAGCTGCCGGTCGAGGGCCACGAGGTGGTCAAGAACAGCGAGGGAATGCGCTTCGACGTGCTCGTCGGGGACTCCTTCTACACCGCGAGCCGCGTCCTGGTTCTCGACGACCTCGTCCAGCGGGTCACCGGCCGGCGGCTCGGGGCCGACGGCGCGCTGGTCGCCATGCCGTTCCGGCACCAGCTGGCGTTCCACGCCATCCGTGACGTGGGGGTGATCCAGGCCCTGAGCGGTATGGCGGGGTTCGCCGCCGCCGGGTACCAGGACACTCCCGGGGCGATCAGCCCGTACGTCTACTGGTGGCGCAATGGGGAGTTGATCCAGCTCAGCGACCGCGACGAGGACGGGGACGGGCTGCGGATCGTGGTCGGGGAGGACTTCCAGGAGCTGCTGGAGCGGCTGGTGGAGGATCAGTAGCGGCTCCGCCGGTGGACCGGCAGGATGGGGGCGTCGAAAGGAGGTGCCCATGGCCGGCACGCCCGCACCTTTCACCGCCGCCGACTACCGGGCCAGGATGGACCGGGCGGCCGGAGCCGCCGCCGATGCCGGGCTCGCCGGGCTGCTCGTCGCGCCGGGACCCGACCTCGTTCATCTCACCGGCTACCGGCCGCCCGCCGTCACCGAACGCCTGACGCTGCTGGTGCTGGCGGCCGGTCAGGAGCCCGTACTCGTGGTGCCGACGCTGGAGGCACCGGACGCGGAGCGGGCCGCCGGGGCCCGTGGGCTCACCTTGCGCGACTGGACCGACGGCACGGATCCGTACCACCTGACCGCGCCCCTGCTCGACGGCGACGGCCGCTTCGGCATCAGCGACAACGCCTGGGCGATGCATCTGCTGGGCCTGCAGAAGGAGCTGCCGGGCATTTCGTTCGTCTCGCTGACCGACGCGCTGCCCATGCTGCGTGCGGTGAAGGACGAACACGAACTCGTCCGGCTGGAGGCGGCCGGAGCGGCGGCCGACGGCGTGTACGAGCGGATCTTGAAGGTCCGCTTCTGCGGCCGCAAGGAGACCGACGTGGCCGCCGATCTGGCCGCGCTGCTGCTGGAGTCCGGCCATTCCCAGGTCGACTTCACGCTCGTCGGCTCAGGACCGAACGGCGCCGATCCGCACCACGAGGCAGGCGACCGCGTCATCGCGAACGGCGACATGGTCGTCCTCGACTTCGGTGGCCTCATGCACGGTTACGGTTCCGACATCTCGCGTACGGTGCATGTCGGCGACCCGGATCCCGAGGAGCGGCGCGTCCATGACGTCGTACGGCAGGCGCAGCAGGCGGCGTTCGAGTCGGTGAAGCCGGGGATCGCCTGCCAGGAGGTGGACCGGGTGGCACGGGCCGCCATCACCGAGGCCGGCTACGGCGACCGGTTCATCCACCGCACCGGGCACGGGATCGGGGTGACCACGCACGAGCCTCCGTACATGGTCGAGGGCGAGGAGCGGCCGCTGGTGCCCGGCATGTGCTTCTCGATCGAGCCCGGCGTCTATCTGCCCGGCCGCTTCGGTGTGCGGATCGAGGACATCGTGACGGTCACCGAGCAGGGCGGGCGCCGCTTCAACACCGCCGCGCGCGAACTGGCCCTCGTGGAGTAGTCACGCCGGGCCGAGCACCACGCACGACTCACCGGGCAGATGGAGCACCCCGTCCGGGCCGGGCGGCCGTACCGGCTCCCACGCGGCCAGGACTCGGGTGCCGTTGCCGCCGAGCGGGATCCGCGCCGGTTCCCCGGCGAGATTGACGGCGATACGGATGTCTCCGCGGCGGAACGTCAGCCAGCGGGCCCGCTCGTCGAACGCCACCCGCACTGCCGCGAGATCCGGATCGGCGAGGTCCGGCTGCCCGCGCCGGAGCGCGATCAGGGCCCGGTGCCAGGCGAGCAGCCGGGCGTGCGCCGGACGCGCGGGCTCCGTCCAGTCCAGGCAGGACCGGTCGCGCGTGGCCGGGTCCTGCGGGTCCGGGATCTTCTCCTCCGCCCAGCCGTGCGCCGCGAACTCCCGGCGCCTGCCGTTGCGTACGGCCTCGGCGAGTTCCGGGTCCGTGTGGTCGGTGAAGAACTGCCAGGGCGTGCCGGCCCCCCACTCCTCGCCCATGAAGAGCATGGGCACGAAGGGGCCTGTCAGCACCAGGGCGGCCGCGCACGCCAGCAGGCCGGGGGAGAGGGTGGCGCCGAGACGGTCCCCCAGCGCCCGGTTGCCGATCTGGTCGTGCGTCTGGGCGTAGCCGAGGAAGCGGTGGGCGGGGGTGCGGACGCGGTTGACGGGCCGGCCGTGCGTCCGGCCCCGGAAGGCGGAGTACGTACCGTCGTGGAAGAAGACATGCGTCAGGGTCTTGGCGAGGGCGGCCAGCGGCCAACGGGCGAAGTCCGCGTAGTAGCCCTGTGATTCGCTGGTGAGCGCGGTGTGCAGGGCATGGTGGAAGTCGTCGTTCCACTGGGCGTGCAGGCCCAGACCACCGGTTTCACGTGGAGCCGTCGTACGTGGATCGCACAGGTCGGACTCCGCGATCAGGAACAGTGGCCGCCCCCGTTCGGCCGCCAGCTCGTCCACGGCGGTGGACAGCTCCTCCAGGAAGGTCAGCGCGCGGGTGTCCGCCAGCGCGTGCACGGCGTCCAGCCGCAGACCGTCGATGCGGTAGTCGCGCAGCCAGGCCAGCGCGCTGCCGAGGAGATACGCCCGCACCTCGTCGGACCCCGGGGCGTCCAGATTCACCGCGGAGCCCCACGGGGTGTGATGCGTGTCGGTGAAATACGGCCCGAAGGCGGGGAGATGGTTGCCCGACGGGCCCAGATGGTTGTGGACGACATCGAGCACGACCCCGAGGCCGTGTGCGTGGGCCTTGTCGACAAAGCGCTTGAGTCCCTCCGGACCGCCGTACGGCTCGTGCACCGCCCACAACGAAACGCCCTCGTACCCCCATCCGTGCGTGCCGGGAAACGGGCAGACGGGCATCAGCTCCACATGGGTGACCCCCAGGTCCACGAGGTGCCCCAGCCGGGCGGCGGCCGCGTCGAAGGTGCCTTCCGGGGTGTACGTGCCGACGTGCATCTCGTACAGCACCGCGGTCGGCAGCCGGCGGCCCGGCGAATCGCTCGTCCAGGCGAACCGGTCGTGCTCGACGACCGCGCTCGGGCCGTCCGGGCCGTCCGGCTGGCGCCGGGAGCGCGGATCGGGCAGGAGCGGGCCGTCGTCGAGCAGGAAGCCGTACCGGGCGCCGTCGGCCGCCGGCGCCTCGGCCGTCCACCACCCGGCACGCCCCGGGTCGCGCTCCATCGGCTGAGCGGTGCTCTGCACCTGGAGCGTGACCCGGTCTGCCTGCGGTGCCCACACCTCGAAATGCACGGACGGATCCCCTCGTCGCCGACATCCGTGCACCATGGTGCGTCAGATGAAGTGGATCCGCTCCTGAATCACGGGATAGCCCGCTTTGGCGAAGGTGGCCGCCATCGGGTGGTTGCTCCGGTCGGTGGCCGCCGCGACTGTCTCGGCGCCCTCCGCGGCCAGAACATGCGTGGACTCGGCCAGCAGGTCGTACGCGTACCCGTGGCCGCGCTGCTCCGGTACGACCCCGATGAATCCGATGCACGGACCCTGGTGGTTGCGGGCCGGGACGTGGAGGCCCACCAGCTCCCCTTCCGGGGTGTACGCCGACTGCCACCACTCGCGGGGCGAGGGGCACCAGAGGAAGAAGTCCAGCTCCTCCTGGGCGGCGGCGTCCAGGCCGCCCGGGCCGGCGATGGCCCGCAGGGCGTGCGCGTCCAGCGTGGCGGAGTGGATGCGGCGCAGGACCTCGAAGATCACCCCGTCGTCCGGCTCCGGGCGGAACACGAGCCGCCCGGGGCGCTCCGGCAGCCCGAGGGCCGGACTCCACTCGTACCGGAAGCGCTCGACCAGGGGCTTCATTCCGGCCGCCGTGACGGCCGCGAATCGGGCCTCGGCGGCCGCGCGCACGGCCGGCTGCCCCCGCCAGTGCGGCGGTACGGTCAGTTCGTACTCGGCGTACAGCGGGCTGGTGCGCAGCAGTTCCACGCCGGCCTCGTCCTCGCCCTCGGCGAAGTCGAACCAGTTGAGCATCACCGGCTCGGCGTCGTCGGGCCCCGCCCACCAGGCGGCGCGCGCGACGACACGGCCGTCGCGCAGGGCGACCCACGTCCAGTCCGGCCGGTACTCGCCGCCCTCGGCGAGGGTGCGGTACGAGACACCGTTGAGCACCCGGCCGACGAGGCCGGGGTCCTGCAGGGAGTTGAAGAGATGAGCATCGCTCTCGGTGAGAGCGCGGATGACCAGAGCGGTCATGAATCCTCCGGGAAGTGGTGCGCTCCCGGCCGGGTGGTCGCACTGTTCAGACCGGTGTCGCCCGGCGGACAGGGCGGGAGCGCGGACAGATGATGACGGTGTGCACGGCTCTCGCCTCCTTCCTCTCGATCGCTACGGGCACAGTAGACGCGTCCGGCTTGCCGCGTCCACGCCATTTCGAGCGTGGCGTCAGCCCCAGACCATGTTGAGCGCGCGCTCGAAGTTGACGTACCCGGCCCGTGCGAAGGCCTTGGCCATCGGGACGTTCGCCAGGTCCGTCGCCGCGCGGATCCGCGGTACGTCGTGGGCGGCCAGCACACGCGTGCCCTCGGCGAGGAGGTCGTCGATGTAGCCGTGGCCGCGGTGGGCCGGCAGGACGCCGATGTACGCGATGACCGGGTTGTAGTTGTTGCGGGCCGGGATGACGAAGCCGACCGGTGTGCCGTCGGGTGTTTCCGCGATCGTCCACCAGTCGTGCGGGCTCTTGTACGCGAGGAACTCCTGCTCGTACATCAGCGTCGCCGACTCCCGGGCCGTCATCGTGGCCAGTTCCTGAAGGCTGTGCGCGTCGAGCGTGCCCTCCAGGACGAGCGTCATCAGGCCGATCAGCTCCTCGCGGTCGTCGGCCGGGCGGAACCGGAGCCTCCCCGTCGCTTCCGGGACAGGTGTGCCAGGTCGCCATTCCAGCCGCAGCCGTTCGACGAACAGCCGGGCGCCGGACCGTTCGAGGACGTTCATACGGCCCTCGACGACGCGGGTGTCCGCCGGGTCCTCGCGCCAGCCCGCGGGGACGAACCGGCCGTACTCCGGCGGCGTGGCTCCGGCCGGCACCACCTCGGCCGTAGCGGTCTTGAGCAACAGCAGGCCGATGTCGGTGCGTTCGGGATCGTCCAGCGTGTCATCGAGGTCGAAGAAGTCCAGGGCCAGCGGAGATCCACCGTCCGTTGTGGTCCACCAGGCCAGTCGGGCCAGTACCCGGCCCTCGCGCAGGGCCACCCACATCCACTCCGGGCGGCGGCGGCCCATTTCGAGGTCCTCGGCGAGTTCGTGGTCGAGCACGTAGGAAAGCCCGAGGAACAGGCCGAGTTCCTCCGGTCCGGCGAGCGGGCGGACGGTCACATCGTGCGGTGTCGCGGTCATCGGCTTCCCCCGGAGGACGGTGAGTCCGCAGACCCTAGCAATGATCTTGGACGGTGTCCTCCCGTCGTCGGCGCAGGTCAGCTCAGCCGGGTCGGGCCGGTTCTTCTGGACACTCCGGCCCGTCGGCCGGACAATCACCTCTGTGACGTCCTCCTACGAATTCCACACGTACCCGGCCCGGCTCTCGGACGCCGAGCGGGACCGCGTGCTGGGCGTACTCAGGGAGGGCGCGGCGCAGGGCAAGCTGTCTCACGACACGTTCATGCGGCGTATGGAACTCGCCCTCGTCGCCCGCCGGTCCGATGAGCTGGCAGCCCTTACCGCCGACCTCCAGTCCGAAGGCCCCTGGGCGCGACGGCTGTTCGGCTGGGTCGGCTCGGCCTCGGCGTTCTCGGAACGGCTGCGCCGGGCCTGGCAGGCCGAGCGGCTGCCCAAACTGCTGTTCCCGCAGCCCACCCCCTACCCGCTCCGGATCGGCCGCGACCCCGCCAACGGGCTGCGGCTCAGCCATGACACGGTCTCCCGGGTGCACGCCGAGCTCAGCCTGCAGGGCGGGCTGTGGGTGCTGCGCGACCTTGGCTCGACCAACGGCACCACCGTCAACGGGCGCCGGGTGACGGGCGCCGCGGTGGTCCGGGACGGCGACCTGGTCAGCTTCGGGCGGATGGCGTTCCGGCTGGCCGCGCGCTGACCGGCTCACCGCCGCGCTCTTCCGGCGACGGCGAGCCCGCCCTGCACCGCGTCGGCCGGGACGCAGCCGCTAGATCCGCCCGAGCAGCGCCACCGGCCGCTCCTCGAACAGCCCGGCAAGCGCGATGACGCCCTCGAACTCCCGTTCAGGGGCCAGTAGATCCGACCACCGGCCGGTCGGCAGCTCCAGTACGGTGTCGCGCCAGCCGCCCGCCTCAGCCAGACGCAGCGAGAGCCGGGTGACGGCCGTGACGACCTCGCCGGAGCGGCAGAAGGCCAGGCAGTGGTCCGCCGCAGGCCCCTCTGCGAGCAGCGGCGCGTACGTCGCCGACTCGCCGAAGAGCTCGGGGTGGCGGCGGCGCAGCCGCAGGGCCGTGGCCGTCAGCGCCGGCTTCTCGTCGGACAGGTCCGGCCGCGACAGGTCCAGCCGCTCCGGGAGCGGGTCGGGGAAGTGCACCGGCCGCCGGTTGTCCGGGTCGACGAGCGCGAGGTACTCCCGCTCACTGCCCTGGTACAGATCGGGCACCCCCGGCATCGTGAGCTGCAGGAGTGTCGTGCCGAGCACGTTGGCCCGTACGTACGGGTCGAGCTCACGCGCGAACCGGGCGACCGAGTCGCTCGGCGGACCGGCCGGCCCCGCTTCGACGAACGCGGCGACCGCCCGCTCGTACACCGGGTCCGCCTCGGTCCAGCTGGTGTGCAGCGCGGCTTCCCTCGCTGCCTTCAGCAGCGCCGCCACCAGCCTGTCCCGGTCCGGGGAGCCGAATCCGACAGCGGTCTGCCAGGCCACCCACGCCAGTTGCGGATCGGGGGCGCGCCCACCCTCCACGCGCGCCGCCTCCTGCGTGACCTTGGCCAGGAACTCGCTCCAGCGGTCCGGGCATTCGGACAGTACGGCGATCCGCGCCCGGACGTCGGCGCTGCGCTTGGTGTCGTGCGTGGACAGGACCGTCCCGGTGGCCGGCCAGTCGCGCGCGAGGTGGGAGCAGAAGGCGTGGAACTCCTGCGGGGTCACCGTCGGATTCCCCGGCTCGCCACCCACTTCGGCGGCTGACACCAGCGGCGTGTAGCGGTAGAAGGCCGTGTCCTCCAGGGACTTCGCGCGCAGCGCCGAGGAGGTCTGGGCGAAACGCGCGCAGAAGGCGGTTTGATCGGGCCCTGTGCCCCTCCTGCCGAGCGCCAGGTCCCGTACGACGTCGACCGCGCCGGCCTCCTCCGGCACCGGGAAGGCCTCCCGGGCACGGCGGGCCGACTCCTCGCTCAGCGCGGCCTCCCCGGTGTCGGGGGAGGGGCTGCCGGCGGTCGTGTAGGGGCGGTAGACCGGGACCCGGACCAGCAGTTCGCGGACGGCGGTGCGCAGCGCCCAGGGCGCGTGGTCGCGCAGCGCCGGATCGGCCGCGCAGATCCGGGCGGCGGCACGGGTGAGGAAGCCGACCTCGGCGGCCAGCTCGTGGGTCACCACCCGGTACGCGGCCCGCCGCGCGGTCGCCTCCCAGTAGCCGCCGCGGTCGCCGGCCGGGGCGGCGAAGTCCCGGAACAGGGCGACGAGTCCGGCGAGTCCTTCGGGGTCCGTGAACAGCCCGTCGATGTGGCGCAGCGCGTCGTAACCGGTGGTCCCGGCCACCGGCCAGCCCGCCGGCAGCCGCTCGGGCCCGCTCAGGATCTTCTCGACGACCGTCCAGCGCCCGCCGCTCTCCTCGTTCAGTCTGCGCAGATACGTCTCGGGGTCGGCGAGCCCGTCCGGGTGGTCGATGCGCAAGCCGTCGGCCACGCCGTCCCGCAGCAGCTCGAGGATCTTGGCATGGGTGGCCCGGAACACCGCGGGATCCTCCACCCGGACTCCGATCAGGTCCGAAATGGTGAAGAAACGCCGGTAGTTGAGCTCGGTCCTGGCCAGCCGCCACCAGGCGAGCCGGTACCACTGGGCGTCGAGCAGGTCGGGCAGGGGGAGGTTCGCGGTGCCGCTGCGCAGCGGGAACTCGTGGTCCGCGTAGCGCAGCACGCCACCGTCGACGTACAGCTTGTCCAGCTCCTCGCCGATTCGGGCGGCCAGTACGGGCAGCATGACCTGGCCGCCGCCCGCCTCCCAGTCGATGTCGAACCAGTCGGCGTACGGGGAGTGCGGACCCTGGCGCAGCACCTCCCACAGCGGCCTGTTGAGCCTCGCGGGGACGGGGACGGCCATGTGGTTGGGCACGATGTCCAGGACCAGGCCGAGCCCGTGGCCGCGGGCGGTGCGCGAGAGCGCTCGCAGCCCTTCCTCGCCCCCCAGTTCCTCGCGGACCCGGGTGTGGTCCACGACGTCGTAGCCGTGGGACGAGCCCGGCACTGCTTCCAGTACCGGGGACAGATGCAGGTGCGAAACTCCGAGCGAGGCCAGGTACGGCACCGCCTCTGCGGCGGCCGAGAACGGGAACTCCGGCTGGAGCTGCAGCCGGTACGTGGCGGTGGGTGTCATGCGAACGTACGTACCCGCCCTGACGGCTTCTGTGTCATTACCTCATGCATCCAGTCGAGCGCGTTGCGTTAACTTCGCCGAATGGCCGCAACGCTGGACACATACCGCAAGGTGACAGCCCTGACGGGACCACTCCTCCCCGTGGTCTCGTTCCTGGGACGGCTCCCCATGGCGATGTGTCAGTTCGGCAGCGTGCTGCTGGTCGCGGAGACCAGCAGCACGGTCGCCGAGGTCTCCTTCGTCCTCGGCCCTGCCTGTGTCGGCGTCGCGGCCGTGGTGGCTCATCCGGCCGTGGCCCTGGGCGGGGCGGCGGTGCTGATCGCGGTGTTCGGCACCTGCTTCGCACTGCATCCGACAGCCCAGGTGGTGCGCCCGGCCGCCACGCCGGGCGCCACGCCGGGCGGCCGGCGGCGCCGGAGACGTCCGCCGGGCGTGGTGTACGCGTTGTGTGCCGCCCTCGCCCTTCAGGGCGCGATGTTCGGCGCGAGCCAGGCCGGTGTCACCGCGCTCACCGACCGGCTGGGCCGACCGGAGCAGGCGGGGCTTGTCTATGCCGCGATGGGCGTCATGAGCGCCGTCGTGGGTCTCGCAATGGGGGCGCTGCCGGCCACCGTCGGTGGCGGTCGCGTCGGCGGCGCTGTGCCTGTGCCTCGCCCTGTTCATCCGTGTGCGGCCGGCCCGTGGGGCGCACGGGCCGGAGCCGGCCGCCGTCCCGCCGGCTAACCCGGCCGCTGGAGCACCGTCAGACTCCGTCCGACAAGGGTGACCCGCTCGCCGGCGGCCACCTCGGGACCCGTCCCGGGCGGTACGCCGTCCGGCCGGGCGGTGTCGACCACCACCTGCCACTGCCGTCCGTGATTGACCGGCACCGCGAAGTCGATCGGGTCGGCGCCGGCGTTGAACATCAGCAGGAACGAGTCGTCGGTGATCCGCTCACCCCGGGGGCCCGGCTCGGAGATCGCCTGGCCGTTGAGGAAGACGGACAGCGCCTTCGCGTGCTGGGCCTGCCAGTCGCGCTGCTTCATCTCCTCACCCTCCGGGGTGAACCACGCGATGTCGGACAGCTCGTCGTGGGTGCCCTCCACCGGCCGTCCGTGGAAGAACCGGCGGCGCCGGAAGACCGGGTGGTCGCGCCGCAGCCACACCATCGCCCGGGTAAAGGCCAGCAGCGCCCCCGGCTCCTCGCCCTCCTCCGGCCACTTCACCCAGGACACCTCGTTGTCCTGGCAGTACGCGTTGTTGTTGCCGCCCTGGGTGCGCGCGAACTCGTCCCCGTGGCTGAGCATCGGTACTCCCTGCGAGAGCATGAGCGTCGCGATGAAGTTCCTCATCTGGCGGGCCCGGAGTTCCAGAACCTCCGGATCGTCGGTGGCTCCTTCGGCCCCGCAGTTCCAGGACCGGTTGTGGCTCTCGCCGTCCCGGTTGCCCTCCCGGTTGGCCTCGTTGTGCTTCTCGTTGTACGAGACCAGGTCGTGGAGGGTGAAGCCGTCGTGGCAGGTGGTGAAATTGATCGAGGCGAGCGGGCGCCGCCCGTCGTCCTGGTAGAGGTCGGAGGAGCCGGTCAGCCTCCCGGCGAACTCGGCCAGCGTCCGCGGCTCACCCCGCCACAGGTCCCGGACGGTGTCGCGGTACTTGCCGTTCCACTCGGTCCACAGCGGCGGGAAGTTGCCGACCTGGTAGCCGCCCTCACCGACGTCCCAGGGCTCGGCGATCAGTTTTACCTGGCTGACCACGGGGTCCTGCTGCACCAGGTCGAAGAACGAGGAGAGCCGGTCCACCTCGTGGAACTGCCTGGCCAGGGTGGCGGCCAGGTCGAAGCGGAAGCCGTCCACATGCATCTCGGTGACCCAGTAGCGCAGTGAGTCCATGATCAGCTGGAGGACGTGCGGGCTGCGCATCAGCAGCGAGTTCCCGGTGCCCGTGGTGTCCGTGTAGTAGCGGGGGTCGTTGCCGAGCCGGTAGTACGAAGCATTGTCGAGACCGCGGAACGAGAGCGTGGGGCCGAGGTGGTTGCCCTCGGCGGTGTGGTTGTACACCACGTCGAGGATGACCTCGATGCCCGCCTCGTGCAGGGCCCGTACGGCCGACTTGAACTCCAGCACCTGCTGGCCGCGGTCACCCCACGACGCGTAGGAGTTGTGCGGGGCGAAGAAGCCGATCGTGTTGTAGCCCCAGTAGTTGCTGAGCCCGTCGTCGGCCAGCCGGTGGTCGTTGATGAACTGGTGCACTGGCATCAACTCCAGCGCCGTCACTCCCAGTTCTGTCAGATGCTCGATCAGGGCCGGGTGCGCGAGCGCCGCGTAGGTCCCGCGCAGCTCCTCGGGCAGGGCCGGGTGCAGCATGGTCAGGCCCTTCACATGGGCCTCGTAGAGCACGGTGTGGTGGTACTCGGTCCGCGGGGGCCGGTCGTTGCCCCAGTCGAAGTACGGATTGACCACGACCGAGCTCATCGTGTGCGGCGCCGAGTCCATGTCGTTGCGGGAGTCGGGCTTGCCGAAGTGGTAGCCGTACACGGACTCGTTCCAGTCGACCCGCCCGCTGATCGCACGCGCGTACGGATCGAGCAGCAGCTTCGCCGAGTTGCAGCGGTGCCCCTTCCCCGGTTCGTACGGACCGTGCACCCGGAAGCCGTACCGCTGTCCCGGCATGATGCCGGGCAGGTAGGCGTGCCGGACGAAGGCGTCCGTCTCGCGCAGCTCCACCGCCGTTTCCGATCCGTCGTCGTGCAGCAGGCACAACTCGATCCGTCTGGCGGCCTCGGAGAAGACCGCGAAGTTGGTGCCGGCGCCGTCGTACGTGGCACCGAGGGGATACGCCTGTCCCGGCCAGACCTGCATAGATAAGACTCTTCCACTTCTGATCCGGGTGCTGGGGGTCTCTCTTCGATCAGATCTTCCCCCAAAGAGGGGCAACCAGGCGTGACTTGGACCCGTCCTACCGGGTGACCACGCATACTCGGTATGCACGTAAGGGGACGATGTGCACAGAACAGTACGCCGCCACCTGGGCAAAGTAGTGGCGTCTGCGGCCATCGCGGTGACCGGCACGGCCGTCATGGCCGGAGTCACTCTGCCGGGTGCGGCGGGAGCCGCGGACGGACCGTCGGACGGGCGCGGCGCCGGACGTACCGCCGCCGGCCCGGCGGACGGGCAGCAGGGTGGGCAGGCGGGCCGGGGGGCCGTCGCGCCGGGCGTCGCGGAGGAGGCGCCGGCCGAGGGGGAGACCGGCACCGGCCGTGACCCGCTCACCGACGCCGAACTGACGCGCGCCGAGCGGATCGCGCTGGACCGCGGCCTGCGGATGAGCAGTACGGACGTGGCGGGGGACCGGGGCCCGCAGCGGATCACCACCAATCTGGCGGAGCTCCCACCGGACGAGGCCGACGACGCCGGCGCGCCGCGCCGCGCGGAGGTCTCGTACTACGACTACACGTACGACACCCTCGTCACCCGGACCGTCAACCTCTCCACCGGCAAGGTCGAGCAGACCGACATCCAGCGCGAAGTGCAGCCGCCGCCCAGCCGGGAGGAGGCGTTCGAAGCCGCCCGGCTGCTGCTGGCCAGTCCGCTCGGCGACGGGCTGAAGAAGGACTACAAGGACGCCACCAGCAGGGCGCTCACCTCACCCCATCAGCTCACTCTGAGCGGCGGCGTCTATCGGGCGAACGCCGGGAACCCCGGCCCGCCCGAGCTCGCCGACTGCGGCAAGCACCGCTGTGTCCGCCTCTTCACCAAGGTGAAGAACGGTCCGTGGATCGACACCCGGACCCTGATCGTCGACCTGAGCGACCGGATCGTCGGCCGGCTGCGCTAGGCCCTGCCGATTCTCCTCTGCACAAGGAGCCATGAACTTCATGCACAGCAAAAGAGTCGCGGTCGCGCTCGCCGTCGCCGCGCTGACCGGCGGGGCCACGGCGGCGACCGGACCGGCCGCCGCGGCCCCCAAGGGGCCCGGCGGCCTCAAGACCCCCTCGGCGGCGAAGGCACCGGCACCGACCGCCGACTGCAGCGCCGCTTACAGGATCGAGCAGAAGCTCTCCGGCGGTACGACCTGGCGGATGTGCTGGCACTACGAGAACGAGGCCGGACTGGTCCTCGACAAGGTCTCGTACCAGCCCAAGGGCGAGGCCAAGCCGATCCGGGTCCTGACCACCGCCAAACTCGCCCAGATCCACGTCCCCTACGACGACGGCAAGTGGGAGTGGGACGACCTCACCGGCCAGGGCTTCGGGCTGGGGCTCCAGGAGCTGACGCCGGGCGAGTGCCCGGGCGGCACCATCAAGACGGTGAAGATCCCGGACGCCTTCGAGCCCTCCCGGGCCAACGTCAAGGGGCTGTGCACCACCACCCGGTCGCGCGGCCACGCCTACCGGATGGCGGGGGAGCAGGCGAACAGGGCGTGGGCGGCGCAGGGGAAGGACCTGCTGGTCTACACGGTCAACCAGGTGGGCTGGTACGAGTACATCACCGAGTGGCGGTTCGCCGACGACGGCACCATATCCGCCAACGTCGGCGCCACCGGGAGCCTCTCGTACGACGACTACGACGCGGGTGACGGGCGCGGATGGCCGATCGGCAAGGGAGCCAAGGACTCCGCCACCAGCCACAGCCACAACGTCTTCTGGCGGCTGAACTTCGGCCTCGACGGTTCGTCCGCGAACAGGGTCGAGCAGTACGACTCCGCCGTCACTCCGGTGCCGAACGGCGGTACACCGAAGACGAAGACCACGAGGACCCCGGTCACCAGGGAACTCGCCGGTGATGCCGAGGCGATGCGCTGGTGGCGCATGGTCAGCGCGACCGGCAGGAACAAGGACGGCCACCCGCGGTCGTACGAGATCGTGCCCGGCGCCACCACCAAGTACCCGGGCCGCGGCTTCACCCGGCACGACGTCTACTTCACCGAGTACAACAAGTGCGAGCAGTTCGCGAGCAACAACCTGCGCAACTGCGGTGCGCGTGCGGGCAGGAGCGTCGAAAAGTGGGTCAACGGGCAGGCGCTGAAACACCCCATCACTTGGGTCAACATCGGCTTCCACCACATCGCGCGGGACGAGGACCAGCAGCCGATGCCGGTCCACTGGCAGGGCTTCCAGCTCAGCCCGCGTGACGTGACCGCTATGAATCCGCTCACTCCGCCGGCCCTGGTGGGCCAGAACGGCAACTATCAATAGGGGAGTTGGATAAGCGGCCTGTCCATCCGGCTGCACCGCCTCCCGCTCGGGGAGTACCCTTCCTTGATCGTTGGAGGCGGGCGTCCAGGAGCAGAAGGCGGTGCGCGGGTGAGCTCGGGAGGGCTGGAGCTGCCCCCTGGTGACGGAGGTCACGAGGGCGGCCCCACAGACGTCCCGCCCGGAGCGGTGTCCGTGGCAAGGCCGGTGGAGAGCGGATCACAGATCGGACCGGAGCTGGACTGGGGAACCGACGCCTGGAGCGAGGTGCGGACACGTGCCCAGCGGGCAGGCCGGGCCTACATCTGGCTGAATCTCGTCGAACAGCGGCTGCGTGCCGTCGTCGCGGCGGTGCTCCGGCCCATCTACGAACCTGTCCACGGCGAGGACGAGTGGGTCGTTGCGGCGGCGGGGCCGGCGGGCCAGGAGTGGGTCCAGCGCGCGGTGGCGGTACGTGAGGTCAGCCGCCGCAAGGGGTACCTGCTGGACCCGGCGGACGACAACGTGCTGAGCTTCCTGACCCTCCCGCAGCTGCGCGAGCTCATGGTCCAGCACTGGCCGTGTTTCGAGCCGTACTTCGACGACCGGCGCGACGTCGAACTGGCGCTGGACGAACTGGAGGTCACCCGGAACGTCGTCTCGCGCAACCGCGCGCTGTCCGAGACGGTGCTCGCCCAGGCCGAGCGGGCCTCCGCCCGGCTGCTGGAGATCCTGGGCAGCGGCGCAGGAGTGCCGTCCGCCGACCGGCTCCCCATCGACGCGGTGGAGGATCTGGTCGGCGACCGCTATGCCGATGTCGTCTCCGTCCACCCCGACCGGGTGCGGCTGCAACGCCAGATCCCGGCCGAGGACCTCTTCGGCGGCGCGCGCCGGCTGGACGCGATCGGCATAGGCCTGAACCTGCTGGTCCAGAACTTCTCCGGCCGCCGGCTGGTCAGGCTGGCCGAGTCCGGCTGCCGGGTGCGGCTGCTCTTCCTCAATCCGGCCAGCAGTGCGGTGAAGCGGCGGGAGCGCGAGCTCGGCCTCAAGAAGGGCGAGCTGAGCCGGTCCGTGGAGATGAACATCCTCCATATGCGGCGGGTGAGGTCCCGGCTGCGCGACCCGGACGCCTTCGAGATCCATGTCTTCGACGAGACCCCACGGTTCACCGCCTACCTCGTCGACGGCAACGGGGGCTCGGGCGGAACGGGGAGCATCGCCGTCGTTCAGTCGTATCTGCGGCGGGCGCGCGGCATGGAGGCGCCTGTCCTCGTGCTGCGGGGCGGCCGCCGCAATGTGGTCAAGCCCGGCCACGACCTGGACGCGGACCATGGGCTGTTCGCGACATACCGGGAGGAATTCGAATCCGTGTGGGCCGACTCCCGTCCTGTGTCCTGAGACCGCGAGCTGAGGGCGGTGTCCTGATTGTCAGTGGCGGATGCGAGGGTGTTTCTCAACAGGGGGACGCACCATGAGGGAGGGCCGCGATGGGCTGGCACCGCGAGACGCTGATCGGCTTCGATCTGGAGACGACGGGGACCGACCCGGGGGAGGCGCGGATCGTGACGGCCGCGGTCGTCGAGGTGAAGGACGGCGAGCCGACAGCCCACCGGGAGTGGCTGGCCGACCCGGGTGTTCCCATTCCCGAGGAAGCGGTCGCGGTCCACGGCATCACCAACGAGCATGTCTCGTCGCACGGCAGACCCGCTGACGAGGTCGCCGACTCGGTCGCCTCCGCACTGGCCGACCACTGGCGCACAGGGGTGCCGGTCGTCGCGTACAACGCCGCCTTCGACCTGACCCTGCTCACGGCGGAACTCCGGCGGTACGGGCTGCCGTCGCTCTCCGACCGGCTGGGCGGCGCACCGGCCGGCCCCGTCATCGACCCGTACACGATCGACCGGGCCGTCGACCGCTACCGCAGGGGCAAGCGCACGCTGGAGGCGGTCTGCACGGAGTACGGCATCGTCCTCGACACGGCTCACGAGGCGGGAGCGGACGCCTTGGCGGCGGTCCGGGTGGCGTACGCGATAGCCGAACGGCACCCCAAGGTCGGCGCGCTGGGCCTTGCCGACCTGCACGCGCAGCAGATCACGTGGTATGCGCAGTGGGCGGCGAACTTCCAGAGCTTCCTGCGCGGGAAGGGAACGCCGGACGCTGTGGTGGACGGGTCCTGGCCACTGCGCGAGGTCGCGGTGGTACGCGCGGCCGGCTGAGCCCGCGTCAGAACGGGTACCAGCGGACCACGGGGTCGTTGTCGCGCAGAGAGGCGACCCTCCGCCTGAACTCCTCCAGTGCCTTCGGGTTTGCGGGTGCGTGCTGGGCCACCCAGGCGCAGCTCGCGGTCTCCCGGGCCCCTCGGAGCACCGCGCAGCCGTCCCACGCGCGTACGTCCCAGCCGTACTCCTCGGTGAAAGCCCGGTACGCCTCGGCCGGCAGGCCGTAGCGGTCGAGGGAGAGGGCCATCACCACCAGGTCGTGTTCGCGCAGATCGGACGAGAAGGTCTCCAGGTCGACCAGGACGGGGCCGCGCGGTCCGATGTGCACATTGCGGGGCAGCGCGTCGCCGTGGATCGGGCCCACCTGGAGCCGGGGCGTCAGCCCGGCCGCCGCTGTGGCGAAACCGTCCCGGCGCTCGCGCAGATACGCCGCGTCCGCGGGATCGATCGCGTCGCCCGCGAGCCGCAGCCAGCGCTCGACTCCATCCAGAAGGTCACGGCGGGGGAGGTCGAACGGCGGCGGCGGGAGGGCGTGGACCGTGCGCAGGAGGAGGGCCAGGTCGCGTGGCCCGGCGGGGCGTGCGGCGTCCGGGAGCCGGTGCCAGAGGGTGACCGGATGGCCGTTCG
Source organism: Streptomyces sp. NPDC051219 (assembly GCF_040682335.1). Classification (NCBI taxonomy): domain Bacteria; kingdom Bacillati; phylum Actinomycetota; class Actinomycetes; order Kitasatosporales; family Streptomycetaceae; genus Streptomyces; species Streptomyces sp. NPDC051219. The sequence goes on from NZ_JBFBAS010000038.1 coordinate 36,554, forward strand.
CCAGCCGGGGTGTGGGCTCGGCCGCCCGTACGGCGGGGACGTCCGCCTCGGCCAGCCAGCCCGCGACAGCCAGTTCGCGCTCCGCCCGCTCCAACAGGGACGCGTCGCGGCCCACCTTGACCACCAGGCCGCCGGAGCCGAACACCGCGTTCTCGCCCAGCGCGAGCAGCTCGGCGCCGGGTGCCAGACCCGCCGCTGCCAGTACCTCCCGCGCCCGCGCCTCGTCCATCGCCTCTCCTGCTGACCGTTCCCGCTGATCGTCGTGAATCCGCCAAGTCTCGCATCCGGGTGTGCAGCCGCTTGACGTCCCATGAGCCCCTCAGCACGATGACGAGGGCCGCCGGGGCGGTCAGGACCGCGCGATCCGCCCGAAGGAGAAGAATCCGTGACATCGGCGACCGCGACGAAGCGGCCCGGCAAGCGGGCGCCCGATACCGGCAGGCGCCCGGACGCAGGCACGCCCACCGGCCACGGCGCCTGGTTTCTGGTGCTGCCGGCGCTCATCCCGATCCTGGTGCTCAGCGTCGGCCCGCTGCTCTACGGCATCGCGCTGGCGTTCACCGACGCCCAGTCGGGCCGCACCGCCCCCACCCAGTGGGTCGGGCTGCTGAACTTCCAGGATCTGCTGCACGACACGCTGTTCTGGGACTCGTTCAGTATCGGCCTGCTGTGGGCGGTAGGGGTCACGGTCCCGCAGTTCCTGCTGGCTCTCGGTCTGGCTCTGCTGCTGAACCAGAATCTCCGCTTGCGCTGGCTGGCCCGAGCGCTGGCGATCATTCCGTGGGCGATGCCCGAAGTGGTCGTCGGCATCATGTGGCGGCTCGTCTACAACCCCGACGCGGGAATCCTCAACGAAACCATCCGCGACCTCGGACTCGGAGACGGCCGGGCCTGGCTGACCGGACTCGCCACCGCCCTGCCCGCAGTGATCGTCGTCGGCATCTGGGCGGGTATGCCCCAGACCACCGTCGCCCTCCTCGCCGGACTCCAGAACACCCCCAGCGAACTGCACGAGGCCGCGGCGATCGACGGCGCCGGCGCCTGGCGCCGCTTCCGTACCGTCACCTGGCCCGCGCTCAAGCCGGTCGCCCTCGCCATCACCGCTCTCAACTTCATCTGGAACTTCAACTCGTTCGCCCTGGTCTATGTGCTGACCAGCGGCGGGCCGGGCGGCCGCACCCGGCTCCCGATGCTCTTCGCGTACGAAGAGGCCTTCCGTTACGGCCAGTTCGGATACGCGGCCGCCATGGGCTGTGTGATGGTCGCCGTGATCTCGGTCATCCTCGCCTTCTACCTGGTGGGCCGGCTGAAGGGGGACGACACCGCGTGACACTCCGCACCCGCAGGTCCGCACGGGCCGGCCAGTACCTGGCCCTCCTCGCCTACCTGGTCTTCCTCGCGTTCCCCTTCCTCTGGCTGATCTCGACGGCCTTCAAACCCGCGCGTGAGCTGGGCAGCCTGCATCCCACCTGGATTCCCGAGGACCCGACCCTCGCGGGCTTCCGGCAGGCATTCGACGAACAGCCTCTGCTCCAGGCTGCGCTGAACAGCCTGATCACCGCTGTCTGCGCCGCGCTCATCGCGGTGCTGGTCGCGACACCGATGGCGTACGTCATGGCCCGGCACCGCAACAAGCTCTCCACGGCGGCCACCGGCTGGGTGGTGATCAGCCAGGCGTTCCCGTTCGTCCTGGTGATCATCCCGCTGTTCCTGATCCTGAAGAACCTCCACCTGATCAACTCCCTCGCGGGCCTGGTGATGGTGTACGTGGTGTGGTCGCTGCCGTTCGCGCTCTGGATGCTCGTGGGGTACGTACGGGCAGTGCCGCCCGAGCTGGAGGAGGCCGCGGCCGTGGACGGCGCCGGCAAGGTCCGTACGCTCGTCTCGATCACCGCACCCCTGCTGGCTCCCGGCATCGTCGCCACCGCGCTGTTCGCCTTCATCACCGCATGGAACGAGTTCTTCTTCGCACTCGTCCTGCTCAAGACCCCGGAGAAGCAGACGTTGCCGGTCGTCCTGACCCACTTCCTCGGCGCCGAGGGCGTTGCCGACCTCGGCCCGCTCGCGGCGGCCGCCTTTCTCGCGACGCTGCCCTCCCTGGTGATTTTCGCGGTCATCCAGAAGCGCGTCACGGGCGGGATGCTGACCGGGGCGGTGAAGAGCTGATGCGGCGGGCGAGGGACCTTGCCGCGGTGGGGGCCGTGCTCGCATCTCTGCTCACCGGCTGCGCCGGCGACGGACCGGACCTTGGTGGGAAGGTCAGGCTCCGCTTTCAGTCACTGGCCTGGCAGAAGGAGTCGGTCGACGCCAACAAGGCTCTGGTGAAGGAGTGGAACGCGACCCACCCCGACGTCCAGGTGGAATACGTCCAGGGCAGCTGGGACAGCGTCCACGACCAGCTGCTGACCTCGTTCGAGGGCGGCGAGGCGCCGGACATCATCCACGACGCCTCCGACGACCTCGCCGACTTCGCGTACGGCGGCTACCTCGCGGATCTGCGCGGCCTGCTCCCGGAGCGGCTTAAGAGCGACATCCCGCAGCACAGCTGGGAGACCGCGACCTTCGGTGACGGGGTCTACGGCGTGCCGTTCCTCCAGGAGCCGCGGGTCCTGATCGCGGACGCCAAGGCCCTCCGGGCGTCCGGGGCCCGTATCCCGACGCCCGAAAAGCCGTGGAGCTGGGCGGAGTTCCGGCAGATCACCGAGAAGCTGAGCGGACGCGGCAAGTACGGCGTCGCCTGGCCGCTCAAGGATCCGGTGTCGGCCACCCTCAACCTCGGTCTCTCGGCGGGCGGGCAGCTCTTCCACCGGGACGGGGACGGCAAGGTGACGATCCGATTCGCCGAGGGCGACGCGGTGGTGCCCGGCACCATCCACGACCAGGTGAACACCGACGAGAGCGCGTCCCGTACGACGCTCGGCAGCGGTGGCTCGGACACTCTGCCCGGACTCTTCGGCGGCAAGTACGCGATGGTCCCGCTGGGGTTCTCCTACCGTCAGCAGATCGTCCAGCAGGCACCCGAGGGCTTCGAATGGCAGGTGCTGCCCGCGCCGGCCGGCCGCGACGGGCTTACCCAGGGAGTCAGCCCCCAGACCCTCTCCGTGGCCCAGGACAGCCCGCACAAGGAGGAGGCGGTCGCTTTCCTCGACTTCTTCCTCCAGCCACGGAACATGGTGAAGCTCGCGCAGGGCGACTGGATGCTGCCGACCGGCACGCAGGCACTGAAGGACCCTGCCCTGCACACGGCCGAGAACGGCTGGGCCACGGGCACCGCGCTCGCGCGGCATCTGCGTCCGGCGCCCGCGCAGTCGGTACGTGGCTATCCGGAGTGGAAGGACAAGGTGGCAACCCCCGCGCTTCAGGAGTTCTACAGCGGTGCGATCGGCCGCGGCGAACTGGAGAAACGCCTTGTCGAGGACGGCAACCGGGTGCTCGCCCGCTATCAGCGGTGAGGCCTGTCGGGAATGTCGGTGAGCCCAGAGCCGGAGCCAGAGCCTCAGTCAGGCGAGGGGCGGTGTAGGAGACGGCTCTGTGGGGCCGCCGGCTGGAGGGCCGGTCCCCCCGGGCTGATCGCCTGCCCGATCGCGGCGGCGACCTCCGGGTGGGCGAGGTACTCGTCGATTTTGTGGGCCCGGTCGCGCGCGTTGGCGACGGCGAAGTCGGTCAGCTCGCCCTTCCAGTCGTCGATCCTCGGGTCCTTGCCCTGCCGGCTCCTGCCGTGCAGGGAGACCAGGTGCCGATTGCCACCGAAGGCCGTCCGCCTGGCACTGAGGCTGGAGCGTGCGACGGCCTTTTCACCGCTCGGCTGCGGCCTCGGCGTGCTTCAGTCCTCTCTCTCGCGCGCTGCCTGTCACTGCCAGGCCCAGCCCGCCGCTCTTGTCTTGGAGGTACCTGCTTCCAGGCGCCGACCGGGGGTGGTGCGCAACCAGGAGTGGCGCAATCGAGTTGCGGGGCCGCCGGGCTCTGGAACGAGCGTGCCGCCGGTCGGGCTCGAAGGTGCTGTACCGGAAGGGTGAGGCGGTGGTGAGGGACGAGGGTGCGCGCCGAACTTGCACGAGACGTATCGTCTCGTTATCGTGGCGGGTATGACCTCACGCAAGCGTGCCCACATCGCCATGTTCTCCATCGCCGCCCACGGGCACGTGAACCCGAGCATCGAAGTGATCCGGGAACTTGTCGCCCGCGGGCATCGCGTCACCTACGCCATCCCCGCGTCCTTCGCCTCGAAGGTCGCGGCCACCGGCGCCGAGCCGGTGACGTACACCTCCACGCTCCCCACCGACGACGAGCCGGAGGCGTGGGGTACGGAGCCGATCGACAACATCGAGCCCTTCCTCAACGACGCGATGCAGGTGCTGCCGCAGCTGATCGAGGCGTACGAAGGGGACGAGCCCGGCCTCGTCCTGCACGACATCACCGCGTACCCGGCGCCCGTACTCGCCCACCGCTGGGGTGTCCCGGCCGTCTCGCTCTCGCCGAACCTCGTCGCCTGGGAGGGGTACGAGGAGGAGGTGGCCGAGCCGATGTTCGCCGAACTCAAGGCTTCCGAGCGCGGCAAGGCGTACTACGCGCGCTTCCGCGCCTGGCTGGACGAGCACGGCATGAGCCACATCGACCCGGACCGCTTCGCCGGACGGCCGCGCCGCAGCATCGTGCTGATCCCCAGGGCTCTCCAGCCCCACGCGGACCGGGTCGACGAATCCGTCTACTCCTTCGTCGGTGCCTGCCAGGGCGAGCGCGCGGAGCAGGGCGACTGGAAGCGGCCGGCGGGTGCGGAGCGCGTACTGCTCGTCTCCCTCGGCTCGACCTTCACCAAGCAGCCCGGCTTCTACCGGGAGTGCGTCAAGGCCTTCGGGGATCTGCCCGGCTGGCATGTCGTCCTGCAGATCGGCAAGTACGTCGAGGAGTCGGAGCTCGGTGACCTGCCGGCCAATGTCGAGGTGCACCACTGGGTGCCGCAGCTGGCCGTCCTGCGGCAGGCCGACGCGTTCATCACCCATGCGGGCGCAGGCGGCAGCCAGGAGGGGCTGGCCACCGGTACCCCGATGGTCGCGGTGCCGCAAGCCGTCGACCAGTTCGGGAACGCCGACATGCTCCAGGCCCTGGGGGTCGCCCGCCATGTACCGATGGAGCAGGCCACCGCGCAGACGCTGCGCGAGGCGGTGCTGGCCCTGGTCGACGACCCGGAGGTGGCCGCGAAGGCGGCGGAGATCCGGCTGGGCATGGCCGCCGAGGGCGGAACGAAGCGCGCGGCGGACCTTGTCGAGGCCGAACTGCCGGGGTTCTAGATCCCGTCGCGCCCCGGCGCCGGCCCGGCCGCGCCGGGACAGGAACGTAAGGGGTGGCGGGCAACGGGGCCGGCAACCGGGGTGGGCAGGGCCCGTGAGGGGCATTGCCGGGCCCTGCCCCTCGTTGTTCGCGTCCCACGGAGCGTCAGACGCGCACCCGCTCGTGCTTGTCGTCCCCGTCCTGCACGCCCCCGGCCGGCTCCGGGGCCGGCCCGGGCGGTGCCACCGCCTCGTCGTGCGTCAGGTCCGGCAGCCACTTGAGCCAGCTGGGCAGGTACCAGTTGCGCTCACCGAGCAGCGCCATCGCGGCCGGCAGGAGCACACCGCGAATGATCGTCGCGTCGATGAGCACGGCGGCCGCGAGGCCCACGCCCATCTGCTTCATGGACTGCATCGACAGGGTGCCGAAGATGGCGAAGACCGCCACCATGATCACGGCCGCGCTGGTGACCACTCCCGCGGTCGTCACCACACCGTGGGTGATCGCGTCGCGCGTGGTCCGGCCCTGGAGCTTCGCCTCCCGGATCCGCGACACCACGAACACGTGGTAGTCCATGGAGAGCCCGAAGAGGATGACGAACAGGAACAGCGGCAGCCAGGAGATAATCGCACCTACCCCCTCGGCGCCGACCAGCGAGGCTCCCCAGCCGTACTGGAAGACGGCGGTCAGGATGCCGTAGGCCGCGCCCACCGACAGCAGGTTGAGGACGATCGAGGTGACCGCGATCGTCAGCGACCTGAAGGAAAGCAGCATCAGCAGGAAAGCGAAGACGACGACGAACGCGAACACCGGCGTCACGGCGCCGACGATCTGGTCGTTGAAGTCCTTTGAACCGGCCACGTTGCCGCTGATCGGTGCCTCGACGCCGTCGACCCTGCCCAAGGTGTCCGGCCGCACCTGGTCGCGCAGCAGGTTCAGGCTCTTGACGGCCTTGTCCTGGTCGGAGCCGCCGACCAGCGGTACGTCTATGACCGCGATGTTCTGCTTGTCGTGCGTAACGACGTCGACCGGGCCCTGCGAGGCACCCGAACGGACTGCCTGGCTCCGGAAGTCCGCGATGGCCTGCCGCACCGGCGCCGCGTTGATGTCCTCGGCCCTGACGACGACCTGAGCGGGGTCGGCCCCGCCGGGGAAAGCCGCGTTGACCCGTTCGTACGTACGCACGATCGGCAGCGAGTCGCCGAACTCCTGGTCCAGGGTGAGGTTCTGGGTGTGCATCCCGAGTGCCGGCAGGGCGATCACGGTAAGCGCGCCGGTGGCCACCACCAGCGACAGCTTCGGCCGGCGCAGGACGCCGCCGAGCACGGCGCGCCAGAAGCGGCTTTCCCCGCTGCCGTTGCTGCTGCCGCGCTTGATGCGGTTGAGGAACGGCACACGGCCCTTCTCCACCCGCTCGCCCAGCAGCGAGAGCAGCGCCGGAAGGACCGTCACCGAGCCGGCCATGGCCACCGCGACGACCATCAACGAGGCCAGGCCCATCGCCTCGAACTCGGCGAGGCCGGTGAAGAGCATGCCGCCCATCGCGACGATCACGGTGATGCCGGACACCAGGATCGCGCGGCCGCTGGTCGCGGCGGCGATGGCGATGGCGGTCCGGCCGTCGTGGCCCGCGGCTCGCTCCTCGCGCTCGCGGCGCAGGTAGAAGAGGCAGTAGTCGACGCCGACCGCCAGACCCACCAGCAGCATCACGGAGTTCGCGGTCTCGCTCATCGGCATGGAGTGGCTGACGACGGCCATCAGGCCCATCGTCGCCATGATGGCGGTGAGGGCCAGGGCGACCGGCAGCAGCGCGGCGACGAGTGCGCCGAAGGCGATCAGGAGGATGCCGAACGCGACAGGGACGGCAGAGAACTCCGCCTTCTGGAAGTCGTCGCCGAACGCGTCCTCGAAGGTCTTGTTCATGCTGGCACCGCCGATCTCCTCGATCAGCACCCCCCTGTGCTCGGCCTGTACCTTCGCCACCGCCTTCAGCACCGGCTCGATGCGCGCGCTCGCCGTCTCCGGGTCGCCGCGCACGTTGAACTGCACCAGCGCCGAACGCCCGTCCCGGGAAATGGTCCTGGTGTCGTACGGAGAGGTGACGGCGGTGGCCTCACCCGTGTCCGCGACCGCCTTCATCACATCGGCGACGGCGGCGCGGAACTCCGGGTCCGTCGCCTTCGTCGACGAGTCAGCCGCCTGCACGAGGACCGTCTCGCCCGCCGGTTCCTCGATCCCCGCATCCTCGATGATCTTCATGGCCTGTCCGACCTCGCCGGACAACTGCTCGCTGTCCTTGACGTCGACCCGGCCCGCCGCCGAGCCGAGTCCCATGGCGAGTACGACGAACAGCACCCAGATACCGACCGCCGCCCAGCGGTGCCGGGCACTCCACCCGCCCGCCCGGGCGGCGATCCCCCGCGGTGTGTCCCCTGCCTGTTTCCCCATGACGGGCCTGCCCCCCTGTGAGCGGTGGCGGCACCGCGCCGCCTCCTCCCTTCCGACGCTAGGCGCCGGGGCCGGGCGTCTCCTCCTGCTGCCCGGTGAACCGGTCGGACCGCCGTCTCCTCCTTATGGCGTCGCGACATCCCCACCAAGGAGGACGGAAGCCCCCTACACGTAAAGGAGGCCGGGCAATTGTGAGCATCCTGAGGAGGACCGAAGGCCTTCCTATTGAGAAACCTTGTTGAACAAGTCGTGGTCTCCCGGAGGCCCTTGATCTGCTCGCGTCAATCGGTCAGGGTTTCGAGCCAGCCCCTGGAAATCTTGCGGTCTCCGGGGGCTCTCACCGCAGTGCTTGAACCCCCCACACAGCACACGAGGAGACCCCTCTTCATGGCAACTCACAAGCGCTCGAACAACATCCGGCTGACCGCGGCGATATCGGCCGTCGCGGCCGCAGCCGGCGTCACCGCCCTGATCTCCCCGCTCGCCGGAGCCGCGACTCCCGCCGAGGGCACCGTGTACGGCGCCGGCGCGGAGGGTGCGGTCAGCGGAAGCTACATCGTCATCCTCGACGAGAAGGCGGACAAGAGCCGGCTCGCCAAGAAGTACGGCGGCGAGCTCAAGCGGAACTACTCCTCCGCCATCAACGGCTTCTCCGCCTCCGGTCTCTCCGCGACCGAGGCGAAGCGGCTGGCCGCCGACCCCCACGTCGGCAAGGTCGTCCAGAACAAGAAGTTCACCATCAACGCCACCCAGGACAACCCGCCGTCCTGGGGCCTCGACCGCATCGACCAGGCCGACACCGCGGGCGACAAGAAGTACGCCTATCCCGACGCCGCCGGTGAGGGTGTCACGGCGTACGTCATCGACACCGGAGTCCGGATCGGCCACAAGGACTTCGAGGGCCGGGCGGCACACGGCTTCGACGCCGTCGACAACGACAACAGCGCGGATGACGGCAACGGCCACGGCACGCATGTCGCCGGCACCATCGCCGGCGCGTCGCACGGAGTCGCCAAGAAGGCGAAGATCGTCGCGGTCCGGGTGCTCGACGACAGCGGTTCGGGTACCACCGAGCAGGTCGTCGCCGGCATCGACTGGGTGACCAAGAACCACCAGGGTCCGTCGGTCGCGAACATGAGCCTGGGCGGAGGCGCCGACGAGGCGCTCGACGAGGCCGTCCGCAAGGCCATCGCCTCGGGTGTGACCTTCGGCGTGGCGGCCGGCAACGAGTCGAGCGACGCGGGGCAGGGCTCGCCTGCCCGGGTTCAGGAGGCGATCACCGTGGCCTCCAGCACCGAGGACGACAAGCAGTCGGACTTCTCCAACTTCGGCTCGGTCGTGGACATCTACGCACCCGGCTCCGACATCACGTCCGCCTGGAACGACAGCGACCAGGGCACCAAGACCATCTCCGGTACGTCGATGGCGACTCCGCACGTGGTGGGCGCCGCCGCCGTGTACCTCGGAAGCCACCAGGACGCGACCCCGGCGCAGGTGACCGGTGCGCTGACCGCCGGTGCCACGGCGGACAAGATCGCCAACCCGAGCGCGGGCACGCCCAACAAGCTGCTGAAGGTGATCGAGTAGCACCTTCCGGCACCGGACCGACGGCCGCCGCGCCCGCCCCCACGGGGCGCGGCGGCCGTCCTATGGTTTGTTCATGACGACGTACGTGGCACTGCTGCGCGGCATCAACGTGGGCGGGCACAAGAAGGTCCCCATGGCGGAACTGCGCACGCTCCTGGCGGAGCTGGGGCACGGGGACGTGCGGACGTACCTGCAGAGCGGCAACGCGGTGTTCAGCAGCCCGTCCGACGACCCGGACGCCCTGGCCGCCGGACTGGAGAAATCCATCGAGGGCCACTTCGGCTTCGGCGCCTCCTGCCTGGTGCGCAGCGGAGAGTATCTGCGCGCGGTGGCAGACGCCTGTCCGTTTCCCGCGGCCACGCTGGAGGGCAAGCAGCTGCACGCCACCTTCTTGTCGGCGCCGGCGGGCCCCGAGCGGTTCGCCTCGCTGGACCGGGCGGTGTTTCTTCCTGAGGAGTTCCGGCTCGGCGACCGGGTCATCTACCTGCACACCCCCGGGGGCCTCGGCCGCTCCAAACTCGCCGAGGCGCTCGCCCGGCCCGCGCTGCTGAAGGGCATCGACGCCACCACACGCAACTGGAACACCGTCGTCAAGCTGACGGAGATGTCCGATGGCTGAGGCGTTCAGCGCCGGCGGGAACGGTGCCGCCAGCTGAAGCCGCCCGGCAGCCGCACCGAAGCGCTGCGATGTCCGTGGCTGTCCCGCGTGACATGGGCCCGGCGGGATCCGAACGTCACTGACCAGCCATGGCTGCTGACATTCAGGTGCACCAGCTTCGGGACGATGGTGATGCGCTTGTGGTAGTAGAACGACATATCGGCCTCCTTGTGCCCATGGTGCAGCAGCGGCTCCCCCTTGCTGTCACGGCGTGGCCACGGTTGTGTCACCGGGCCGGGTGAGTGCGTCCGGACGGGCCATCGTCCGCGCGGCGGCGGCGATGCCGGCGGGGCCTTCGGCGCCCTTGCGGATCCATGACGCCGCAGGCAGTCGACCGGATCGTCGATGCGGCCGTGAAATGATCCCGCGAAAGAATTCTGTAACAAATCCATGATGCGAGACGGTGCGCACAAATATTGACGGAGCCGAGAGCGGCTGCCATTCTCTCGGGTGTGAGTCAAGCTGACATTCTCGTAGAGCGCCTGCACGTCGATCTTCGACGTCACGCCAGCGCACTTTGTGCCGCCGGCCGCTGAAACACGCCCAGCTGACCTCCTTTCCCGCCCCACGTCCGCGTACTGATGCGCGCGGGGTGCGCTGAACCTCTGGTTCCCACCGTGCGCCGCGACGGATGCGACCGCTGCCCGCGAGGCACAGGCCATTTCCGTGGCCGAGCCACTGGAGAATTCCCTGGCTGGGACTTCCTCTGCCCTTCCCTGAATACCCCGTGCGCGGACCGCCCGGTTGTTCAGGTATCTCTCCGTACCCGAAACGGAATGACTCATGACCTCCATCCTGGCTGTCTCCGGAAGCCCTTCGCTGAATTCGCGTACCGAATTGCTGGTAGAGCACGCCGTGCAACGCCTCTCCGTCACCGGGTTCGACGCGGACCACCTGAAGGTGCGTGAGCTGCCCGCCGCCGAATTGCTCGCCGGACACTCGGACACCCCCGCCCTGCGCGCCGCCACCGCCGCGGTGGCCGCGGCGGACGCGCTCATCGTTGCCACACCCGTTTTCAAGGCGTCCTACACCGGCCTGCTCAAGGCCTTTCTCGACCTGCTGCCGCAGTCCGGACTGGCCGGAAAGACCGTGCTGCCCCTGGTCACCGGCGGCAGCCCGGCGCACGTCCTCACCATCGACTACGCACTGCGCCCGGTGCTCTCGGCGCTCGGCGCCCGGCACGTCGTAGCCGGCTCTTTCCTCCTCGACAGCCATGTCGAACGGCTGCCGGGCGGTGGCGCGCAGCTGCGCCCCGAAGCCGAACTCCGGCTGTTCGACGTCGTCGACGAGTTCATCCAGGCTCTCCCCGACAGCGCGTCCGCCACACCCCTCCGCTAGCGGCCGGTCCCGCAGTCAGCAAAGGAAATCCCGTGCACACCACTTCGCGACGCAACTTCCTCGTGCTCTCCGGCCTGGCCGCGCTGGCCGCCGGCTGCGGCACGGCAAGCGGCAATGGCGGCCCGCGGAACACCAACGTGCTCCGCTACCAGGGCTCGTCCGGCCAGGTCACGCCGCCCGAACTCGCCGCCTCGCTCGGCCATCTGGAAGACCTGAAGCTCGAATGGGTCGGCGACACCATCAGCGGACCGCAGGACATCAGGTCCGCCGCCTCCGGTCAGACCGACTTCGGCGGCGCCTTCAACGGTGCCGTGGTCAAGCTCGCCGCCCGCCAGGCCTCCGTCAAGGCCGTCATCAGCTACTACGGCTCCGACAAAGACGCGTACAGCGGCTTCTACGTGGCGGAGAAGAGCGACATCCGCGCGGCCCGCGACCTCATCGGCAAGAAGGTCGGGATGAACACCCTCGGCGCCCACCACGAAGCGATGCTCGACATCTATCTCAAGAAGCACGGACTGACGCGGACCGAGGCCGCCAAGGTCGACCGGATCGTCATCCCGCCGGTCAACACCGAACAGGCCCTGCGCCGAAGCCAGATAGACGTCGCCGTTCTCGGCGGCATCCTGCGCGACAAGGCACTGGAGACCGGTGGAGTGCGCAAGCTGTTCAGCGACTTCGATCTGCGCGGTTCCTTCAGCGCCGGCACGTATCTGCTGACCGACCGCTTCATCGAGCAGAACCCGCAGACCGTACGCACCTTCGTCACGGGTGTCGCGAAGGCGCTGGAGTGGTCACGCAGCACCCCGCGCGAGGAGGTCGTCGCCCGGATGACCGAAATCGTGGCCAAGCGCAAGCGGAACGAGAGCCCCGCCGCACTCAAGTACTGGCGCTCCTACGGTGTCGCGGGAACCGGCGGCCGGATCGACCCCAAGGAGCTGTCCGTCTGGGCCGACTGGCTGACGGAGCGCGGCGACATCAGGCAGGGCCAGGTGAAGGTGTCCGCGCTCTACACCAACGAGTTCAACGGTTTCCGCGCCGGCCAGGGGAGTTGACGGCAGTGACTGCGAAGATCAGCTTCCGGGGAGTGGGCAAGACCTTCCCGGGACGCGGCAGGCAGCAGCAGGACGTCGTCGCCCTGGAGGGGATCGACCTGGACATCGCCGCAGGCGAGTTCGTCGTCATCGTCGGGCCCAGCGGCTGCGGCAAGTCCACCCTCCTCGACCTTCTCGGCGGCCTCGCCGAGCCGACCGGCGGACAGATCCTGCTGGACGGCAAGCCCGTCACCGGGCCCGGTCTCGACCGCGGCATCGTCTTCCAGCAGTACGCGTTGCTGCCCTGGCGCACCGCGCAGGGCAACGTCGAGTTCGGCCTGGAGGCCACCGGCGTTCCCCGCCGCAAGCGGGCCGAGCGGGCCAGGGAGTACCTCGAACTCGTCGGCCTGAGCGGCTTCGAGGACCGCCACCCGCACGAACTCTCCGGCGGGATGCGGCAGCGGGTGGCCATCGCCCGCAGCCTCGCCTACGACCCGGACGTCCTCCTCATGGACGAACCCTTCGCCGCACTCGACGCCCAGACGCGCGAATCCCTTCAGGACGAGCTGCTGCGGATCTGGGAACGCACCGGCAAGACCATCGTCTTCATCACCCACGGCATCGACGAGGCGGTCCACCTCGGCCGGCGGGTCGCCGTCGTCACCTCCCGGCCCGGCCGGATCAAAGAGGTCGTCCGCATCGACCGGGGTCCGAGGACCGCCGACAGCGACGCGCGATCGAGCCCCGAGTTCGCGCGCCACCGCCACCAGATCTGGAACCTGTTGCGGGACGAGGTCACACGGGCCCAGGAACAGGAGAGGGAGGCCGTATCCCCATGAGCATCACCACCGAGAAGACCGCCGTCGTCGCCCCCGAGGCCGTCGCGGTGAGCGCGGCCGGCCGGCCGAGCGGGCCCCGGCCGGGCGGATCAGCAGCCGCCCCGGTGCTGCGAGCCGCCACCCGGCGGACCGGCAGGATCCTGCTGACCGTACTCACCCGGACCGCGGCGATCGCCGCGCTGCTCGCCGTATGGGAGGTGGCGCCCCGGCTCGGACTCGTCTACCGGACCTTCCTGCCTCCCTTCTCCGAAGTCGCCGTCGTCTGGTGGGAACTGGCCGGCAACGGGCAGCTGGCCGAACACGCCCGGGCGAGCCTGAGCCGTTCCTTCGCAGGATTCGGTCTGGCACTCGCCCTCGCGATACCGCTCGGACTGCTGATCGGCTGGTACCGCCCGCTCGCCGGACTGCTCGGGCCCCTGCTCGAGGTGTTCCGCAACACCGCCGCGCTCGCCCTGCTGCCCGTCTTCACCCTGCTGCTCGGCATCGGCGAGACCTCGAAGATCACGATCGTTTTGTACGCCTGCACCTGGCCGATCCTGCTCAACACCATCAGCGCGGTCCGCAGCGTCGATCCCACCCTGCTCAGGCTGGCCAGGTCGATGGACATGCCCGCGCCGAGGATCTTCCAGAAGGTGATCCTCCCGGCTTCCGTGCCGACCGTCTTCACCGGCATCCGGCTGGCCGGTGCCGTCGCCATCCTCGTCCTGGTCGCGGCCGAGATGGTGGGCGCGAAAGCGGGGCTCGGCTACCTCATCAACGCCTCACAGTTCAACTTCGCGATTCCGGAGATGTACGCCGGGATCATCACCATCTCCGCCATCGGCGTGGCCTTCAACCAGCTTCTGGTGGCCCTCGAACGCCGCTTCACCTCCTGGCGCACTCCTACCGGAAACTGAGGACCACTCATGTCTGCCGACTCCCCACGCCAGTTCCATCTCAACGCCTTCCTGATGAACGCGGGCCACCACGACGCCGCGTGGCGCCACCCGCGCACCCAGCCCGAACGGATCACCGACCTCGCCTACTTCCAGGAGCTGGCGCGCACCGCCGAGCGCGGCAAGCTCGACTCCCTCTTCCTCGCCGACGGCCTCACCCTGTGGGGCAACGCCCGCTACAACGCGGTGGGCGGATTCGAGCCGCTGACCCTGCTTTCCGCGCTGGCCGCCGCGACCGAGCACATCGGCCTGATCGCGACGGTCTCCACCACCTTCAACGAGCCGTTCCACGTCGCCCGGAAGTTCGCTTCGCTGGACCACCTCAGCAACGGCCGTGCCGGATGGAACATCGTGACCTCGGGCACCGAGGCGGAGGCCCGTAACTTCGGCCTCGACCAGCACCTCGAGCACTCCCTGCGCTACGAGCGCGCCGCCGAGTTCCTCGACGTCGCCACCAAGCTCTGGGACAGCTGGCAGGACGACGCACCGGTCGTCGACCGGCAGCGCGGCGTGTACGCCGACGTTGGCAAAGTGCGGCCGATCGACCACCGCGGCGAGCACTTCCGGGTGCAGGGCCCGCTCAACGTCCAGCGTCCTCCGCAGGGCTATCCGCTGCTGGTCCAGGCCGGGTCCTCCGACGACGGCAAGGAGTTCGCCGCCCGGTACGCGGAAGCCGTGTTCACCGCTCAGCAGACGCTCGCGGACGGCCAGACCTTCTACAAGGACCTCAAGTCCAGGCTCGCGAAGTACGGCCGTAGCGCGGACCAGTTGAAGATCCTCCCCGGCATCTGCCCCGTCATCGGGTCCACCGAGGCCGAGGCACACGCCCTGCACGACGAGCTCACCGCGCTCCAGGTGCCCGAGTACGGACTCCAGCAGCTCTCCGGCATGCTGGGCACCAACCTCACCGGCCTGCCGCTCGACGGCCCGCTGCCCGACCTGCCGGAGGAGCGGGACATCAACGGCAACAAGTCCCGCTTCACCCTGGTCGCCGAACTGGCCCGCCGCGAGAACCTCACCATCCGCGAGCTCATCGCCCGCCTCGGCGGCGGCCGCGGCCACCGGGTCTTCGCCGGCACCCCCGAGCAGATCGCGGACCAGCTCCAGGAGTGGTTCACCCAGAGGGCCGCCGACGGCTTCAACATCATGCCGCCCTACCTCCCCGGCGGCCTCGACCACTTCGTGGACCAGGTCGTCCCGCTGCTCCAGGCGCGCGGCCTGTTCCGCACCGAGTACACGGGCGGCACCCTGCGCGAGCACTACGGCCTGGCCCGCCCGGCCAACCGGCTCGCGGTGGCCGGCGGCTGACGCCGCTCATTCCGGACCGGCGGACCTCATGAGCGGGCGGGCCGAGGAGCCCATTGGGACCGCCACATTCCGGGGCGGTCCGGCGCATAGTGGGGGGCGCCTACGCCTTCGTGTCGCGGCGGAACAGGGCCGTCCAGAGGAACGGTCGTCGCCACGAGGCCGCCGGTCCGTACGGCCGGAACGGGGGCGAGGAGATCGGCGGTGTCGTCGTCCGGGGGGTGGCTGCACCCGACAGATCGTACAGAAAAGGGTGTTCCGCAAGTTCTTGAGTAAATCAACTTTCTGACACCGTTTTATGGGCATGATCCGGCGCTGATCCGGCCGAGCGCCCGCCGCTTACCGATCTCGCTCATCAATCGGTCGACAGATGAGCGCCGCGCGAACGAGCCGTGTGGTCGCGAACATGCTGTCCTGAACGGAAAACTGCCGCTATGCGGTCTCCGGGTTGTTGGTCCCAGCGCTACTGATCGACATGTTCCTGGTGGGAGTTGGAGCTGGAGGTGCTCGGGGAGGGCGACACGGTGTGCGGCTGAGGCATGGCCGCCGGAGTCGGGGTGTGGGCCCGCTGCGGTGAATCCACAGGAGGGCTCCTGTCAGCAGCGCGGTGCCTCCCGACAGCCATGGCAGCGGGCCTGACGGAAGGACACCAATGATCAAGCCGGTGAGCGCTGCCACCAGTTGCAGAGCGAGAGACTGGACGGACAGCGCGGTGGCCCGGCCCGAACTTGCGACACGGCGGTGCAAGAGGTCGTTCTCACTCGGCCCCGCCGCGCCGAGCCCAAGGTAGACCAGGCCGAATCCGATGGCCGCGAGGACCATGGAACCCACTCCTGTGAACACTGCGGTGGCGCCGAGCAGAAGCAGGCCGCTCGCGCTCGCGCCGAGGCTCACCATGACCGCACGCTCGCCACTGCCCGCAAGCCGGGCGGTCAGCGGTGCGAGATGGCTGCCGATACCCGCGCAGATGAATCCAGCGCAGGCGAGTACGGCGAAGAGCACCGCCCCCGACTCCGATGCGCCCGTGAGAGCTGCGGCGCGGCCCGGTGTGAGCAGTTCGATCGCGGCCAGGGCGCTGCCGACGGCCCCTGCGCTGATGAACACCCGGCGGACCAGAGCATCGCGGCCCCCCAGCCGTAGTCCGCCCACGACGGTGGCCGGGATGCCTCGGAGTACATCGCGCAAGGTGGCCGCCGGCCGGGGCGGCTCCCGCAGAGCGGTCAGGACATACAGCACGAAGGCGATCTCGACCGCTGCGCCCAGCAGCATCGGAACAGAAAGGGGCAGCACCAGCTCGGACGTTGACTCGCTGAGTCGGGCGCCGAGGTCAGGGCCGAGTCCGAGCAGCCAGGGAAGGGCACCGCCGAGCAGGGTGCCCGTGGCGAGCGCGGCGGATGTCGCGGAGGAGCCGTGGGCCAAGCCGGTGCGGAGTTCGGCGTCGGGGCCGGATTCCGCGTGGACGGTGTCGACGTACCAGGCTTCGGCCGGTCCGCTGGACAGGGCACGGCCCGCGCCCATCAGGGCCATGCCGAGGCCGAGCAGCCAAGGAGCAGTGCCCAGGCCTACAAGGGCCAAGGCGGTCAGGTTCAGCAGGCCGGCGGCGGCCAGAACAGCGCGGCGTCCGAGGACGTCGGACAGTCCTCCGGTCGGTAGTTCCAGTGCGGCGGCGGTGAGGGAGTGTGCGGCGAAGAAGCCCGCGATGGCCGCCATGGCCATGCCGCGCTCGGTGAACAGCAGGATCAGGGGAGCGATGGTCAGTCCCAATGGCAGCCAGAACAGAACGCAGACCGTGATGTAGCGGCGGCGTGCGGTGCGTATGTCCAGCGGCTCGGTCATGACGCGTCCTCGGCATCTGTCCTTGCAGGGGCAGAGGTGTCCGCCTCGGCGCCGGGGTCGCGCGGTGCCAGGGGCAACCCGACGGTGAGGAATACGACCTGCGCTGCGCGCGGATCTTCTGCGTCACGGGTGGTGAGTTGCTCCAGCTTTCGGTCGAGCACCTCCCAGAGTTCGGTGAGCGATTCGGGGGTCAGGCGGGGCATCAGGTCGTTGATTCCGGACGGCTCCACCCACTCCTGGCCCAGCCTCCCGTCGGCGATGTCGGCCTCGTGCCGGGCGAGAGATGCCTCCAGGTGCTCGATCTGGGCCCTGCGCGACAGGCTGACCCAGGCGCGGCTGCCCGGTGAGGCTTCCATTGCCTTGTTGCTCCAGGAGGTCACGGAGTGCACGGCCTGCCAGCGGCGCTCCCGCCCGTCACGGTGCTCGGCCTCGGCGACGAACGCGTACTTCGCCAGAACCCGCAGGTGATAGCTGGTGGAAGCGGATGACTCCCCGGTGCTGACCGCGAGTTCACTCGCGGTGGCCGGTCCGTCCTGCCGCAGCATCCCGAGCAGCCGGATGCGCAGAGGGTGCGTGAGGGCCTTCAGGGCTGCTGCGTCTTGCTCGGGATCGAGTACGCGTTTCTGCTCTTCGCTGACCATGACGGGACAGTAGAGCGAACCAGAGACTTTCCAAAAGTATTTTTGCAGAAATTAATTTGGAAAGTTGGTTGGTAGCCCGTGTCAGCGGCACCGCGTCGATGACGGGACTGGACAGCCTCACGCGTCCGTACGTTCCCCAGCCCGGGTGCTCTGCGGCCTGAGCGCAGAAGGAAGCGACGCGGGCTTGCTGCATCGCGACCTTCGACTCCCCCCATGCCGTGGGAGCCCTTCGCCATCCCTTGTTCTTCGCAGGGAATCCCGGCCTTTAGGCCAAGGCCATGAAGTTAAGGGTTGATCGGTGGAGTGAGGATGTCGATGCTGAAGGTT
>NZ_JBFBAS010000039.1:0-52188 GCF_040682335.1 Streptomyces sp. NPDC051219
GCCCGCAGCTCCTAATTAGCGGCCGAGTCGTCGTGAGACACCGGGCGGCCAGGTGTTGGGAACCATCGACGGCAACCCTCTGAAAGCCATACCCAGTGTCTCTGGATCTCTGGACCTTACGACTGGCCCGTCCAACCCACACAACAACGTAGGACCCTCTGACACCAACGAGACCGAAGACCCGGTTGAGTGCGCGTCAGTACGGGCGGCCGACGCCCAGTGACATGGAGGCCCAGCCGCCCGGGGAGTGAACGCGTACCGGCGACACCGTGCGCCGGGCTTCGGCTGCTGCCGCGTCCGCGGCCCGGCCGGCCCAGTCCTGCGCAGGGCCGTCGTCCGGAGTGCGAGCGAGCCGCACGGCAGCGTCCATGGCCGATGCCGGACGCTGCGATTCCGGGGACCGTAGGAGACCGGGGACCTGCACACCACCCAGGCGAGCGAACCAGCGGTAAGACTGAGCGCGAGGTGGCGCAGGGCAGGGTGTGCCCGTGGAGCGCGCATGTGGCTCCGCCGACGGTGTCACCATCACCGCCGGCCACGGATCGGTCGCCCGGCCCAGCCGCAGCACACCGCGCATCTGCGGCGGCCGCGTGGAGAAGATCTTTTCGGGATATGACGGGCGCCTCCTCATGCGCGGCAGCCTGCGCCCGCCCGACCACGGGCCGGCCTCAGGCGGCAACGCTTCAGGACCGCGAAATCAATGGCCGGCGCCCCGGCCGGCACCATCGGCGGCGAGTCGGCTCTCCAGACCCGTGATGAGCGTGTCCAGCGCCAGGCGGAAGACGCGGTTCTCGTCACGGCCCGGAGGGGTGAGCCCGTCTTCGCCGACCGTGGGGGGTTTGAGGCTCGACCACTGGTGGAGCGCGCCGTTGAGCTCGGCGGTGAGGACACCGGTGACGACGGCGCACACGAGAGCGGCGATCTGCGGGAGCTCGGACTGCGGCACCCCAGCGGCGTCCAGGATCGCGGCGAGCGCAACCCAGAACGGGTCTTCGGGCTGGATGAAGTCCGCCTGGTGGCTGAACGAGTAGGCCATGAGCTTGGGGTGGCGGTGCGCCAGCGTCCGGAAATCCGTGGCGAGCAGGCGGATGCGCTCCTGCCAGGGAGCGTCCTCGAGCGTCACGGTGCGGAACTGGGTGCCGACCATTCTCGCCACGCCACGCAGCAGGGCGTCCTTGTTCGGAACGTGGTGGTACAGCGACATCGGGTTCGCATCAAGCACGGTCGCGAGTTTGCGCATGGTGAGCGCCTCGACCCCGTCCGCGTCGATGAGCCGCACGGCGGCGGCATAGATCCCGGCCTCGGTCAGAGGCACCGCTCTCTTCCTGGTGCCCCGCGGGGGACTCTTCGCCTTTTCCATACGCGGACGCTATCAGTGTCATACAGCGTATGGAAATGACCTCGGCCACACGTCGGCATGACGATCGTCCGTATGACTCCGGGTTGCGGTCGACTTTCCATACGTCGTATGGTACCAATTCCATACGGCGTATGTTTCTGTGGTGCACCGCGGCATCGACCGGCGCCCTTGCCCATCCCCTCCCTGCCTAAAGGAGCAAGCCATGACCACACAGTCCAAGAACGACCTGCGACCCATCCGGTCTCCGCGCGGGATCCCCTTCCTCGGCCACACGCCGCAGATCCCCAGCACCAACCCGGTGGAGTACTTCGGCGAACTGGCCAAGCGGTTCCCCGAGGGGCTCTACGGCATGGAGATCGCCGGCATCGAGCAGGTCTTCGTCTGGGACCCGGACCTGGTGGCCGAGGTCTGCGACGAGACGCGGTTCTTCAAGCAGATCGACAAGACGCCGCTGGCCCATGTCCGGGACTACGCGGGAGCCGCCCTGTTCACGGCCCACCAGCACGAAGAGGAATGGGGCATGGCGCACCGGGTCCTCCTCCCGGCCTTCAGCCAGCGGGCGATGAAGGGCTACTACGGGCAGATGCTGGAGATCGCCCAGAACCTGGTGGGCAAGTGGGAGCGCAGGGAGGGTCAGCCGGTCAACATCACCGACGACTACACCCGGCTGACCCTGGACACCATCGCGCTGTCCGGGTTCGGCTACCGGTTCGACTCCTTCGACAAGGAGGAGCTGCACCCCTTCCTCAACGCGCTGCTGGAGGCCCTGATCGAGTCGCTGCGGCGCTCGCAGGAGCTGCCGATGATGACCAAGATGCGCAAGGCCGATGACAAGAAGTACCGCGAGAACATCCAGCTGATGCGGGACCTGGTCGAGAGTGTGATCAAGGAGCGTCGTGATGGGAAGGGCACCGGTGAGGATGACCTGCTGGGTCTGATGCTGGAGGCCACCGACCCGGAGACCGGCAAGGGGCTGGAGGACGACAACGTCCGTGACCAGGTGCTGACGTTCCTGATCGCCGGTCACGAGACCACCAGTGGTCTGCTGTCGTTCGCCACGTACTCGCTGATGCGCAACCCGCAGGTGCTGGCCCAGGCCTACGCCGAGGTGGACCGGCTGCTGCCGGGCGACACGGTCCCGGACTACGACACGATCATGCAGATGGACGTGATCCCGCGGATCCTGGAGGAGACCCTGCGCCTGTGGGCTCCCATCCCGATGATCGGCAAGTCCCCGTCGGAGGACACCGTCATCGGCGGCTGCTACGAGCTGAAGAAGGGAGCGCGGGTCAACATTCTCGAGGGCCCGCTGCACACCCACCCCAAGGCGTGGGACCGGCCGCAGGAGTTCGACATCGAGCGGTGGCTGCCGGAGAACCGGGTCAACCACCACCCGCACGCCTACAAGCCGTTCGGTAACGGCGTGCGTGCCTGCATTGGCCGGCAGTTCGCGCTCACCGAGGCCCGTCTGGCCCTCGCGCTGGTGCTGCAGAAGTTCAAGTTCGCCGACACCGACGACTACAAGATGGACGTCAAGGAGGCGCTGACGCGCAAGCCCGGCGGCTTCGAGCTGAAGGTGCGGGCCCGTCGGGAGCACGAGCGGACCGTGTTCGGCGCATTGGACCTGCAGACGGACGACACGCGGGCGCAGGCCGCGGTCAGTGGTGTCGGTGTGAACCTGACCGTCGCCTACGGCTCCAGCCTGGGCAGCTGTGAGGACCTGGCGCGCACTATCGCCGACCGCAGCGAGCGCTCCGGGTTCGGCACCACCTTGGTCGGCCTGGACGAGCTGGGCGACAACCTGCCCACCGAGGGCCTGCTCGTGGTGGTGGCCTCCAGCTACAACGGCAAGGCCCCGGACAACGCGCAGCGTTTCGACGACCTGCTCGCCGCCGGCCTGCCGGAGGGCTCGCTGAAGGACGTGCGGTTCGCGCTGCTGGGTGCCGGCAACACCCAGTGGGTGGCCACCTACCAGGGCTTCCCCAAGCGGATTGAGGCAGGCCTGCTGGCCGCCGGCGCCACCCCCGTCATCGAGCGCGGCATCGCGGATGCCGCCGGTGACTTCGACGGCATGGCCTCCCGCTGGATGGACACCCTGTGGACCACCCTGGCCGAGGAGTACGCCGCCGACACCTCCCAGGCCAGCGGCCCGCGCTACCAGGTGCAGCTGCTGACCGAGGCCGACGTGCGCCCCGCGATCGTCTCCGAGCAGGCCTACTCGCTGACCGTCGTCGCCAACGAGGAACTCGTCAGCGACGCGACCGGGCTGTGGGACTTCAGCATCGAGCCGCCGCGTCCGGCCGCGAAGTCCATCACCATCGAGCTCCCCGAGGGTGTCACCTACGACACCGGCAACCACCTGGCCGTCTTCGCCAAGAACGAGCCCGCGCTGGTCAACCGCGCCCTCGCGGGGCTCGGCGTCGACCGCGACCAGGTGCTCCGGCTCGACCAGCCCGCCGGCGGCCGCACGCACCTGCCGGTCGGCGTCCCCGTGACCGCAGGCCTGCTGCTCACCGAGTTCCTGGAGCTGCAGGACGTGGCCACCCGCTCCCAGATCCAGACGCTGGCCGAGCACACCGAGTGCCCGTGGACCCGGCCGCAGCTGCAGGCCTACACGGCCGACACCGCCGAATCCGAGGAGCGCTACCAGACTGAGGTCCTGGGCAAGCGTGTCTCCGTGCTGGGCCTGCTGGAGCGCTTCCCGGCGGTCGAGC
The DNA here is from genome assembly GCF_040682335.1 of Streptomyces sp. NPDC051219. Taxonomy (NCBI): domain Bacteria; kingdom Bacillati; phylum Actinomycetota; class Actinomycetes; order Kitasatosporales; family Streptomycetaceae; genus Streptomyces; species Streptomyces sp. NPDC051219. Next base: position 4,075 of record NZ_JBFBAS010000039.1, read on the forward strand.
TGCCGCTGGCGGTCTTCCTGGACATGATGGGGCCGATCCGCCCGCGGTTCTACTCCATCTCCTCCGCCCCGCTGGCCAACCCGCGCCACGTGCGCCTGACCGTGGGCCTGCTGGAAGGCCCGGCCCTGTCCGGCGACGGCCAGTACCGCGGCACCTGCTCGTCCTACATCGCAGGCCTCGAGCCCGGAGACGTCTTCTACGGCTACGTGCGGGTGCCCTCCCCGACCTTCGCGCCGCCGGCCGACCCGGCCACGCCGCTGGTCCTCATCGGCCCGGGCACCGGCATCGCCCCGCTGCGCGGATTCCTGGAGGAGCGCGCCTCGCAGCAGGAGAACGGCATCGAGGTGGGCCTGTCCCAGGTCTTCGTCGGCTGCCGCCACCCGGAGCACGACTACTTCTACCGGCAGGAGATGCAGGCCTGGGAGCAGTCCGGGATCGCCCAGGTGCACACCGCCTACTCCGCGGTGACCGGCCACCCGGCCCGGTTCGTGCAGAACGCCATCGCCAATGCCGCCGACACCGTGTGGCAGGCCATCGAAGACGGCGCGTACATCTACGTCTGCGGTGACGGCCGCCGCATGGCGCCCGCCGTCCGCGAGGCCCTCGCGGCGATCTACCGCGAGCGGACCGGCAGCGACGACGAGGCCGCCCAGCAGTGGCTCGCCCAGCTGGAAGCCGACGAGCGCTACCAGCAGGACGTCTTCGCCTGACCCCCAGACGCCGGGAGGCGTGCGGCGGTCCTGACACCCCGCACCCTCCCGGCCACCACTCACCCACAAGGCACCACACGGCACCCATCGGCCCGAACCGCCGGGAGTGCCGCTCACAGAAAGCAGAGCACCATGGACACCATGCTCGCCGGACGCTTCCACCTGGACAGCAAGAAGTTCGCCGTGGAGGAGGTCCCCGTCCCCGTACCCGGCCCCGGCGAGGTACTTGTCGAGGTCAAGGCCGCCGGCGTCTGCCTGTCGGACGTCCACCTGCTCGACGGCTCCCTCATCCCGCTGTTCGCCACCTCCGACACGGTCACCGTCGGCCACGAGGTCGCGGGTGTGATCCACACCCTCGGTCCCGACCTCAAGCGCGGCCTGAGTGTCGGCACCCGCGTCACTCTGGAGGCCGGCAAGACCTGCGGCCAGTGCGCCGGCTGCGTGCGCAGCCGCCCCTGCACCCAGATGCTCACCGCCGGCATCGACTACGACGGCGGCTGGGCCCAGTACACCATCGCCCGCGAGGACACCCTCATCCCCATCCCCGACAACCTCCCCTTCGACCAAGCCGCGATCATCCCCGACGCGGTCTCCACCCCCTACGCCGCCGTCGTCACCACCGCCGGGGTGCGCCCCGCACAGTCCGTCGGCATCTGGGGCGTGGGCGGAGTCGGCGCCCACAACGTCCGCATCGCCCGCCTGGCCGGCGCCGCGCCGATCATCGCCGTCGACCCGCTGCCCGGCGCCCGGGAGCGTGCCCTGGCCTTCGGTGCGGACTTCGCCCTCGACCCGGCTGCCGACGACTTCGCCGACCAGGTCCGCGCGGCCACCGCCGGACGAGGCCTGGACTTCGCCTTCGACTGCGCCGGCGTGCCCGCCGTCCGCGAGCAGGCCGCCGCCGCACTCGGCCTGGGCGGAGTCCTCATCCTGGTCGGCATCAGCCCCAGGCCCCTCACCATCACCGAGGGCCTGACCTTCAACTACATGATGAAGCAGGTGCGCGGCCACTACGGCGGCAGCCCCGAGTCCGTCACCGAGCTGGTCCGGCTGGCCGAGGTCGGCCGTCTCGACCTGGCCCCCTCCATCACCGACCACATCCCGCTGGCCGAGGCCGCCGACGCGGTCAACCGGCTGGAGAACAAGATCGGCGACCCGATCCGCCTCATCCTCGTCCCCTAATAACTGAACAGAAAGTTCATCAAGACCACCTCGGGCAGGGGTGAGTGAGTGGGCGCCGGTGCTTGAGGGAGCACCGGCGCCCACGGTCTTGTGTGGACGGTCAAGTTCACAAGGGTCTTGGTGCGCGCGGAGCCGACGGGGGTGTTGGCCGCGCGGATGAGGGTGCGGCGGGCGGCGTACCCGAAGCGGTGGGCGGGCACGAAGAAGGGCCGCATGCGTCGCGACAGCCGGGCCGCTCGCCGGCGCGGGGGATCAGGCGTGGTTGAGCCCGTACCGGGGGCCGAGAACGGCGACTGCCTTCTTGAGCTCCTCGCCGACGTCGTCGAGACGATCCGCTTCTGCGGGGTCGACGGCTGCGCTGATCGCCGCTATCGGACTGCCGTCGGATGCCAGCAGGGGCGTGGCCACGGCAAAGGCGTCCTTGAACGTGACTCCGCGGTTGAAGGCGAGTCGGCGGGAGCGGATCTCGGGGAGCTCGGCGAGGAACTGCCGGACCTCTCCTGCCTGTTCCGCACCGGCCAGCTCCAGGAGCCGGTACATCTCCTCGTCGGGGACGCTGGCGAGCAGAGTCTTGCCGGCAGCGGTCGTGCAGAGGGGGCGACGGGCGTGGGTGCGCGCGACGAAAGTCAGACCGGGCGACTCCTGACCGGCATGGTCGGCGTAGACGAGGGCGTCGCCGACGCGCACCCCGACGAGGACGGTGCAGCGGAGGACCTCGCTCAAGTCGGCCAGGAACTGGTGATCGAGAGACAACGCGGCCAGCTTGTTCGCGCGAGCGGCGAGGATGAAGGGCCCTGGTCCGAGATGGAACCGGCGGTCGTCCTCGATGAGGTAGCCGCGGGCGAGAAGTCCGTTGGTCAGCTCCTGAACGGAGCTCTTCGCCGCGTCCAGGGCGGCTGCCAGCTCGGCCAGCGTCACTCCCCGCGGGCTCATGGCCACGGCTTCGAGGATCCCGATCACTCGGTCGACCGTGCGATGCGGGCGGACGGGCATGCGGCTGATGCTAGCACCGCGCTGTCCGCCAAAAGTCCGGTGCACGAGTCTTGTCAGGGAGGCGCGGGTCACCGTAGCGTCCCAGCCATCCGGAAATCCGGTTTGCTATACGTAAATACGTACGCCCCTATGCACCTCTACGCACCACCTCGCATGTCACATGTCCCGGAAGGTCAGCACTCGCAACGAAAGGCCCGAAAACATGACCGCAATTGTCTCTCCCGGCGTGGCCACCACCCGCAGTGGCGCCCCGCTGCCGCTGGTCTCTCTGCCGCAGGGTGAGCTTCTGACCGTCAACGTCGATCAGATTCCGATGTTCAAGGATCTTGTCGGCCCCGGCATTCACATCCAGACGCTGCGCCTGGACCCCGAGCGCGGAGATTGGGTTTTCCTGTCCACCTTGGCACCCGGCGTCGAGCTGCCGGTCCACTACCACACCGGTTCGGCTCAGGTGTGGACGATCCAGGGCCGCTGGCTGTACCACGAGTACCCCGACCAGCCGCAGACGGCGGGCTCTTACCTGTACGAGCCCGGCGGCTCGGTGCACACGTTCTACTGCCCGGAGGACAACACCGAGGACACCGTTGCCCTGGCCTGGATCGAGGGTGCGCAGGTCAGCTTCAACGAGGACGGCACCTTCCACTCGGTCATGGACGCGGTGACCCTCCAGCACCTGACCGAGACCGCGGCGGCGGCGCAGGGCACCGGACCGGTCGGCTACATCCACGGCGGCGCCGCCGGCGTGATCAAGTCCTGATCGGCAGGGGAGCAGCCGTGCGACCGGCGTTCGACGGCATCCGGGTCCTCGGACCGGGCCAGATCTACAACGGCTCCTCCTGCGGGCTCCCGCTCGAGTGACCCAACCGTCCCGCCGGGACCGCCCCCGAGTTGGCCCATCCCGATAGGAGCCATCCATGGCGTCACTCGTGTTCACCGTCCTTCTGCCGCTCACTCTCGGGCTGGTGATGTTCGGCCTGGGACTGACGTTGACCGTCGCCGACTTCGCCCGGGTACTGAAGTACCCGAAAGCCGCGGCCGTGGCCTTGGCCTGCCAGATCGTGCTGCTCCCCGCGGTCTGTTTCGGTCTGGTTCTCGCGTTTCAGCTGCAGGGCGCGCTGGCGGTGGGCGTGATGCTCCTGGCGGCCTCCCCGGGCGGCATCACAGCAAACCTGTTCAGCCATCTCGCCGGTGGCGATGTCGCGCTGAACATCACGCTGACCGCGATCAACTCCCTGCTGGCCGCGTTCACGCTACCGGTCGTCGTCGCGCTGGCGACGTTGAAGTTCCTGGGAGACGAGGCCTCGATCGGTCTGCAGTTGGGGAAGTTCGTCCAGGTGCTTGCCATCGTGCTGATCCCGGTTGCCATCGGGGTCTGGACAAGCCATCGGTTCAGCGCCTGGGCAGACCGGATGCGTCAACCTGTCAAGATCGCCTCGGTGTTGGTGCTGGCGCTGGTGACCCTAGGCGCCCTCGCGCAATCCTTCGACGTCCTCACAGCGAACATGGGCAGACTCGGCGGAATCGCCCTGTTGCTCTGCACGCTGAGCTTGACGACCGGCTACGTCGTGCCCCGTCTCTTCCGCGTCAGCCGCCGCCAGTCGATCGCCTCGGCGATGGAGATCGGCCTCCACAACGCCACGCTGGCCATCATTGTCAGCGTCTCGGTGATCGGCGACGAGGTGATGGCCGTCCCCGCGGCTGTCTACGGAGTATTGATGTTCGTGCCGGCGGGCCTCGCCGCCTACCTGTTCTCCCGGCGCGCCGAGCCGCTCGTTGCGCCGGCTCCGGTACAGGAAGGGTAGTCCGGCTCTCGCCGAAACCTGACAGCGCTGTCCATGTCCGATGCCCTCACATCGACCCAATGCCCTCACATTGAAAGGACCGATCCAATGACCGCACCCGTCTCTCCCGGCGTGGCCACCACCCGCAGCGGCGCCCCGCTGCCGCTCGTCTCCCTGCCGCAGGGTGAGCTTCTGACCGTCAACATCGACCAGATCCCGCTGCTCAAGGACGCTATCGCCCCTGGCGTTCACATCCAGCCGCTGCGCCTGGACCCCGAGCGCGGCGAGTGGGTCGTCCTGGGCACCCTGGCGCCCGGTAGCGAGCTGCCCCTGCACTACCACACCGGTCCCGTTCAGGTGTGGACCATCCAAGGTCGCTGGACGTACCGCGAGTACCCCGACCAGGTGCAGACGGCGGGCTCCTACCTTTACGAGCCCGGCGGCTCGGTGCACACGTTCTACTGCCCGGAGGACAACACCGAGGACACCATCGCCCTGGCCTGGATCGAGGGCGCGGCAGTCAACTTCAACGAGGACGGCACCTTCCACTCGGCCCTGGACGCGGTTTCCGCTCAGTACCGGACCGAGACCGTGTCGGCGGCGCAGGGCACCGGACCGATCCCCTACATCCACGGCGGCGCCGCAGGCGTCATCAAGTCCTGATCGGCAGGTGAGCAGCCATGCGACCGGCGTTCGACGGCATCCGGGTCCTGGAACTGGGCCAGATCTACAACGGCCCCTACTGCGGGCTCCTGCTCGCACAACTGGGCGCCGACGTCATCAAGGTCGAGCCACCCGGCGGTGAGCCACTGCGCTTCCGCTCGCACGAGCCGATCGAGTCCCACGAGTTCGTGATGCTCAACTCCCACAAGCGGAGTGTGGTGCTCGACCTGAAGACCGACGCCGGTCGCCAGGCGCTGCTCGACCTGGTCGAGACCGCCGACGTACTCATCGAGAACTACGCGCCGGGCACGATGGAGCGCCTCCAGCTCAGCCCGGCGCGGCTCCTCGAACACAACCCGCGTCTGGTCGTGGCCTCCGGCAAGGGCTACGGGTCCACCGGCCCCTACGCCCACATGTCGGCCATGGACATCACCGTGCAGGCGATGTCCGGCAGCGCCTCGGCCACCGGGGATCCCGACGGGCCGCCCACCAAGGCCGGCGCCGCGTTCGTCGACTTCTCCGGCGGCATCCACCTGTTCGGGGCGATCAGCGCGGCCCTGTTCCAGCGCGAGCGCACGGGACGGGGGCAGATCGTCGAGGTCTCGATGCACGACACCATCTACCCGATGCTCGCATCCAGCCTGGGCGGCCTGCACAACAACCCCGGCCGAGAGCTCCCCGAGCGCACCGGGAACCGGCATACGGGCATGGCGATCGCGCCGTACAACATCTACGAGGCGAGCGACGGATGGCTGGCGATCATCTGCATCGCCGAGCGGCACTGGCGCGGCGTGGCAACCGCACTGGGCCGGCCCGAACTGATCGACGACCCCAGGTTCAGCACGCAGAAGGACCGGGTCGCCAACATCGATGCGGTCGACGAGCAGATCTCTTCCCGCACCAGGACCCGGACGCGTGCCGAGCTGGTGCGGGACCTGCAGGCCGCCGGTGTGCCCTGCGCGCCGGTCAAGTCGATCCGCGAGGTCGACTCCGACGAGCACCTGATCCAGCGCGGCATGATCCAGTACGTCGAGCACCCGGCCAGGGGCCGGGTGCCGGTTGCGGGATGCCCTCTGAGGCTCAGCGACACGCCGGTGGGCCCGCTGCGGGCCGCCCCGCCGCTGGGCGAGTCGACGCGGGAGGTTCTCGCGGAGCTCGCCGGCCACGCGGACGCGGCCGGCGAACCCGGCACCCAGATCAATGGTGAGGATCCCAAGCATGCTCACACCTGAACCCGGTACTCCGCTGGCGGAGTACTACGACCAGACCCAGTCGCGGACCGGAGCCGTCCTCTCGCGCCGGAGCCTCGGCACGTTGGACGCGGTGAGCATCGGCAGGTACGCACTGACCATCGGCGCCGCGGACCCGATCCACTACGACGCCGCGGCCGCACGTTCGGCCGGGTACGCGGATGTCGTGGCGCCACCGAACATGCTCGCCGCGATCGTGGAGTGGGGCATCGGCACCCCCGAGGCCCAGCTCCAGCCCGACGGGACACCCCTCGGCGGTGACACACCCCTCGGTGACGGCGACCTCGGTCTGCGCGTGATGGGGGCCGGCGAGGAGATGGAGTTGGTCAGTCCCGTGACCGCGGGCACGGAAGTCATGCTCGAAACCACCCTCGAGGCGGTCACTCCCAAGCAGACCCGCGTCGGCGACTGCGTGTTCGTCACCACCCTCCACACGTTCACGTCCGCCCAGGGTGCCGTCCTCAACCGCAACCGGCGCACCGTCGTGCTGCGCAACCCCTTGCAGGAGTCGTAGTGTCCATCAACTACCAGGTCGGGGACACACTCCCACGGCTCAAGCACACGGCCACGACCTTTCAGCTGTTCCGCTACAGCGCGGTCACCTGGAACCCCCACCGCATCCACTTCGACGAGCCCTACGCACGCGAGGAGGGCCACGGCGGTCTTGTGGTGCACTCCCACCTGCGGGCGGCGCTTGCCCTGCGCTGCGTCACCGAGGCTCTCGGCCCCAAGTGGCGCGTGACGAAGGTCGCCTACCGCCTGCGCAAGCCCGTCTGTGCGCCCGCCAACCTCGCCTACACCGCGCGGGTGACCCACATCGAGGGCGACAGCATGACCCTCGAACTGGCCGAGGAACACCCCTCCGGCGAGGTGGGGTTCGAAGGGACGGTACGGGTCAGCAGGGCCGAGGGAGAGATCGGCGGCGGTCTTCGCTCCTCTACACCGGAAGAGTTGGCATGACGTCAGCATCAGAACGGGGCCGGCGCCCCCTCCGCGTCGGGAACTGCTCCGGCTTCTACGGCGACCGAGCCTCGGCCATGGCCGACATGGCCCGAGCGGGCGGCATCGACGTCCTCACCGGTGACTACCTCGCCGAGGTCACGATGCTGATCCTCGGCAAGGCGCGCGCCAAGAACAGCACGAAGGGCTTTGCGACCACCTTCCTGCAGCACCTCGACGCGGCGCTCGAGCACCTCGTCGCCAACCGGATCAGGCTCGTCGTCAACGCCGGAGGACTCAACCCCGCCGGGCTGGCCGCCGCGACGCGTGAACTGATCGCACGCCACGGTCACGGCCTACGGGTCTCCCACATCGAAGGCGACGACGTCTTCGGCAGCCTCGACGGTCTGCGGCAAGCGGGCCATTGCCTACCGCACCTGACGAGTGGTCAGCCGTTGTCGGACTGGCCGCACCAGCCGCTGACGGCCAACGCCTACCTCGGCGGCTTCGGCATCGCGCGCGCCCTCCACGACGGCGCCGACATCGTCGTCACCGGCCGCGTCACCGACGCATCCCTGGTCGTAGGTCCCGCCGCCTGGTGGTGGGGTTGGACGCCTGACGACCACGACGCCCTTGCCGGCGCGGTCGCCGCCGGACACGTCATCGAGTGCGGGCCTCAGGCGACCGGCGGCAACTTCTCCGGATTCCGGTCCGTCCCCGACCTCGTGGAGCCGGGGTTCCCGATCGCCGAGATCGCCGCCGACGGCTCCTCGGTGATCACCAAGAACCCGGGCACCGGCGGCGTGGTCACCCAGGACACGGTCACCGCCCAACTGCTCTACGAGATCGGTGAACCCGCCTATCTCAACCCCGACGTGACCGCCCACCTGGACACCGCGACGCTGACAGACCTCGGCGAGGACCGCGTCGGGATCCGCGGCGTGCGAGGCTCGGCGCCGTCCAGGACGACCAAGGTCGCCGTCACAGGGGTGGGAGGCTGGGTGAACAGCGCGATCCTCGCGCTCACCGGCGCGGACCTCGACGCGAAGGCCGCCCTCGTGGAGCGATTCGTCCACCGCTACGCCGAGGCCGCCCGCGGGCTCGACACGGTAACCGTCGAGCGCATCGGGCGGGCCCAGCCCGATCCCGACACCCAGAACGCGGGAACCGAGTTGCTCAGGATCACCGTGCAGGGGACGCAGCAGGCCGCCGGGCGCGCCTTCTCGTCGCGCGTGGTCGAGCTGGCCCTGTCCAGCTATCCCGGGCTGTACTCCCTCGGCCCTCCGCAACCGGGGACCGCATTCGGTGTCTACTGGCCCGCACTGCTCGACCAGCGGATGCTCCAGCACACGGTCCACCACTACGACGGCACGACCGAGATCATGGCTCCCGGCACCCCGAACGGAGCCGGTGGCGAGGTGATGCCGCAGGCCGAGCCGGCGCTCGCGCCATCGGTGTCTGCGCCGCGGGCAGACGAACTCGTCGTCGCCCCACTCGGTGAGATCGTGCACGCCCGCTCCGGCGACAAGGGCGGCGACGCGAATCTCGGCGTCTGGGTACGCGACCGTGCGGCATGGGACTGGCTCAGGTCCACCCTCACCGTCGACGAACTGCGACGCCTTCTTCCCGAAACACGCGCACTGGAGATCTCGCGCCACGAGCTCCCCAACCTGGGCGCGGTCAACTTCCTCGTCCGAGGACTGCTCGGGACCGGCGCCACCTCGACACTGCGGCTGGACTCGCAAGCCAAAGCACTCGGCGAATGGCTGCGCTCACGGAGCATCAAGGTGCCGCGGGCTCTGGTGCGATCCTGACGACGCCATGACCCACGACAGGCCTCACATTTGGATGGGCACGGCACGCCTGGTCATGGACCAGGCGTGCCGTGCCGAGGTAGTTGGCAGGGTGGTCCACCGCTGGAGTGTTCCGGTCAGTTCGCTGAGCATCAGTCCCGTCATAACCGCGCACACGGTGGCGGCGACGCGCGGGATCTCCGAGGCCGGCAGCTTGGCGGCGGCCAGTAGGGGGCGAGGACGCGGTGGCGATCGGTGTGGGCTGGGCGTCCGGCGGCGGTGTTGACGTACTCGGCGAGCTTGAGCGCGCTGCGGATCAGGTCGCGAACGGCTGCGAGCACGGCGGGCGTATTGCGGGTCCTGCCCGCCCGGCAGCGCGTAATCCGTTGCAGAGTCAGCCGCCGACAGCCGGGTGATCCGTGTGCAGATGGTCAAGGATGGCGCTGGAGATCTCGGCGAGATGGTCGATCTGCTCTGCTGTGAGACGGTCGATGACCAGGCGCCGCACCTCCTGGGCATGGCTGGGGGCTGCTTCTTCCAAGGCTGTGCGTCCTTCTGGCGTGAGCGCCGCATACATGGCGCGTGACGCGCCGCTCTGGCGCTCCACCAGGCCGCGCTTGCACATGCGGGTGAGCTGGTGGTGGAGGCGGCTCTTCTCCCAGCCCAGCTCATCGCTGAGCTCATAGGCACGCAAGCGCCCGCCCGGGGCTTCCGACAGGGCGACGAGCACCGTGTAATCGGCGTTTGACAGGCCGCTGCCCGCCTGGAGCTGCTGCTCGATACGTGACCGCAGAACCTCTTGCATCTGGCAGAACGCCCGCCAGGCGCGCAGCTCGCGCTCGCTCAATCCCTGCCGCTCCATGTCCCCCATCATAACTTCGAGTTGACATGTCAACGCGACTGGATAATCTTGAGGTGACACGTCAACTCGGCGGTGGTTCGGAAGGGATGTAGGTCATGGAAGTCCTGCAAGGCGCAGCGGAACGGAGCGTCGTCCGCGTCGAGAGAAAGATGCACTTCGGACCGGACACGCAGGTCGACGACAGGAACGTGATCATCACTCCCATGCGGCCGGAACTCACGGATCCGTTCCTGCTGCTGAGCGAGGACTGGTTCTCCTCACCGGGCTTCGAATGGCATCCCCACCGCGGTGTCGAGACGGTCACACTGGTCCTCGACGGCGTCCTGGAGCACGGCGACAGCATGGGTCATGTTGGCGCGCTGACCACTGGAGACGTGCAGTGGATGACCGCAGGGCGCGGAATCATCCACCGCGAGCTCGCCTTCCGCAATGAACGGGCGCACATCCTGCAGCTGTGGGTGAACCTGCCGCGCGAGATGAAGATGGTCGACACCCGTTACCAGGACCTGCTGGCCGACCGTCGACCCGTCATCGAGACGGACGGCGCCCGCGTCGACCTCATTTCGGGCGAGGCCGACGGCGTCCAAGGCCCCGCACTGAACAACTGGCCCATCTCCGGAGCGGTGATCACCCTTGAGCCCGGCCGACGCCTGGATCATCTACTGCCCGGCAGGGATCGTGCCTTCCTCTACGTCCTGTCCGGCAGGGTGACGGTCGCCGGGCGTCCCGTGCGCGCAGGGGAGATCGCCTGGTCTGACCCCCTTCCCCAGGCTTCGCTCTCCACCATCACGCTTGAGACCGCCGACGGCGACGAGCACAGCGTGGTCATGGTCTACAGCGGTGAGCCGATCGGTCAGCCCGTCGCGATGGGGGGCCCGTTCGTGATGAACAGCGCGAGCGAAATCGAGCAGGCCTTCCACGACTTCCACAGCGGCGGGTTCGGCGACATCCCGAACCAGGCCCGCCTGCAGTTCCGCTGACATCGAGGCACCCGGCACCCCCGTCTTCCCAGACCGTGTGCCCGCAGGCCCGGCGCGGCACGCACACTCCGGGGTCTTCACCTCTGGCTCCAGCCCAAGATAAGGAGAACCTCGGAACCCGCGCATCGCCGGCTCGGATGCCGGCTTCGGCGGCGGGCGGGTGCCGACACGGTGTGGCCGAGCTCAGCACCATCCTCACGACCTACAGGTCCGTATCGGCGTTGCCCTCGTCGTTGGAAGAGGCTCGCCGCTTGGTCTCGCCCTTGGCGGAAGCGCCCTTCTCCTGCCCCTCCAACAGCTCCAGGAGCGCAGCGTCTGCCTTTCTCCGGTCTTCCTTCGTCAGTTCGAGAGGGGCGTTGTTGCAGACGGTGTACCGGTCGGGATGAATGATGTTGTTGGTCCTCAAGGTGAACGTCAGAAGCGAGCGCCACCCCTTGCGGTGGCCAACCCTCACTTGGATTCGGACCTTGTAGTCACGGGCCTTCGGAACCAACCCAGAAAACGGTGCCTCGAACTCGATGAAGAGTTGTTGCGCTTGTCTGCCGGCCACAACGAATCCGGTCGGCAACTCCGGTTCCTCGTCCGGCCCGGGTTGGAGACGGGATGGCGAAGACGTCCACAGGAGTGGCAGATGAGAGGCGGGCTCATCGGGGAAGGTCAGCCTGAGATCCTGCACGACTATCGGCTTGGCACCGGTGTTGTGAAGGACGAGCGGAAGCCGCAGGCGAACCACGGAGCCGTGGACAATCGCCGCAAAGGAATGAGGCTGCCACGACCTCAGGCATCCCTGTCTGGCGTTGAGCCACCAGAACGAGGCGATGGTGAAGAGCAATGCGCAGATCGACAGGAAGCCCGCACCAGAAATCGATGAGGACGCATTCTGATCGGCAACGGCCATCAGCGAAAGCACAAATTCACCTCAGGGTGGGCACGCTATCAGGACTCGGTGAGGCGGGGACCTCGAGCGCCCCGGCCTCTTGATGAGTGGCAGCTGGGCCGACTTCATCCTTCGGCGAGGAATACATCTCCTGCCGTCGCGAGGGTGCCCGGCCGTCAGCAGCAGGCGAAGCCACCACTGACGGCCGGGAGCATCAGAGGGATGCGACCAACGTCGGTTGCCGGATCACGGCGACCTTCGTATCAGCGACCGGAGCTCTACCGGTCGTGGTGGCGGCTCGCCTTGTCGCGGTCCCGGTGGTCGTCGTTGTGACCGTCCCGGTGGTCGTGGTCACGGTCCCGGTGGTCGTCGTTGTGGCCGTCCCGGTTGTCGTGGTCACGGTTCCGGTGGTCGTCGTTGTGGCCGTCCCGGTTGTCGTCGTCACAGTCCCAGTGGTTGTCGTCGTAACGGACCCAACGGCCGTCGTCGTCACAGTCCCAGTGGTTGTCGTCGTAACGGACCCAACGGCCGTCGCCGCCCCAGCGGTGGTCGTTGGCCTCGGCACCGGCGGGGCGCTGGACGTGCCCTGACGTCGACGTCGCAGCCGACGCAGTACCCCCGGCACCAAGAACGGCTCCGCCGGCCACGGCCAGGGAGGCGATCGCGACAGACACGCGCTTCGCGAGGTAACTCACAAGTTTCTCCTTCGATTCAAAGCAATCCGTCAGTGCGACGGACGCTATGCACTAGTGCAATTCAGTGGGATTGTTCGATGCAGCGGCGCGGATCGCTCCTTCATGAGCGTCAGCCGGCTGCGCTGCACATCGCCACTGGGCGCGAGAGAGGTTGCCGATGCGGCAACACCCTCAGATTCCATAAAATGTACGAAACCTCCCTTCAGTAATACCATACGTTGTATGGAAAATCGGTGGCGGCGCCACCAGCCACGGGAGAGGCTCACCTCTCGCGCGTGATGGCGGCGACGCGGCGCAGGAACCCGGGCGTCGCACCGAAAGCCGACGCCCCGCGTGGCGAACTGAATCGCCCGACTGGGACCTGCGCAGTGTCCGAGAACGGCCGTCACGGAATGCCGAGGCACCACACGCAATCAATGAAGTCGAGATCTTCTTGATTGCGAACGTTGCTCGTGAGCAGTACAGGCTGCTGCCGCCATCCACGACGGCTGGTGGATGGCGCCCGGCGTCAGCGGGCAGGACAAGAAACTCCGGACATGGAGGAGTCAATGGGGCAGTGGGACAGCCACCAGCTCCTCCTCGCAGTCCGTTTCACCCGGACCTCGCCCGGCAGCGGATGTCCGAGTGTGGGGGCCTGGATACGGTCGCTTCCAACGGCGACACGACAGGCCACACGGGACCACTGCGGCGCAGGGTGGCGGGCCCGCGAGCCCATGCCCCATCGGAGAAAACGCGCTCATCACACCGGAAAGACAACAGCTCCTCAGGCATTCCAGTGCGCCTCAAGGGCTGCGGCGACCTCGGCCGGCTTCTGGATCAACGTCCAGTGGCTGCAGTCGAGCTTGACGACCCGGGACGCTCGCACAGCTTCGCCGAGTTCATCGGCGAACGCGATCGGACAGGCCGGGTCGAGCGTCCCCCAGAGGACCAGGCACGGCGCGGACACGTTCGCCAGTTCCGGTTCCCACTCCGCGCCCACCGTCACGGCGGAGCGGTACAGCTTGAGGATGCTGTCCCTCATCGACCCGTCCACGCGACGGACCATTTCCTCGGCCACATCAGCCGGGACATCGAGTTTGCTCAGGTCCTTGGCGAAGGACGCCGGGTCAAGCTCGTTCATGAACCGGTCCCCGTCGACCGGATCCTGCCAGATCTTGGCCAGCGGATGCCAGCCGTACTGAGCACTGACCGGAGCGCTACTGCCGGCCCACGTACGAACCAGGTCCGGCCGTATCGAAGCGACGCGCGCGGTGAGAATGCAGCCCCAGTCATGGCCGACCAGGTCCACCGGCTCGCCGACTTGCTCCAGCCGATCGATGAGCCAATCGACGTACTCCTCTTTGGTGGAGTCGAAGCCTTGCGGCCGCGGTGCGCCGAAGCCGGGCAGGTCCCAGGCCTCGACGTCACTTCGGCTCAGGTGCTGGCGCACGCCGTCCCACACACGGTGGGTGTCGGGGACGCCGTGGATCAGAACTGCAGGCATGGACGAGCTCCTCCGTAGACAAAAGCCTCATATGTGAGGTTTTTATCATTATTACGCCCTTTGGTTCCGTATTGCGAATCGGGGCCCGAGCCGACATGTCCCGTCCCCCTGCCGAACGCGTGGTGAACGGACGCATGGCCCAGGGGTGTCGCCGCTCCGGAGGCATCGTCAGACCGCTGAACAAGGGCACACCACCGGCACCCCCAGCTCTCCATCCCAGCCTGCGGCCGGTGGGTGTGGTGGGTACGAGAAGGGGAGACGCACCCTTCGGTGGTGCGCCATGAATCGGTGGTGTCCGGCGAGCCCCTGTAGGACCGCTTGGGCACCGAGAGCACCGGCCACTGGGCACCTGCCGGCGGCGGCGCCGCCCTTCCGCTGCCCGGTCGGGTCACAGCCTGATCGTGGGAATGCGATGCCTGCCGGACGTCAAGCTCCGAAAACGCATCATGGCAGGACGCGCCAGCGTCCCGCTCCTTCGCCACCGGGTCATCCTGATCGCCGCCTACGCCGCCGCTGCGCGGACCGGCCCACAGATGATCTCCGGCTACGAAAATCTTGCCCGAGCCGCGTTCAGATGTACGCCGGCAGGTGCTGCATCGTCAGCCAGTCGAAGCCCCGAGAAACCTCGCGATCGTCTGGGCGGGCCGGGAAGATGGTGCTCATACGACCCCAGGAATACCCTCCACGTCCAGCGCTGCCGCGTCCGAGAAGAGCGCCGGCGCGCTCAGGGCGCACTCCGCCCAGACCGTCTTGCCACGTCGGGCATGGCGCGTTCCCCAGTGCTCGGTGAGTTGGGCGACGAGGAACAGACCTCGCCCGCCCTCGTCGAAGACACGGGCCCGGCGCAGGTGCGGAGTCGTGCTGCCGGCATCCGCGACCTCGCACATGAGGGTGCGATCGTGGATGAGACGCAGCTGGATGGGAGGCTGGCCGTAGCGGATGGCGTTGGTGACCAGTTCGCTGACGACCAGTTCGGTGGTGAAGTCGAGTTCTTCCAGTCCCCATTTGGTCAGCTGCTTGGAGACGCTCGCTCTGGCCCGGGCGACCTCGGCCGGGTTGGCATCCACGTCCCAAGTGGCGACCTGACGGTCCCCTAGGGCGTGGGTGCGGGCCAGGAGGAGTGCCACGTCGTCGTGCGGTCGGTCTGCGGGCAGCAGCGCTTCGAGGACGGTGTCGCAGGTTGCCTCCAGGGAGGCGGAGGGCTGCGCGAGGGCGTGGCACAGTCGGGTGAGGCCCGCCTCGATGTCGTGGTCGAGGGCCTCGATCAGGCCGTCGGTGTAGAGGGCGATGAGGCTGCCCTCGGGCAGGGCGATCTCCGCCGTCTCGAACGGCAGGCCGCCCAGGCCGAGGGGCGGGCCGGCGGGCAGCTCGAGGATGTCGGCGGTTCCGTCCCGGGTCATCACGACGGGCAGCACGTGGCCCGCGCGGGCGAGGGTGCAGCTGCCGGCGACGGGATCGTACACGGCGTACAGGCAGGTGGCCCCGATGTCCCCCGCAGATTCGGTGTCCGTTTGGGCAGAGACTTCGGAAGAGACCTCGGCGGCCAGGCGGATGACGACGTCGTCCAGGTGGGTGAGGAGTTCGTCGGGCGGCAGGTCGATGTCGGCGAGGGTGCGCACGGCGGTCCGCAGCCGGCCCATGGTGGCGGCGGCGTGGATGCCGTGGCCGACCACGTCGCCCACCACGAGTGCGACCCGGGCACCGGACAGCGGGATGACGTCGTACCAGTCGCCGCCCACGCCGAGCTGGGCGGCAGCAGGCAGGTAGCGGCAGGCGACCTCCACGGCGGACTGCGCGGGTGTACTGCGCGGGAGCAGACTGCGCTGGAGGGTGAGGGCGGTGGCGCGCGCGTGCGTGTATCGGCGGGCGTTGTCAATGGCCACCGCCGCCCTGGCTGCGACCTCCTGGGCGAGGAGCAGGTCCTCGTCCCCGTACGCGTCGGGTTTGTGGTGACGGAAGAACTGAGCGACACCCAGCGTGGTGCCACGGGCGCACAGCGGTACCAGCAGCACTGATGCGGACGGGCCGAGGTGGTGCCGTGAGGGCCGGCCGGTGACCAGGGCGCGAGCCGGTGGTGATCCGTCCGGATACCTGTGGAGCTGCTGCGGCGCAACCGACGATTCCCCGTAGATCGCTCCCAGGTGGGTCGTCTCGGGGTAACCGTCCGTCACCGGCCGCTGGGCGACCCGGCGGACCACGAGTGTGCCCTTCGCAGGAGCCTCGTCTCCGGGAGACGTTTCGAGGAGGTCGACGGTGACGGCGTCGGCGAAGTGGTCGGTGGCCAGGTCCGCCAACTCCTGGGCGGTGCGGGCGATGTCCAGGGTCGTTCCGACGCGTACGCTCGCCTCGTTCACCACCGACAGCCACCACTGCACCTGGCGATCCCGCTCCTCCTGGAAGGCCAGGACGCCCGTCTCCGATGTGCGATCCATGTACTCGGTCGCCACTGCGATCAGCTTGCGTGTCGCCGCGTTGATCGGCTCGACATCGCTGGTGAGCCGGGGCAGTTCTTCGAGCAGCCGGTCGATGATACGGCCCTGCCCGAGCCGGAAGGCGCGCAGCATCGCTGTGACCGGCTTCCCGCGCTGAGCCAGCCGACGCGCGCGCTCTGCGTCGCCGGCCGGCGGATCGATCCGCCTCGGCTCGATGCCGTGCTCGATGCCGGAAAGTATGGCGATGACGTGCTCGGCGACGTTCTCCCCCGTCATCCGTGCGATGTCCGGTTCGTCCCACAGCTCGGGGATCTCGCGTCGCAGGTGTTGCTCTACGTCGTGGATCAGCTCGTCCGCTCGCGGGCTGAGTTCATGCGCGGCACGGGACAGAAGACTGTCCGCGGTGAAGTCCACACTGACGACGTTACGCCGTCCTGGTGGACCGCGAAGCCTCAGCCGGCCGCATCTGGCTGCGCGGCGCCCGGGAGGAGCCCGGCTCACGGGCTGGTCGTGGTCGAGGACGAGGGGCCGCGCGGTCACCGGCGGACGGGGTGGCGCCCACGGCTTTTCCGGTGTCCACGGGGCCTCAGCCGGTGCTCCGGGTCAACTGAGGTCGGGCAGCGGCCGCCGGGTCACCTGGTGGGCGTCGTCCGGCGGGACGCCGAGCATGCGCAGGACCATCTCGGCCAGGTCCGAGGCGGCCTCGTCGCCGTCGAGTTCGGGGCGGGCCAGCCGCAGCGCCACGAGGGACAGCAGGGTCCCGCCGAGGGCGGACAGGGCGGTGGTCGGGTTGGTGCAGGTGAAGCGGCCCGAGGCGATGCCTGTCTCCAGGTCGCGCAGGGCTCGGGGGGCGAGGCCCCGGTCGGTGTGGATCTGGGCCAGACCTCGGTCACGCAGGATCCGCATGAGTTCGGGGTGGGAGTCGGCCATCTGGGCGGTGAGCCGGAAGCCCACGGCGACGAGCTCGGCCGGGTCGTCGATTCCTTGTACGCGCTCGTCGATGACCTGCCCGAACTCGTCCAGGGCGTCTGTCACCGCGGCGTCGAACAGCTCCGTCTTGGACTCGAAGTGGTTGTAGAAGGAGCCGAAACCGACATCCGCGCGCTCGGCGATGGCCTGGATGCTGGCGCTGGTGTCCCCGGTCTCCGCGAGGATCTGCCGGGCCGCCCGGACGAGCGCCTGACGGGTCTCGGCACGGCGCCGCTCGAAGCGGTTCTTGGGCGGGGCTGACGTCGGCATGCGGCGAGTGTAACAACCGTCGCGATGAGTCTGCCATTAGTGATGAGATCATCAATTATTTGGGTCCACCCTATTGACGATGGGTAACGGCAAAGTTGATGATTTCCTCATTACAGCAGTGTTGCTTGGAGGACACCATGTCCCACACCCCCGTTAACAGGGCCGCTCCCCAGACGCCCCACCAAGACCTCCACAGTGAGCAGGGCGCCCTGCGCGAAGAGCACCCCGGACGGTCCCGGAATCCCGTGATCAAGGCGGCGGACCTCGCCTGGCTGGAGTTCGAGAAGCCCGACCTGGACCGGGCCGAGGTCTTCGCCCGTGACTTCGGCTTCGCGATCGCCGCCCGCACCGAGCGCGAGCTGTGGCTGCGCGGCACGTTCGCCGGCTCGCCGTGCATGGTGATCCGCAAGGGGCGTACATCCCGCTTCATCGGCCCTGCGTTCCGCGCGGCCGAACGGGCCGACCTCGACCGGCTGGCCCGCGCCACCGGCAGTACCGTCCGGGACATCGACGTACCGGGCGGTGGGCAGTCGGTAGCCCTGCTCGATCCCTCGGGCCTGCCGGTCCGGGTCGTGCACTGCGCCGGGCAGCTGCCCGAGCTGCCCGAGCAGGAGCCGCTGATCCTCAACTTCGGCACCGATCACCGTCGTACGAACGCCACCCAGCGTCCGCCCCGTGAGCCGTCCCGTATCCAGCGGCTGGGCCATGTGGTGCTGGAGACACGGGTGTTCGCCCGGACCCTGGACTGGTACCTGGACACCCTCGGGATGATCGTGTCCGACTTCCTGTTCCTGGACGGGCAGCGCGGGCGCGGGCCGACCATGGCGTTCATCCGGTGCGACCAGGGGAGCGTGGCGGTCGATCACCACACGCTGGCCCTGCACCTGGGGCCCGGAACCGGCTACGTCCACTCGGCCTACCAGGTCACCGACCTCGACGCGATCGGCGCCGGCGGGGAGTACCTGGCCGAGCGCGGCTACAAGCGAAGCTGGGGCATCGGCCGGCACATCCAGGGCAGCCAGCTGTTCGACTACTGGCGCGACCCCGACCACTTCATGCTGGAGCACTTCGCCGACGGCGACCTCTTCTCCTGCGACCTGGAGCCCGGCTGGGCGCCGATGTCGGCGAGCGGCCTGGCCCAGTGGGGCCCGCCGGTCACCCGCGACTTCCTGGGCACCAACCCGTCCCCCGCCAAGCTGCGCGAGGTCATGACGGCCCTGCGCGGCGACAACGAACTCGACCCCGCACGCCTGCTGGGCCTGATGAAAGCGATGAGCTCATGAGTACCAACGTTCTGCGCACCACCGACGGCTGGTGGGTCGTCCGAGACGAGTGCGCCGTCCGTGTCGAGACCAAGGCGGTCACCACCGCCGAGCTGCTCGCCGACCGGGACGCGGTCCGCGAGGCCGCTGCCTCCGCCGAGAGCGGCACGCCCGTCGCCGACCTGGTGGCGCTGCCTCCGGTCACCACCCCCTGCCGGGTGGTCGCCCAGATGGTCAACTACCGCAGCCACGCCAAGGACTCGGGCTTCACCGGAGACATTCCGGCCACCTTCTTCCGCAAGGCGTCCGGCTCGGTCAGCGGACCGCACGAGAAGATCGTCCGCCCCGCGCACGTGAAGTTCCTCGACTACGAGGTGGAACTCGGCCTCGTCATGGGCGCGACCCTGCCCGTGGGCACCGTCGTCGAGGAGCAGGACCTGCCGCGCTACGTCGCCGGCCTTGTCCTGACCAACGACGTCAGCGCCCGCGACGTCCAGCTGACCAAGACCCAGTTCTACGAGAGCAAGTCCTATCCGACCTTCACGCCGACGGGGCCGTACCTGGCCCTGCTGGAGCCCGAGGAGTTCGCCCTGCTGCTGAACCTGCGGCTGCGGCTGTCGGTTAATGGTGTGTCGCGCCAGGACCGCACGCTGGCCGACATGATCGTACGGCCCGCACAGGCGCTCACCCTGCTCGCCCGCTTCCAGACGCTCGCCCCGGGCGACCTGCTGCTGACCGGCACTCCCGGCGGCACGGCCCTGAAGGCCCCGCCCAAGCCGATCGCGAAGATCAGTGCGTTGCTGTCGCCCGCGGTGAGGTGGAAGGCGTTCTTCAAGGGCCAGGCCAAGAACCCCCTTTACCTGCGCGACGGTGACCTCATCACCGCCACGATCGCCACCCCGGACGGGCAGATCGACCTCGGCGAGCAGCGGACCCCCGTTACGGACGCACCATGAAGGCCGCATCCCGGAGGCCGGTGGTGATCATCGGTGCGGGACCCGTCGGGGTCACGGCCGCCCTACTGCTGGCCCGGCACGGCGTGCGCAGCCTCGTCCTGGAACGCCACCGAGGCATCTACCACCTGCCGCGTGCCGTCGTCGTGGACGACGAGGTCCGCCGGATCCTGCAGAGTGTCGGTGTCCACGAGGAGTTCGCCGCGCTCGCCCGCCCGGCGCTCGGGCTGCGGCTGCTGGACGCCCGGCGCCGCTTGATCACCGAGTTCCCGCGGTCCCTGCACGGACACCACGGCTTCCCGGAGACCAGCATGTTCGACCAGCCCGCGCTGGAACGCCTGCTGCGCGACGCCCTGGCGCGCCGCCCGGAGTGCGAGCTGCAGGGCGGGGTGGAGGTCGTGTCCGTCACCCAGGACACCGACGGACCGAACGATCCCACGGGTCCGGTCCGGGTCACCTTCCGCCGCGACGGCAGCGACGAGGAGGAGCACGTGTGGGCCGATGCCGTCCTCGGCTGCGACGGCGCGGGCAGCCTCACCCGTGGCTCCACCGGCGCCGTGTGGGAGGACCTGCACTTCCAGGAGAGCTGGAGAGTCATCGACGTGCGCACCACCCGCCAGGTGCGCAGCTGGGAAGGCGCCGAGCAGATCTGCTGCCCCAACCGGCCGGCCACCTTCATGCGCGTCGGCGAGGACCGCTACCGCTGGGAGTTCCGGCTGCCCGAGGACGAAAACCTGGACGGCCCGGACGGGCAGGAGCGCCTGCGCGAGCTGGTCGCCCCCTGGGTGGACCTGCCGTCCGACGCCTCGTCGAGCGACGACTTCGAGGTGATCCGGCAGGCGCAGTACACCTTCCGGGCCCGCATCGCCGACCGGTGGCGTCGGGGACGCGTCTTCCTGCTGGGCGACGCCGCCCACCTCACCCCGCCTTTCGTCGGGCAGGGTCTGTGCGCGGGCCTGCGGGACGCCCACAACCTCACCTGGAAACTCGCCCGCGTGCTCCAACAGGGCGCACACGAGGGCCTGCTGGACACCTACGAACGCGAGCGCAAGCCGCACGCCCGCCATGTGATCCGCGTGGCGGTCGCCGTCGGCTGGGCCATGACCGGCGGACAGGACCGCGGTGCGGCGTTCCGCCGGGCCGTTGTGGGCACGGTCTGTCGCATCCCCGGCGTGACCGCGGCGGTGAGCCGTGACCTCAGCCCCGCCCTGACCGCCGGTCCACTCGTACGGCGCCGACCCAGGCTGACCGGCCGCGTGCTGGCCGGCACCTTCTGCCCGCAGCCCTGGGTACGGCACGACGGCAGGCGAGTGCGCCTCGATGACGTCCTCGGAGACTCCTTCGCCGTCCTGACCGCTGTGCCGCCCACGGCGCAGATGACGGCCGTGGCCACGGCACTGGGCGCCCCGACGATCCACGTCGACGACCTGGGCGACGACGGCACCCTGGCCGCCTGGCTGGCACGCGGCTCGTCGGCCGCCGTCCTGCTGCGCCCCGACCGCGTCGTGATGGACACCGTCCCGGCCGGCACCGGCGACTTCACGGACACCGCCGCCTGGGCCCCCCTGCTGCACACGGCCCGCCACACCGCCGACGCCCGGCCCGCCCCCTGACGAGGAACCCCACACCATGACGAGCCCGCACCTCGCGCCGTACCCGGAACCCTTCTTCACTCCCGACCCGAAGTCGGCCGCCCACAGCCGCATCGCGGACTTCGCCCGATGGGCGGCCCGGCACCGGGGCGCCGAAGGGATCCAGGACCCCACAGACTACCGAGCCCTGTACCAGTGGTCCGTCACCGACCTGGAAGGGTTCTGGGCCGCGGTGTGGGAGTACTTCGACATCGACGCGACGACTGAGTACGAGCGGGTGCTGGCCGAGGAGACCATGCCCGGCGCCCGCTGGTTCCCCGGCGCCACCCTCAACTACGTCCATCACGCGCTGCGCAACCTGCAGCCGGACGCTCCCGCGATCACCGCCCTGGACGAGACCGGAGCCGGCTATGAGATCACGGGCCGGGAGCTGCGCTCCCGGGTCGCCTCCGTCGCCGCCACCCTGCGCGACCTGGGCGTCGGACAGGGCGACCGGGTGGTGGGCTATCTGCCCAACACCCCCCACGCCATCATCGCCTTCCTCGCCACCGCCAGCCTGGGCGCGGTGTGGTCGGTGTGCGGCCAGGACTACGCACCCAAGGCCGCCGCCGACCGCTTCGCCCAGCTCGAACCCACGGTGCTGATCACCGCGGACGGCTACCTCTTCAACGGCACCACACACGACCGCCGTGCCGCCTCGCTCGAACTCGCCGCCGCCCTGCCGACGCTGGAGGCCACGGTGCTCGTGGAGCACGTGGGCCTTGCCTGGCCCGAGGGCGGGGACTCGGGGCTGACGGTTCCCTGGGAGGACGCGGCCACCCGCGTCGAGTACCTCACCATCGCCCCGGTGCCGTTCGACCACCCTCTGTGGGTCGTCTTCTCCTCAGGCACCACCGGACTGCCCAAGGGCATCGTCCACGGGCACGGCGGGGTCCTGCTCGAACACCTCAAGATGCTCGGCCTGCACACCGATCTGGGCACTGGGGACCGCCTGCTGTGGTACACCACCACCCACTGGATGATGTGGAACCTGGTCGTCTCCACCCTGCTGACCGGTGCCACCACCTGCACCTACGACGGCAGCCCGGCACCGCAGGCGCGTCCGGACGTCCTGTGGGAGCTGGCGGCCCGTCACAAGGTCACCGTCTTCGGCACCAGTCCTCAGTACCTGCTGGCCATGGCCAAGCTGGGCATCGAACCCTCCGTGCACGACCTGTCGGCCATCCGCGTCGTCGGCTGCACCGGCTCCGCTCTCCCCGCCTCCGCCTACCCCTGGGTCCGCGACCACGTGGGCGCAGACGTCCAGCTGGCCTCCACCAGCGGCGGCACGGACATCGTCTCCGGCTTCGCCGGCAGCGCCTCCACGACCCCCGTCTGGGCGGGGGAGCTGTCCGCCCCCGGCCTGGGCGTGGCGCTGGCCGCCTACGACGCGATGGGCACCCCTGTCCTCGACCAGGTCGGCGAACTGGTCGTCACCCGGCCCATGCCGTCCATGCCGCTGTCCTTCTGGAACGACCCCGACGGCAGCCGCTACCGCGACGCCTACTTCGGCGCCTACCCCGGTGTGTGGCGGCACGGCGACTGGATCACCTTCACCTCGCACGGCTCGGTGATCGTCCACGGCCGCTCCGACGCCACCCTCAACCGCAACGGCGTCCGCCTGGGCAGTGCCGACATCCACGACGTCGTCGAACGCCTCCCCGAGATCACCGAGGCCCTCGTAATCGGCGCGGAGGAACCCGACGGCGGCTACTGGATGCCGCTCTTCGTGGTCCTTGCCGACGGGGTCGGCCTGGACGACTTCCTGCGCGACCGGATCCGCGACGCGATCCGCGTCGGCGCCTCACCCCGCCACGTCCCCGACGAGATCCTCGCCGTGCCGGCCCTCCCGCACACGAAGACCGGCAAGAAGCTCGAGGTTCCCGTCAAGCGCCTGCTCCAGGGCGCCCCCGCTGACCAGGTCCTGAACCCCGCGGCGGTCGACAACCCCGACCTGATCGCCTACTTCGCCCGCCTGGGCGCGGAGCGCAACAGGCGGTCAACACACCACACATGACGGCCAGGCGGCCACAGACCCACGTGACAGCACCGGGTCCTTGTACCCCGCCCGGCTCCGCAAACCCCGTCCCCACCGCGTGGTGCCGGGGCGGTCAACCCGCCCCGGCACCACACCATCCGCACGACCGAAGTAAGAGAGAAACCATGAGCATGACCGACCGCGAACCGCAGGCCCTCGATGCCCTTGACGACGCCGGACGAAAGGTGCTGTTCACCGAGGCCCGCACCGCGAACACCTTTGCCGAGGTGGCCGTCGCCGACGACGAACTCGCCATGATCTGGGAACTCGCCCGCTGGTCGCCGAGCGCCGCCAACGGCCAGCCTCTGCGTGTGCTCTTCGTGCGCACCCGCGAGGGCAAGGAGCGACTGGTCCGGCATCTCGACGAGGGCAACAGGGCCAAGACGCTCAGTGCGCCGGCCGTGGCGATCCTGGCGTACGACGTCGACTTCCACGAGCAGATGCCGACAGTCTTCCCGGCCCGCGGCGACATGCTGCGAGCGGCGTTCGCCGACCAGAACGAGACGCGCGAGAGCCTTGCCGCCTACAACTCGGCACTGCAGACCGGGGTCTTCCTCCTCGCGGTGCGCGCAGCGGGGCTCGCGGCCGGTCCCATGGCGGGCTTCAACCGGGCCGGCGTGGACGAGGAGTTCTTCGCCGGTACCAGCTGGCGTTCGCATCTGGTGGTCAACATCGGTCACCCCGGCGCCGACCCGTGGTTCCCGCGGCTGCCCCGCGTGCCCGTCGAGGACGCCGTCGCCTATGCCTGAGGGCACCGCCGCCACCTGGTAGGTGAGAGGCGCAATGCGATGGGCGCCGGTGCTCTTCTGAGTACCGGCGCCCATTTCACCGAGGTGGCTGTGACGGATTTAAGGGTCGTCCGGTGGGGTGGTTCCACCGCCTCTACCACGGCAGCCGTGTGCCGACGCTGAACCGCAAGATACGCGTGTTCGTGGACTGGTTCCTGGCCTCGGTCCCCAAGCGGCAAGCCGTCGGCCTCATTGAACTGGAGCACGCGCGCGGCCCGTTCACCGAGGCGGCCACGCCGTCCCACAGCCGTACCTGATCTCTCCGCCCGCTTTTGTCCCTTTCTCTTTCCGCCATACCCCCCGTCCGCTGCCTGGAGGGCTGTCCCCATGCCACAGAACACCGTCGCCGCCGCTCGCGGCGCTGAGAACACACCGAAGAATGTGCCTGTCGACCCGTCACATCAGCGCCGCTGGTGGATTCTGGTGGTCATTTCCCTCGCCCAACTGGTGGGAGTCCTCGACGGCACCATCGTGAACATCGCTCTGCCGTCCGCCCAGCGCGACCTGGGCTTCTCGGACGCCGACCGGCAGTGGGTGGTCACCGCCTACGCGCTGACCTTCGGCAGCCTGCTGCTGCTCGGCGGCCGGGTCGCAGACCTGGTCGGGCGGAAGGTGACCTTCCTGGTAGGTCTGACCGGCTTCGCGGCCGCTTCCGTGCTGGGAGGCGCGGCGAACAGTTTCGGCATGCTCGTCGCCGCGCGCGGGATCCAGGGCCTGTTCGCTGCCCTGCTGGCCCCGTCCGCGCTGTCGCTCCTGATGACCACCTTCACCGATCCGCGCGAGCGGGCGAAGGCCTTCACCGTCGCAGGCTCGGTCGCCGGTGCGGGTGGAGCCATCGGCCTGATCCTCGGCGGGGTCCTGACCGAGTACCTGGACTGGCGCTGGACCATGTACGTCAACGTGGTCTTCGCAGTGGTGGCGTTCGTCGGTGGCGCAGCCCTGCTGCACCGCACCCCGCGGGACAAGTCCTCGAAGCTCGACGTCCCCGGCACCCTGCTGGTCTCCGCCGGCCTGTTCTGCCTGGTCTACGGTTTCTCGAACGCCGAGACGCACGGCTGGGGTTCGGTGGCGACCTGGGGCATGCTGGCGGCCGGCGCCGTACTGGTGGGCCTCTTCGTCTGGTGGCAGAGCAGGGCGGCATATCCGCTGCTGCCCTTGCGGGTCCTGCTGGACCGTAACCGCGGCGCCTCCTTCGCCGCCCTCTTCATCAGCGGCGCGGGCATGTTCGGCGTGTTCCTGTTCCTGACCTACTACCTGCAGCAGAGCCTCGGTTACAGCGCACTGAAGACCGGCTTCGCCTTCCTGCCCATGATCGTGGCATCGTCGTCCGCCTCCGCCGTGGCCGCCAACGTCCTGGTGCCGCGCATAGGCCCCAAGCCGGTGGTACCGCTGGGCATGGCCATTGCGGCCGCCGGCCTGGTCTGGATGACCGCGTTGGACCTGAACAGCGGATACGTCACGCAGGTAGTGCCACAGCTGGTGCTCGTCGGCATCGGGCTGGGCGCGGTCATGGCGCCCGCGATGAGCCTGGCTACCTCCGGCGTGGCCGCGGCCGACGCCGGAGCCGCGTCCGCCGCCGTCAACACCGTCCTGCAGGTCGGCGGGTCCATCGGCGTCGCCCTGCTCAGCACGATGGCCTCCGAAGCCGTCACCGACTACCTCTCCGGCCGCAACCCCCAGGACCCCGGCGTCCTGGCCCAGGCCGGCCTCGAGGGCTACTCCACCGCCTACTGGTGGTCGGCGGCCATCTTCGTCATCGGCCTGGGCGTGACCGCCCTGCTCTACCGCCGCGGCTTGCCGCAGCAGGACGAGAACGCCGCGCCTGTCGTTCACCTGTGATCAACGAACGGGTCTGTCTGAGAGGGGCGCAGGCCGTATTGCAGTCACCTGCTGCGACAGCTGCCATGCACGAGGAATCAAAGGGGGAAGTGTCCGGGTACCTTTGACGGGCCTCGGGAGGAGTCGTGCAGATTCTCCGAGGCTGCCCCGTTCCCGCTATGAGACAGAATGTCCCATAGTAAGCTGTAAGTCGCAGTGTCTCACAGAGGGGAACGGGAGAGGTGGAAGACAGAACCGATCCGCGTCTGTTGCGCAGCCGTGACGCCATGGTCTCGGCGGCCACCGCGTTGCTCACGGAAGGCGGGCTGGAGGCCGTAACGCATCAAGCGGTTGCCGGCCGTGCCGGCGTTGGCAGAGCCACCGTCTATCGGCACTGGCCCAACCCTCTCGACCTCCGCCTGGCCGCGCTGGAAGCCGGCATGCCGCCTCTGCCTCCGATGCCTGAGGAGCTTCGGGTCGCTTCGGGCGGCGATCCGCGAGCGGAGCTCGTTCACCGCCTGGGCGTGCTTGCCGAGCGGTGGGACGACGAGCAAGCAGGTGCCGTCCTTGCTGCGGTCCTCGGCGGCTCACGGCATGACGAGGGCATGCGCCGCCTCCGGGAGTCGCTGCTGAACCAGATCGCCGATGCCCTGCGTCCCGCTGTTGCCGCGGCCGTGGAGCGCGGCCAGCTCCGGTCCGACGTCACCCCCGAGACCTTTGCCATGGCTACCGCGGGCCCCCTGTTCTTCGAGCGCTTTCTCGCCGGGAACCGCCTGGGGCGCGACACCGTGGACGCCGTCGTGGATGCCGCTATGCGGGGCTGGTCCTAGCGTCGTTGAGTCCCCGGCGTGGCTGGATATCCGCCGTTCGGCCGGGGCCGATCAAGGTGGCAGTCCTTCGCACCCATGCAGAGCTGCGGGAGTCCTGTCATCTCTGTGGTTCCCCGACCGCTTCAGCAGGGCCGAACCTGTCGGCACCAACCGATCGGCTCGCAGTCCGGTGCGGGTGCCAATGGGCCGGTCACTGCACAAAATCGCATCAGTGACCTGAGCACCCGTTGCACTGACGGAATGCGCTGAGCCGAAGGGAGAACCGTGAGTAACCTCGCCACGCGCATGTGTGTCGCCATCGCTTCCGTGGCGGTGGCCGGCGACCGGCGAGGATGCAGGTTTGCCCAGCTGCCACTCATCGAGAGGCCGGGTCGCTCAAGGGCCCCTCATCACCGAATCCTGTTAGCGTGCCCACCCTGAGGCTGGCACACTGAATGTGTGCTTCCGCTGATGGCCGCTGCTGATCAGAACGCGTTCTCATCGCTTTCTGCCGCCAGCGTTGTGTCGGTCAGTGCATTGGTCTTTACCGTCGCCTCATTCTGGTGGCTCAACGCCCGACAGGGGCGCCTGGAGTCGTGGGAGCCTCATTTCTTTGCAGCGATTGTCCACGGCTCGAAGGTTCGCCTGCGGCTTCCGCTCGTCCTTCACAACACCGGTGCCAAGCCGATAGTCGTGCAGGATCTCAGGCTGACCTTCCCTGAGGAAGCCGCCTCTCATCTGCCACTCCTGTGGACGTCTTCATCATCTTGTCTCCTACCCGGGCCGGACGAGGAACCGGAGTTGCCGACCGGATTCGTTGTGGCCGGCAGACAAGCGCAACAACTCTTCATCGAGTTCGAGGCGCCGTTTTCTGGGTTGGTTCCGAAGGCCGGTGACTACAAGGTCCGAATCCAAGTGAGGGTTGGCCACCGCAAGGGGTGGCGCTCGCTTCTGACGTTCACCTTGAGGACCAACAACATCATTCATCCCGACCGGTACACCGTCTGCAACAACGCCCCTCTCGAACTGACGAAGGAGGACCGGAGAAAGGCAGACGCTGCGCTCCTGGAGCTGTTGGAGGGGCAGGAGAAGGGCGCTTCCGCCAAGGGCGAGACCAAGCGGCGAGCCTCTTCCAACGACGAGGGCAACACCGGCACGAATCTCTAGCCTCGCCGTTTCTTTTGGGGCGATGAGGTGTCGTTGATCGTCGGAAGACCTGGTGGCGTAGGCCCTCGTCCTGGCCGAACAGGGATAGCTGGGCTCCGGGGTGCGGCCGCTCGTGGCGCACGATGATGCGCGTGCCGGCCGGATAGCCGTCCAGGTCGACCATGCCGGTCAGCTCGGCGACCTCGGCTCCCTCACGCAGCGTCCCGTCCTGGTTCACGGCGGGATGCCAGAGGCGGTCAGAGATGGCCCGGACAGCGCGTCGGACCGGCTCGGTGATGGCGTATCCGACCGCGAAGAAGGTACGGATTCCTCGTTTCCGCAGGGCGCGGACGCGGGCGAGGAAGGCTTTCGCGGATCCGCAGCGTCAGTATGGACGAGGATGTCGGTGCCGTGTCGGTGGGCGTCGGGGATCTGCGCGAGTGCGTGGTCGAGCACCGTGATGTGATCCGCGGCGGTGTTGGCGTCGGCTTTGCCGGGCCGCAGCCGGCCGGACAGTGCTGCACGGGTGTTGGCCAGGAAGCACAGCATCGGGTGGTAGCCGAAGCCGCCCTTATAGGTGGGTGCGCCTGATCTTTCGCGGAGTGGCAGGCGACCAGCGTCGCGTCGAGGTCCAGGACCGGCCCGGGCAGCATGCGTCCCGCGGCCCGGGCCGCGGGTATGCCCTCGGTTCCGCGGCCTGCAGCCAGGCGACTATCTGCGGCGGCGCGGGGCCGCCGACGACGCCACTCGGCATCTATGAGACAGCTTGACTCGCGAACATCTTCGATACATAATGTCTCGCAGGCGTGGGTTCCCACCGTGTGCTGGACCTATGAGCAGTTGAGAGTGGCAATGGACTGGACCGAGAACATCGTCGTCTTCCGCTTCACCGAACCGGCCTCCGCCCACCAGGCGCTCAGTGAGTTGAAGCAGCTCGGCGGCCCGACCGTGGAGGTCACGTGCGCGATGCTCGCGCGTACGAAACGGTTTCGTTTCGCTGGGGAGAGGGGGCAGTCTCATCGCTGTACGAAACCGTTTCCGAGTAGAGGTGGAAGGTCATGGCGGAATCCGCGAAGCTGCGCCGCAGCCGGATCACCCCCGAGCGCGAGGCCAAGCTCTACGCGGCCGTACTCGCCCTACTCCGCGAGGTCGGCTACGACGCCCTGACCATGGACGCCGTGGCATCCCGCACCCGGTTCAGCAAGGCCACCCTCTACCGCCACTGGGGGAGCAAGGCGGAGCTGGTCGTCAAGGCGCTCAGGCACCAGAAGCCGGTGAACATCGGTGAGATCGACACCGGGAGCCTGCGGGGCGACCTCCACGAGATGGTGAGGCGTGAGGGCGACTGCCGGATGGAGCAGGGCACCTCGCTGCTGCGGGGCCTGGCCATGGCGGTGCACGAGAACGCCGATCTGCTGCGTGCCCTTCGTGAGCTGCTGTTCGAGCCGGAGATGACCGGATTCGACCGGATGCTGCGGCGGGCCGTGGAGCGGGGCGAGATCCGCGAGGACAATCCCGCGGTGGAGTACGTTCCGCACATGCTGGTCGGCGGCCTCGTCGTCCGGGGCGTGATCGACAACCAGCCGTCCACGCAGACCTTCCTCACCTCGTACATCGACGCCGTGGTCCTCCCCGCCCTCAGCGCCTGACACCCCAGGGTCCCCGCAAACCTCCTGCTTCAAGCTAGCGAGGGGACCACCGGATTTATCCGGTGGGGGAATCGCTTCTCGGGGTTGCTCTGAGCTCTGTGTCCCTGGCCGCTTTTCATGGCCTGCTTGATCGAGACGCCTTGGGCCGGCTCCCGGGCCGCGATCGCCTCGGCGTCCTCCGGGACGTGTGCGGGAGCTGCCTCCGGCCGGGTCCGCAGGATCTCGGGCCCCGGTCCGGCTCCGTACGGACTGGACGGGAACCACTGCGTGAACACGTCCCGCCACGGGTACTGGAGCGCCTGCGGGAACGGCCCGGAGTATTCGATGACGACCCATGTCCCGGCCGGGACGGTGAGCGGGTCCACGTCCTCGGGCCCGGCGGCGCGGGTCACCACACCGTGGTACCTGCTCAATCACAATGAGGGACAAAGGCGCCGTGATCACGGGCGGTGGTCCGGCATCGTCGGACACGGTAAGGAGGAGTCGTCAGGAACAACGCGACTCGGTCGGCACCATCACCACGCTGCTCAACTTGCTGCACGTGCTCTGTCCGCGCGCCGGCACCTACCCGCCGGGGCCGCGCGGCTGGAAGCCGAGAAGTTCTCGCCCGACACAAGAAGGAGGCCGGGATTGGCTGCTCTACACCGACGAGCAGCCGTCCGGCGTAGCCGCCTCACGCACTTGCCGGCTCTGCCGACCCCCGGCTCCCCCCACCGCAGCAGGCTCCGCAGCAGGGCGGACAGCTCGGCGGTGGCCGGGTGCTGCCGGGCCACTTCGCTGCCGGTCCACTTCGCTGTCGGAGACCGGCCGGGCGGGTGGCGGTGGGGGAGCAACCGGTCGCCTGCCGGCGCATCGGTTGCCGCCCCACTGCCACCCGCCTGCCGGGACAGCGGATCGGACGGTCCGCCGAGATCAGATCACCGGCGCCGGATAGGTGGGGTACTCCACTCCGGAGACGTGCTGGACGACGCGGATGACCTGGCACGAGTAACCGAACTCGTTGTCGTACCAGAGGTAGAGGATCGCGTTGTCACCGTCGACCTTGGTGGCGCCGGCGTCGACGATGGAGGCGTGGCGCGAGCCGATGAAGTCGCTGGAGACCGCGTCGGGGGCGGTGGTGAAGTCGATCTGACGCTTGAGCGGGGAGGTCAACGACACGTTGCGGAGGTAGTCGAGGACCTCCTCGCGGTTGGTCTCGCGCCCGAGCCGCAGGCTGAGGATCGCGATCGAGACGTCCGGCACCGGGACGCGGATCGAGCTGCCGGTGATGGGCGCCTTCAGGTCGGGCAGCGCCTTGGCGACGGCGGAGGCGGCACCGGTCTCGGTGATGACCATGTTGAGCGGCGCAGAGCGGCCGCGGCGGTCGGACGAGTGGTAGTTGTCCAGCAGGTTCTGGTCGTTGGTGAACGAGTGGACGGTCTCCACGTGGCCGCGCAGGACGCCGTACTCGTCCGCCATCGCCTTCAGCGGCGGGACGATCGCGTTGGTGGTGCAGGAGGCGCAGGACAGTACCTGCTCGTCCGGCTTGATCGTGTCGTGGTTGACGCCGTGGACGATGTTGGGGACGTCCCCCTTGCCCGGCGCGGTCAGGACGACCTTGTCGATGCCTGGGCGCAGGTGCTTCGACAGACCCGCGCGGTCGCGCCACTTGCCGGTGTTGTCGATGAGAATGGCGTCCTTGATGCCGTACGCCGTGTAGTCGACCTCCGACGGGTCGCCGGCGTAGATCACCTTGATCTCGTTGCCGTTGGCGATGATCGTGCTGTTCGCCTCGTCGACGGTGATCGTGCCCTGGAACTGGCCGTGGATGGAGTCGCGGCGCAGCAGCGAGGCGCGCTTGACGATGTCCTGGTCACCGCCCTGGCGGACGACGATGGCACGCAGCCGCAGGCCGTTTCCGGAGCCGGCCTTCTCGATGAGCAGGCGGGCGACGAGGCGGCCGATGCGGCCGAAGCCGTAGAGGACGACGTCGCGGCCCTCGCTGCGCTCGATCTTGTTGTCACCCGTGGCGCCGGCGACGGCTTCTGCGGTGAACTCCTCGACGGAGAGACCGCGGTCGTCGGTCTTGTACGTCGCGGCGAGCATGCCGATGTCGATCTGAGAAGGACCGAGATCGAGCGTGGTGAGAGCCTGCAGGAACGGCAGCGTCTCGGTGACGGAGAGTTCCTCACCGGCGATCTGCCGGGCGAATCGGTGGGTCTTGAGGATGCTGACCACCGACTTGTTCACCAAGGAGCGGCTGTGCAGCAGGACCGTTACGTCCTGCTCCCGGTGCAGCTTCCCGATGATCGGGATCATCGACTCCGCGATCTCTTCGCGGTTCTTCCAGTTGGTGAACGAGTCGTCATTGACAGTCACAGGTTTATCTTTCGAGCTAGGCGGCGCTCATATGCT
Organism: Streptomyces sp. NPDC051219; assembly: GCF_040682335.1. Classification (NCBI taxonomy): domain Bacteria; kingdom Bacillati; phylum Actinomycetota; class Actinomycetes; order Kitasatosporales; family Streptomycetaceae; genus Streptomyces; species Streptomyces sp. NPDC051219. Next base: position 36,439 of record NZ_JBFBAS010000039.1, read on the forward strand.
AACCCGATGCCACTTTGATCATTGAAGCGGTGCCACTTTGGCCGATGTCGTGGTGGGGCCGGCGGACCACGGCTGGGTGGGGGTGCCCACGTCGGCACGGCCTTTTGGGGCGATGAGGTGGCGGTGAGCCGCCCCCCGCTCGTCGCTCAAGGCCGTCGGCGCGGAGCCTCGTCGTCCGGGGTGTGCGGGCTCGCGAAGTGGAATGGGACCGAGAGGTGGGCAGCCTGGGCCCTGCCCGCCTTGTCGGCCGCGGGCCCCTGACGGGTGGAGGCGGTGCCGCCCTTCGCTGAAGGCGTTGGCGGGGGCGCTGAGCGCGCTACCTGGCCACCGGCCATACGGCCCTTCTGCGTGGTCGCGCTGTGGCGCGCCTGCGGACGTGCCCTGTGACGCGGCTGTGACAGTCGGCGGACACCGCTGTGAAGTCGCCCGAGCAAGCTTTTCAAAGAGGACAAAACAGCCGCATTCGGGCATATGTCCCCTGCTTCCGAGGGCGTGAGCAGTGATGACCGAGCCGATCCGTCGGAGGAAGTCCCATGAGCCTGGCACCCACGCTGCACGCCGAAACCCCCGCACCCGCGCTGGCCCCGCGTGAGCAGGAGACACTGCGGCACATCGCCGCAGGCCGCACCTACCTCCAGACGGCCCGCCACATGGGACTCTCCAAGCACACGGTCGACGCCTACCTCCGCCGCATCAAGGCCAAGCTCAACATCAACAACACGGCGGAACTCACACGCCTGGCCATCTCCCTCGGCCTGTGACACCCCCGGCCCGAGGGCCCGTTGCCGGCCCACCTCGCGCCCTCCAGGAGGGCCCCGAACACAGAGACGGGTTGACCAGCCGGGAGCCCGCAAGCACTCCCGCTCAAGCTTCCGTACGGGTGGTCCACGAGTTCCACTGACCGGCGTCACGCATGTCGAGCGGTCCAGTCGGTCGGCCATGCTCTCGTCCAACTGGAAGTCGTTTACGGGACAACGCTCAGGTGGTGAGGAGCCGCGCACGCAACCGTGCGGTCACATCCTCGTCGACGCCGAGGTGCTTGACGGCGTACTCCTGCACGGAGCCGTGGGTGGCGGCCAGGTCGGACAGGAAGAGTCGCATGACCTCCGCCGGCGCCCGCCCGTAGCCGGCCCATCTCAGAGTCCGGTGGGGATTGGCCGCCTTCCAGTCGGCGACCAGTCGGTCGGTGGCCAGCCCGGTGAGTGCGAAGTCCGCGATGATGTCGTCCTCGGCGACTCCCAGGAGTGAGAGGACCAACCCGGCCAGCAGGCCCGTGCGGTCCTTGCCCGAGGCACAGTGGAAGACCAGCGGATCACTCTGCACGGCGATGAGCTCAAGGGCCAGCCGGAGTTCTTCGGCTCCGTCGAGCGCGACCTCGGCGTAGCGGTCGGCGAGAAAACGCCAGGGGTCGACGTCAGGGTCGATCTCTGCCTGGTCGTAGGGACGGTGTTCCACACTGAGGTTGACGTACGTGAGTCCCTCGCTGTCCGGCACTCGGCCCTTCGCCTCTATCTCCCACGGATAGCGCAGGTCGACCACGGTGCTCACGCCAAGCGCGAGGAATCGCTCCCAGTCGGCTCCCTCGAGCTTGGAGAGCGAATCAGAGCGGTAGAGGCGGCCCCATCGCACGGTGCGCCCGTCCTCGGTGCGGTACCCGCCCAAGTCGCGGAAGTTGTGCAGACGTTCGAACTCTATGTGTCTTCTCACGTACGACACCCTAGAAGCTGTCTCCCTCGAGTGACCGCTCAACGGAACCGTGACCGCCCCGGCTCCGGCGGGTGCACATCACTGCCGGAGCCGGGGCGGCCAGGCCGCTCACGCTGTCAGCACAATACGTTCAGCGCGCCCGGCCGCACCCGTGCCGTCACGGGAAGAACGGCGTCCACTTCACCGTCCGCGCCGTACGGGATTTCCCGGTTCGACTCGATGCGGATCTCCTTGCCGTGCAGGATCTCCACCTCGGGGCGGTTGATGTGTACGCCGGTCTTCAGTTCGTTCATCACGGCGAAGAACAGCCGCCGGGGTGCGTCGCGGATCACCACGACGTCCAGCATCCCGTCGTCCAGTCGCGCGCCCGGGGCGATGAGCCGGCCGAAGCCGTAGTAGCCGGAGTTGGCCGTCACCACCGTGTAGCCGCGCCGTTCATGCAGTACGCCGTCCACGGTGATCCGGTAGTCGACGGCCCGCCAGGTCGCCACCGCTCGCAAGCCGCCCGCGTAGTACGAGGCCGCGCCCCGCAGCCAACGGGAGGTGTTGGCGTGGCGGTTGGCCACCGCGTCGACACCTGCGTACACGCTGCCCAGTACGACGGTTCTGCGATGGAAGGCCGATTCGACCTCGATGGTGTCAATCCTTTTCGGCGTGCCGTGCAGAAGCAGTTCGGCCAGAGCGGAGGGCTCGGCCGGCAGGCCGAGCGCCCGGGCGAAGTCGTTGCCGCGGCCCGCCGGGACGAGACCGAAGAGGGCGTCGGTGCCGCTGAGCGCTCCGCCGACGCAGCCGGTGATCCCGTCGCCGCCGACGGCGAGCACGACGCGGCCCTCCGCGCCGGCTCTGCGCGCCACTTCCCCCGCGTGCTCCAGGCTGCGGCTGTACTCGGTCTCGAGGTGGGCGCCGGCTTCCCGCAGCAGGCGGGCCAGCGGGAGGAGGGCCGCCGTCCCTGTGGACCCCCCTGCGGTGGGGTTGACGACGGCGGTGAACTGTCGCATGAAATGTGCCTCCGAAAGGCAGGGGGTGTCCGGTCAGCGGGTGGGGAGCAGGATGCCGGGGTTGAGTATCCCGGTGGGGTCGAGCCGTGCCTTGACGGCCTGGAGGATGTCGACGCCAAGGGGGCCGATCTCCTGGGTGTACCAGTCGCGGTGGTCCGTTCCCACGCCGTGGTGGTGGCTGATGGTGCCGCCCGTGGCGATGATCGCGTCGTTGGCGGCCTGCTTGGCCGGGGCCCAGTGGGCGACCGGGTCCTCGCCCTGCGCCGAGACGACGGTGAAGTACAGGGACGCGCCGGTCTCGTAGACGTGGGAGATGTGGCACATGACCAGCGGCGGCGTGCCCGCCTCGGCCAGTGTGGTGGTGAGTGCCCGGCGTACGGAGTCGTAGAGCGCGGGGATGTTCGACCAGAAGGCGGCGGTTTCAAGTGTCTCGGCGAACGCGCCGGCGTCGAGCAGCGAGTCGCGCAGGTACGGCGCGGAGTAGCGGCCGTGCGCCCAGCGCTCACCGGGCTTTTCGCCGAGCAACTCGCCTCCGCAGTCGCGGAGTACGGCCCGGGCCCGCGCCTGCCGGCTCGCGGTGTCTTCGGCAGTGCCCTCGAATCCGGCGATAGCCACGCAGCCGGCCTGGTGGGGGGTGCCGTCCGTGCCGCCGATGGCGTCGGGCTGCGCCAGTCCGATCAGGGTCTCCGTCTCGTCCGACAGCCGCAGTACGGTCGGCCGCGGACCGTCCTGGGCGAGGCGGCGCAGGGCGGCAGCCCCGGCTTCGAAGGTGGGGAAGCGCCACCCCTCGTAGACCTTGGACTCCGGGAGCGGGCGGATCCGTACGGTCACCGAGGTGATGACGCCGAACGCGCCCTCGGAGCCCAGTACCAGCTGGCGCAGGTCGGGGCCGGCGGCGGAGCGGGGGGCGCGTCCCACGTCGAGGGTGCCCTCCGGCGTGGCGACGGTGAGGCCGAGCACCATCTCGTCGAACCGGCCGTAACCGGCCGAGGCCTGGCCGCTGGAGCGGGCGGCCGCGAAGCCGCCGATGGTGGCCCACTCGTACGACTGGGGGAAGTGGCCCAGGGTGAAACCCCGCTCGGCGAGGAGGGCTTCGGCCTCGGGGGCGCGCAGGCCCGGCTGGAGGGTGGCGGTCCGGGAAACCTCGTCGAGGGACACCAGTCCGTCGAGGCGGCGCAGGTCCAGCGCGATGAAGGAGCCGTTACGGTCCGGGGCCAGGCCGCCGACGACGGACGTTCCGCCGCCGAAGGGAACGACGGCCAGTCCGTGTCCGGCGCAGGTGCGCAGGACGGCGAGTACGTCGTCGTGACTGCCCGGCAGCACCACGGCGGCGGGGATGTCGTCGACCTCGCCCGCGCGGATACGCAGCAGGTCCGGAGTGGACTTGCCGCGGGTGTGCCGGATACGGGTCTCCGCGTCGGTGCGTACGTACGTCGCGTCGCCGAGGCATTCGACGAGCGCCTGGTGGGGCCCGTCCCCGAGTGGGGGCTCGGGGACGGAGATTTCGTTGAGTACGACCGGCTCGGTGCTCCGGGGTTTGACGCCGAGGAGATCGCGCAGCAGGCCGATCACCGTATCGGGCAGCGGGGCCGCCTTGGCCGGGTCGCCCCAGCCGCTCCACAACATGTCCACTTGGTTGTTTCCTCACCGGTTGTGCGGGGTGCCGTGTCCTGCGGCTCCACTGGCATTACACTGTGACAGATGACGCCCATTCGTCACAACCATTCCGACGGCAACGCCGTACTCGACGCGGCGCGCGACTGTGTCCTGGCGGTCGGAGTCCGCCGGACCACCCTGACCGACGTCGCCCGGCGTGCCGGGGTCTCCCGCATGACGCTGTACCGCCGGTGGCCGGACGTGCGGACCCTCGTCGGTGACCTGATGACCCGCGAGTGGATCGCCGTCGCGCAGGGCGCACTGCCCGAACACGACCCCTCGGCCCCCACCCGGGTCCGCCTGGTCGACGGCCTGGTGGCGGGGGCAGAGGCATTCCGCGCCCACCCGCTGTTCCACAAGATCATCGACGTCGATCCCGAGCTGTTGCTCCCCTACCTGCTCGACCGTCGGGGGGCCAGCCAGGACACGCTGCTGGAGCTGATCACCACCGCCCTGGAGCAGGGCCACGCGGACGGTTCGGTCCGCGTGGAGCACCCCGTTCGGCAGGGCCGCTCCCTGCTGCTCATCGTGCAGGCCTTCACACTCTCGCTGCGCACGATGACTGACGAGGGAGATCCCGACCTCACCGCCGCCGCCTTCCAGCGGGAACTGCGGACCATCCTGGAGAGGACCCTTACGCCATGAGCACCTTGAGCCCCAGCCCGCCGAGCAGTGCTCCCGCCGGCTCCTCCCTGAACGCGGCGCGCCGCGCCCGCGAGCTGACCGAACTGGCCGACGGGGCGACGGTCGACGTGCTGGTCGTCGGCCTCGGTGCGACCGGCGCCGGTGCGGCGCTCGACGCGGCCTCCCGCGGACTGTCCGTCGCCGCCGTCGACGCGCACGACCTCGCCTTCGGCACCTCGCGGTGGAGTTCGAAGCTGATTCACGGCGGACTGCGCTATCTCGCATCGGGCCACCTCGACGTCGCGTACGAGAGCGCCGTCGAGCGGGGCGTACTCATGGAACGCACCGCTCCGCACCTGGTACGTGCACAGCCCTTCGTTCTGCCGCTCACCCCCCTGGTCGGGCGCCGGCAAGCCGCCCTGGCGATGGCCGGACTCAGGGCGGGCGACCTGCTCCGCGCATCGGCCCGCACCTCCCGCGCCACTCTGCCCGCGCCTCGTACCCTCTCCGCGGTGGAGACCCGGCATCTGGCACCGGGCCTTCGCCCTTCCGGCCTGCGCGGGGGGCTGCTGTCGTGGGACGGACAACTGAGCGACGACGCCCGCCTGGTCACTGCCATCGCCCGGACCGCCGCCGCCCACGGCGCGCGGATCCTCACCCGCGCCCGCGCCCTGGAGATCAGCGGCTCAGGCGCTCTGATACGCGACGAACTGACCGGTCAGGAACTGCGGATCCGGGCTCGCGCCGTGATCAACGCGGCGGGCGTATGGGCAGGAGGCCTCGTCCAGGACATCCGCATGCGCCCGTCACGCGGCACGCACCTGGTCCTCAGGTCCGCAGACCTCGGCGTTTTGACGGCGGGCATGCACATCCCGATTCCCGGCGCCACCAACCGATTCGTACTCGTCCTGCCGCAGGGAGACGGCCGCGTCTACGTCGGACTGACCGACGAGCCCGTCGAAGGAGACGTCCCGGACGTGCCGGACGTGCCCGAGACGGACATCGGCTTCCTGCTCGACGTCCTCGGCTCCGCCCTCGACGTCCCCCTCCACCGCACGGATGTGATCGGCGCGTTCGCCGGCCTTCGCCCCCTGCTGGACACCGGCCCGGCGGACGGATCCGGGCGGCCGGGGCACACCGCGGACATCTCCCGCAAACACGCGGTACTGACCTCGCCGGACGGCGTTGTCACGGTCGTCGGCGGCAAGCTCACCACATACCGGCGGATGGCTCAGGACGCGCTGGACGCCACGCTGGCCGCACGGGGCCTGGCCGCGGGGCAGTGCCGTACAGCCACGATCCCCCTTGTCGGCGCGGCGTCGCCACGCCGGCTGGGCGGGCTCGACGCCCCGGGCCGGCTGATCCACCGGTACGGCACCGAGGCACCGGCCGTGTACGCCCTGGGCACCGCGGATCCTGCGCTGCGCGCCCCTGTCGTTCCCGGTCATCCGGTCACGGGGGCCGAACTCGTCTGGGCCGTACGCCACGAAGGGGCGCTGGACGAGTCGGACCTTCTCGACCGGCGCACCCGCATCGGCCTGGTCCCGGCCGACCGGCGGGCGGCGCTGGACGCGGCGCGCGAGGCCATGGGCAGGATGTCGATAGCCGGTTGAGGCCGCGCCGGGGGAGCCCGTCGGGGGCCCGTTCCACCGACACGCGGACCCGAAGGTGCGGCGGTCCACTCGGCGATCTCGAACGGCCGTAGTATTTACCCAACTCCGCAGCATGAACTGCAGCCGCATGAACTGAACCGGCACTCGGCGGGCGGGGGGAAACACGGATACGCCGGCGGCGAGACAGCCCCGCGCGCCTCACTCTCGGAAGGCCCCGTATGCCTACTGCTCCGTCCCGTCACGTCTCCGGCGAGCGCCCGGCCGGTGCCACCACACCGGACGCCGGCTATGAGGGACTGTTCCTCGAACCGGCGTGGACGATCGCGTTGCCCCCGCTCGACGATGACGAGGAGGCGGCGGCGGTCCGTACCTTCCCTTCCCCGGCTCGCCGCGCCCATCCGCGCCGCTGAACAGGAAGCGCGGGGGTACCGACCCGCCGCCGTGGGCCGCAGGGTGGTCAGCCCGTCGCGTTCAGGCGCGCGAGCTGGGCACTGGAGAGTGACAACGTGGCGGCCCTCGCGGAGTCCAGGACACTCTGCGGGCGGCGGACACCGGGAATCGGGATGACACAAGGGGAAAGGGCGAGCATCCACGCCAGACAGACCCGCTGTGCGCTGACACCGAGTTCCACCGCCACCTCGTGAAAGACGGCGTGTTCGCTCTCCAGCCGACCCGCCCGGCCGATGCCGCCGAGCGGGCTCCAGGGCAGGAACGCCAGCCCCAGTTCCTCGCACAGCCGCAGTTCGGGAAGGCTGGTGCGGAAGGCGGGGGAGAACTGGTTCTGTACGGCGACGAGCCGGTCGCCCAGGATGGAGCGCGCCAGGCGGATCTGGGCAGGGTCGGCGTTGGAGATGCCGGCGGCCCGGATCTTGCCGGCGTCGCAGAGCTCCTTGAGTGCGCCGATCGAATCCACGTACGGAGTGCCCGGGTCCGGACGGTGGAACTGGTACAGGCCGAGGGCCTCCACGCCGAGCCGCCGCAGTGACAGGTCGACGGCTCGGCGCAGGTGACCGGGAGATCCGTCCAGTGCCCAGGAGCCGTCCGGGGGCCGGGTGTGGCCGCCCTTGGTGGCGATCAGAACGCCCGACGTATCCCCGCCGTAGGTGGCCAGCGCCTTGGCGATCAGGATTTCGTTGTGCCCTGGATCGCCGGCGTCGAGGTGGTAGGCGTCGGCTGTGTCGATCAGGGTGATACCGGCGTCGAGCGCCGTGTGGAGAGTGGTGATCGCCTGCCGTTCGTCCGGCCGGTCCCGCACGGACAGGAGCATGGCGCCCAGCCCGACGGCGCCCACCTGCATCCGGCCGACGCGGCGGGCCGGCATGTCGGAATGAGTTCGTATGGTTGTCACTCCCTCAGCATCCGGGCCGCGGGTGACGCCGTCCAACATCAGCTGATGATGGCAGTCATCATCAGTCGCGATCGGGCACTGCCGGCCGCCGCCCCGTCTCCACGGACGCCAGCAGTGCCTGTGTGGCGGCAGAGGGGCGACCATTCTCGGCGCGTGCCACGGACACCTCCCAGCCGATCTCGTCCACGAGGTCCACCGTGCGCAGGGCCAGAGCCTGCTCCTTCTCCGTGACGGAGCGGGGCACGAGCGCCAACCCCGCCCCGCGGCCGACCATGTCGAGCAGCTTGTGGACGTCGTCGAGTTGCATGCCGATACTGCGGCGCACCCCGCGAGCGGCGAAGGCGGCATCGGCGGCCTGACGTGACCCCCAGTGCGGATTGAACTCCACGAAGACCTCGCCCGCCAGATCCTCCAGGGGAAGCGGCTCCTGCCGCGCGGCCAGGGGGTGATCGGCCGCGCAGAGCAACAGCATGGGCTCGCGGGCCAGCGGCCGCAGGGACACTCCGGCGGGAACTCCCGTACAGGCGACGAAGGCCAGGTCCAGGCTGCCCTGCCGCAGCCTCTCCAGCAGCAGTCCGGATCCGTACTGCTCCACACGAATGTCCACGGACGGGTGCCGGGCGCTGAAGTCGGCGATCATGCCCAGTGGATCGACCGCGCCCATGCACTGCTCGGTCCCGACGGTCAGCGTGCCGCTCAGCACACCGCGGACAGCCGCCACCGCCTCCCGTGCGGCTGCCGCGCACTCAAGCGTGCGCCTGGCCTCCTTCAGCAGCACGTGCCCGGCCGCGGTGAGTTCGGCCCCCCGGGCGGTACGTACGAACAACTCGGCACCGAGGTCGCGCTCCAGTGCACGCACGGAGGACGACAACCCGGACTGAGCCAGGTGCAGCCGATGAGCCGCCCGGGTGAAGTTGCGCTCCTCCGCGACGGCCACGAAGTGCTCCAGATGTCTGAGCTCCACAGCCGGAAGTTTAGGCCGGGGGACCGCGCCGGGGGACCGTGCCGGGACGGGGGGACCGGTTGCTGACGGATGCGCCGCCGGCTCGGGAGCGAGTGCGTCGCGTGCTCGGCGCTGTCCGTAACAAATCATGCTACCGAGCAGTAGATGGAACGTTCCATTCCGTCCATTCTTGAACGCGAGCATGTCAACGCCCTTTCGTCCGACCGTGACGGACGGGCCTTCTTCGAGCTGCTCAAGGACTCAGGAGTACCCCCCATGCATGCACTCAGATGGCGAACCCGGGCGGCTTCCACGCTCGCTGCGGTGGCTTTCACCATGGCGACCACCGTGGCGTCGGCCACGGCCTCCGCCGCTTCAACCCCCCACCCCATCAAGGCGGTTGCCGGCCAGTCCGTCCCGGTCGCGCAGCAGGCGAGCACCGCGGACGCGCAGGCTCTTGGTGTCGACTACCGGACCTGGCAGCGTGACGTGGCGGCCGTCGTCGCCGTCGCCAGGCCCTACATCGAGCAGCGGACCTCGAACCCCTCCGGCGAGAAGCAGGCGATCGTCCTCGACATCGACAACACCTCGCTCGAGACGGACTTCCACTACTTCTGGGAGTTCCCCACACCTGCGGTCAAGCCGGTCCTCGATCTCGCCCGCTTCGCGGACTCCCGCGGCGTGGACGTGTTCTTCGTGACCGCACGGCCGGGCATCATCTACTCGCTCACCGAGTACAACCTGGAGAAGGCCGGCTACCCCGTCTCCGGTCTGCACGTGCGGAGTCTGCCGGACCTCTTCGACGAGGTCAGCGACTACAAGACCGGCAAGCGGGCAGAGATCGAGGCCAAGGGCTACACGATCATCGCCAACATCGGCAACAAGGCCAGTGACCTGACAGGCGGTCATGCCGAGAAGACGTTCAAGCTGCCCGACTACGACGGTCAGTTGTCCTGACGCCCTCCCACGGGACGGGTAGGACGGGCGGTCGCGCGCGTGTGGCGTGTCGTCCCGGACGCCGGCAACTCCCGCTTCGGCGGCGAGTTGCCGGCATGGCTGTGAGTCCGCCACCGCGTCCGGGGGCATGTGCTGGGGTCGGGCAGGGCCGGCCTCAGGAGGGCTCGGCGGCGAGCACGCCGGACTCTTCGGCGGTCTGCCCGCCGGACCGCTCGGCTGTGGGCTCACCGCACTGCTCGTCGCCCGCCCGGGCGGCAGCCCGCTTGTTCTGCGGTTTCCTGGCCAACAGGTAGACGAGGCCGACGCCGATCACCGCGCCTGTGCCCAGAAGTCCGGCCCAGACCTGGTACCAGGGGGCGCCCGGCGGAGCGAGGACGGCCCGCGGCCAACAGACGTTGACGACCTCGAAGGCGGTCCAGAGCACCGCGAGCACATTGAGAAACGTGCCCCTGCGACCCAGCCGGATGTGACCGGAGGGGACCCAGGTTCCTCTGAGGCGGGCGATCAGTGCGGCGAGGCTGACGAGGAAGAAAGGCAGGAAGGTGGCTGCGGTGCCGAAGGCGATCAAGCTGCCGATGGCGGTGGCGTTCAGGCCGAGCAGGAGGCCGCCGCAGCTGACCGCCGTGGAGGCGATCAGCCCGCCGATCGGGGCCTGCCGCCGGTTGACCTTGCGGACATGCCGGGAGAACGGGAACACGCCGTCGCGTGCCAGCGAGTACACCCCTCGGGCAGCGCCTCCCTGGGAAGCCATCGCGCAGGCGAGGAAGCCGACGAGAACCACGGCGACGAAGGGCTTGTCGGACCAGGAGCCGAACGCGGTGATCACAGCGGTGGTCACCGGGTCGAGGTCCTCTCCGGCGACGACCGCTGCCGGAGCGGGGTGGGCCAGGGCGACCGCCATGGCGTTGAGGATCACGACAAGCCCGACACCGAGCAGCGCCCACCACATCGCCCGCGGCACCTGGCGGCCCGCGTTCTTGGTCTCCTCGGCGGTCGACACGCAGGCGTCGAACCCGATGAAGCCCCAGCCGGCGACGGCGAGGACGGCCAGGAACGCCATCGAGGTCGATCCTCCGGACAGTGCTTCGGCTCCGAGCGTTTCGGTGAACAACGAGAAGCCGTGGTCCCGGAAGAAAAGCAGCAGTGCGCAGCCGACGAACACCGAGGCGACCGCTTCCGCGGCGATGCCCAGCGATACGAAGCAGCTCAGCATCTTGATGCCGTAGGCATTGACCAGCATGCAGGTCAGCAGGATGGCCGCGGCCACGGCGACCATGGCGCCCGGCGAGGGTGTGACCCCTATGAGGGCGAAGACCCAGGGTGCGGCCAGATACGCCACGGTGGTGTTGCCGAACATGACGGCGAACTGCCACACCCAGCCGCTCATCCAGCCGAAGGACGGACCCAGCAGGCGCCTGCCCCACTGGTAGGGCCCACCGGCCAGGGGCCACTGCGACGCCAGCTCGGCGTAGACGTTCACCACCAGGCACTGGCCGAGAAGGACGATCGGCAACGCCCACACCCAGGCAGGTCCGGCGATCATCGTGCCCACCATGGACACCGCGTACAGGGCGACCACGGGGGAGACGACGGCGAAGCCGACGGCGATGTTCCCCAGAACGCTCAGGCTCCGGCTGAGCTCCTGTGTGTAGCCCAGATCGCTCAGGCGGGCGGCATCGGAGTCAGCGGCGGTGCCCGTGGCAGGGCCGGCGGAGGAGGGTTCGGTCATGGGCACCTCTTGGGGATGGGAGCGGGCCGTCGTGGCCGGCACGCTCCGGAGCCTAAATCTAACAATGTTAGGTATCGCGATTTCGGGGACCATAGCTCCGCCGGTGGCCGCTTGTGAACCCCCTGCCGCCGAGTAACCTGGCGGTCCGAAAGAGGGGGATGACCAGCATGGGCCGACCGAACCGACCGCTGCTCAACCGCGGGATCATCGCGCGCATGGCCCTCGAACTGCTCGACCAGGAGGGCCCGGAGGCCCTGAGGATGCGGACACTCGCCGAGCGCCTCGGGGTGCGCGGAGCGTCCCTCTACCACCACGTCGCCTCCAAGGACGATGTCCTCGACGCGGCCTCGGAACTGATCAACGAAGAGATTGATCTCAGCCCGCTCGAGGGTCCCGAATGGCGCGACGGAATCGCCTCCTACGCGCGCGGCTACCGGCAGGTCTACCTGCGCCACCCGAACGCGATCGCGCTGGTGGCCCGGCGCCGGGTGGAAGCCGACAAGGCCCTGCGCGGTTACGACGCACTGCTCGCCGCTCTCGTCGGAGCCGGCTGCACCCCGGCCAGGGCTGCCGAGGTCGCCGCCGCGATCGACTACCTGGTGCTCGGTTCCGCCCTGGAGACCTTTACCGCCGGTTTCGCCCGGTCCCCGGACGGCTACCGCCCCGACTTTCCGGCCCTCGCCGACTCCCTCGCAGGTGCGGCGGCCGTCGGCACCGGCCTCGCCGCGCTCGACGACCGCGGCTTCGAGCTGGGTCTCGGTCTGGTTCTCGACGGGCTGGCTGCGCAGGCGCAGCAGGCCGAGCAGGTGCCGCAGGCGGCAGAGGCCGATGAGGCTGCGAAGGCCGCCGAGACGACACGGTCCGACCGGGCGTAGAGCCTCGGACACATCCGGCGGGACAGTGTGCTCGCGGTCGGCTCACCAATTGCGGACACCACAGGGCCCCGCCTGGTTTCGCAGGCACGTCCACGGCAACGACATGGACACGACGTTGCCCATCGAAGTCTTCGACGCGATCCGGGAGGGTGTGCGCACCGACCGCTCGCAGTTCTACTTCAACTGGGCCGACTTCGTCGACCCGGCCGTCTTCGACGGTACGGCGTCAAGGTCATCCAGTCGAACTTCGACTCCATGGAAGGCATGGCCGCCAAGCTCAACGCCGGCAACCGCTACGACATCAGGCCCTGCGCCTGGCGAACGACGTACGGTTCGCCTCGCCGCGAGCGTACGGACCACCGACCACGATCGGGCGATGCGGGCGACCCGGGCGCTGCACACCAGGATCGTATGGGTGAACACCCATGGCACCACTGTCTCCGAGATGCCGAACGGTGGAGTCAAGCACTCCGGCTATGGCAGCGACCTGTCCCCGGCCGGCCTGCTGGACTACACGCAGGTGAAGCACGTCATGGTGTGACGCCCCGGGACAAATGGTGTGACGACCCCGGACCAGTTGACGTAAGGCGTCCCGTTTGCGCTGCGCACCGCGACAGCCCGGTGCGAACAGCCGATTCTGAGAGGGTGGACTACGAGGACCCAGCACTCTTCCGGCCCGCGGACGACGTATGCGCTCCGACGGTGGGCGTGGAGGAGGAGTACTTTCTTGTGCACCCCCGCAGCCGAGCGGTGGAGCCCGCAGGCCCACGGGTCGCCGCGCGGGCGTCCTCGGTGCTCGGCGATCTCGTCTCGGGCGAGTTCTGCGACTATCAGGTCGAAGGCAAGACACCGCCGTGCTCCGGGTCCGCGGACCTTCGCACGCAGTTGCTCCGGGTACGGGCGGGCGTCTCGGCGGAGGCCCTGGCCGAGGGACTGCGGCTGTGCGCCTCCGGTACGCCGGTCCTCGGAGGGGCCGGTCCGATCCCGGTCGGCGGTCATCCGCGGTACCGGGCCGGTGTCGAGCAGTTCAGGAGCATGCTGGACGACTTCGCCATCAGCGCGGTGCATACCCACGTGTACCTTCCGCAGCGGGAGCTCGCGGTGCTGGTCGGCAACCACCTCAGGCCCTGGCTCCCGCTGCTGCTGGCAATGACCGCCAACTCCCCTTTCCATGCAGGCCGGGACACGGGATACGCGAGCTGGCGCTCCGTCATCAGAGGCCGGTTCCCCACTCTGGGCCCGCCGCCCTACTTCGAATCGCTGGAGCACTACGAGCAACTCACCGCCCACTTGCAGGAGTCCGAAGCCCTCCTGGACGCGGACATTCCGTTCTGGGACATCAGGCCGAACCCGCGTCTGCCCACCGTGGAGATCCGCGCCATGGACGTGCCTGGCGATCCGGAGGACACGGTGGCACTCGCGGTCCTGGTCAGGGCTTTGGTAATGACCGCGGCGGCACGGGCTGAACGCGGTGACCCGGGTCCGCGCACGTCCGGTGAACTGCTGCGCGCGGCGTACTGGCGTGCGGCTCGGGACGGCTGGTCCGGCAGTGGCAGCGACGCGCTGACCGGCCAGATTCTTCCCGCCGCCGTGCAGGCCGAGCGGCTGGTCGAACATGTACGGCCGGTCCTGGAGGAGTACGGGGACATGGAGGTGGTGACGGTGTTCCTGAGGCGGCTGGCGGCGCGGGGATGCGGTGCGCAGCTCCAGCGTGCCTCGGCCATCCGCGCGGCGGATCTCACCGGCGTAGTGGACGACTTGGTCCGGCTGACGGCGGGCACGTCCCCCCACGCGCCGGAGCCGCCGGTGCGCCGGCACGAGACCCGGTAACCGGGTTCCGCGTCAGCCCTCGGTGCAGGTGACCACCAGGACGTCCCGGTATGCGGGCTTGGCCGGGTCCAGCGGCCGGATCGGCGAGACGGCGTGGAGAGTGCGGCGGTCATCGCCGAGAAGCAGACTGCCCGGCTCCTCCAGGGTGGTGGCCACCAGCTCCTGCCCGTCCGGGGTGAGCACGGTGCTCTCGCCCCCGGTGGCATTGCGCCGGCCGACGAGGAGCGAGGAGACGAGCGTTACGCCGTCCCGGTGCCGGCCCTCCGGGGTGGGCCGGCCCTCGCCGCCGGACGTCGCGACGACGCGGAAGGGATGCACCTTTACGTTCCACCTGTCCTTCTCGCCCAGGGCGTCCGCGAACGCACCCAGCAGCCCCAGTAGGCGGTGCAGGACGGGATCGGCCGCGAAAGCCCCGGACAGCGGGTCGAAATGTCGGTCCACATGCTCGTAGAGAGGGTTGGTGTGCTCCGGCTGCACGAATGGGATGTGCGGCAGGAGGCTCAGCTCACCGGTGGCGGTGGAGAGGGAGAACTGGCCGTAGCGACGCAGCCGGCATGTGCCGCTCTCGGCCGCGTACCTGTCGGGGGACAGCTCCTCCCAGTGGGAGGAGAAGTCCGCCCAGTCCTTCTCGTTCTCGCCCACCGCGCCGTGGAGCCACGACGTCACCGTGGCCGGGGGCAGGAGACAGACTCCGTCCGAAACCAGAGCCCGCTGAGCGGCCTCCACCTCCGCCGTGGCCGGCGCGGCGTCCGGGGCAATCCTGAAAACGTTCGTCGTCCCCGGTCCATCGACGATGTCGTCCACGGAATGTGCCTGCCTTCCTCCGCCGGTGCGGGCGTGCAGCATCTACGGATCTCATACTCCGTCGACCCACCCCCCACCGCATCCCATGCCGGTGCCCGGCACGGCACCCGGACTCAGGCGTCCTGGGCGTCCCCTGCCTCCGAGTCCGGGTGTGCCTCGGCCGCGGGCCGCGGGCGGAGCGCGGTGTAGTAGACCGAGCTGCCTTGCTTCGTACGCTCTGCCTGCCCCTTCGCCACGAGGTTCTCGAGAGTGTTGCGCACCACCGTGGCGCTCAAGGTGCGCTCCGGGTGTGCAGTGGTGAGCGCAGCCGTCACCTCGGACACGGAGCGCGGTTCGTGCTGATCCGCGAGGTGGCCGGTGACAAGAGTGCGGAGGGTGGGCAGGCCGTTGCCCGCTGCCTTGGCCGCCTTCCCCGACTTCTTCGCCCTGCCCGCACCCGCGCCGCCCTTCGGCACTCGCGCACGGGGTACCGCCGGACGCTTCACCGTCCCGACTGCCTCGGCCGCGGGCGGCTGCTTCTGCGGTACGACGCCACTGTCGTCGGGGGAGTGCGTCGCCGGCGACGCACCACACCCCACCCTCTTCAGCAAGGTCACAACCCGCGCCGGGTCCTGGGCCAGGGCGGGGTGCGAGTTCGGAAGAGCGGCGTGGAGGGGAAGAGGTTGT
>NZ_JBFBAS010000040.1:0-50400 GCF_040682335.1 Streptomyces sp. NPDC051219
GGTCTGGAGGGCGATGCTGAAGCTGGCTCGGTCCGGGTCGGTGTTCGGGACGGACTCGGTGGCATCGGTGATCGCGATCCGCAGGGCCTGGTAGGTACTCAGCAGCGCGTAGACCTCCTGGGCGATCCCGGGCCAGGTCTTGGAGCGCAGGACTCGCCGGCCCAGCATCGACTTCTTGATCTCGAAGTAGGCGGACTCGACTTCCCATCGCTCGTGATACAGCCTGACCAGGTCGAACGCTGGGTAGCGGCGGGCATCCAGGAGGTTGGTCGCCATTCGGTACAGGCCGGTGTGCCGTCCGGTCGTGGTGGTGATGGTGATCTCGCATTCGATGATGCGGACCTCTGTCGCGCCGATTCGGGACAGGAAGGAGCCGTCGTCGTACCGGGCGAGCACGGGGGGCTTGCGGACGGCGGACAGGCGGGCCAGGAAGGCGGCGTCAGTGCTGGCGACGGCGGTGAGGAAGGTGTTGGTGGCAAAGCCGCGGTCCAGGAGCACGATCATGTCGGGGTGCACGGAGCGCATGAGGCGTTTGCCGTAGACGGTCTCACCGCTGGTGCGGGGGCCGAAGGCGGCGTCGATGACGGCTCGGGTGCCGCAGGCGACCAGGGTGGTCAGGCAGATCTGCGGGTATCCGGAGGTGGCGTACTGGTTGGATCCCTTGCCCAGGCGGGTTCGGTGCACCGGGCTGTCTGGGACATCGAGGTAGGTGCCGTCGATGGCGACCGTGAGCAGTCCCTTCCAGCGGGCGCCGCTTGTGCGGATTGCCGAGGCCGGTCCACGCAGCAGGTCGAACAGGGCCCGCATCGGGCGTACTCCGAGCCGGGTCCGCGCGTCCCATAACGCCGTCCCGGTGATCGTCGGTATCGGTATCGAGTCCAGCGCGGCGGTGAGCTTGCGCCAGACGGCGAGATAGCCGCACTCCTCGAACAAGGTGGCTGCCAGCAGTAGGTAGACCACCACGCGAGCAGGCAGTTTCCGTAGTCGTCGCTGCCTCGTGTTGGTCCCGGCGAGGACGGCATCGACCATCTCGAAGGGAACGATGCGGGTGAGTTCCCCCAGGTGTCCAGGTGCGAACAACCCCTTGGCTACCGTGATTTCACGCGTGATGACACACTGACCGGACAGCGGAGCTCCCGAGCTTGAACGACTCGTCTTGGCGGACAAGCCGTTCTACCGGGGCTCCGCTTCCTACGTCCGGCACTCAGCCAGATCGCCCCTTGCCACCAGCCCAGAAGCCTTAACTTCATGGCCTTGGCCTAAAGGCCGGGATTCCCTGCGAAGAACAAGGGATGGCAGGCGGTTTGATCCGTTGGCTGTGACCGAGGCAGGGCGGGTCGTTGCATGTCTCGTGAGCTCTCGGCGCCCGTACCGCGATGACGTGTCCGGCGCCCGTTGAGCATTGACCGAGCCGGTGCTCACGGCCTGTGCTCGGCAGCGGTCACGATCCGGCCGGTGAGTTGGGCGACGGTAGGGATGTCGTCGATGAGCCCTTGGCCATCCCCGCCGTCCAGATTCCGGCCCCGCAGATCTGTTCCCCTGGCACGTCCAATCCGGTGCGGACCTGCCGGACCTCGCCGCTTCGGTAGGGCGTGAAACCGGCGGACGGCGGCGCGATACGGCCGCGCCGTACCGACACCCCCCGCGACGGGAAACAGGCGATGTGACCGCCGGGGACGTTCTCGGCCCCGCAGCCGTCGCTCGGCTCGTCGGCCCTCATGCTCAGTCCAGACGACCCCGGGGAACCAGCGGCAGCAGGGCGCGCATCGCTTCTTGCGGATCGGGGACGGAGACGGCCAGGCGGCTGAACGGTGCCGAGCGGCGCAGGTCGACGCACAGCACCGGCCCGTCGGGCCGGACCGCAGCGAAGTCAATCCTGTCCCGGAGATGCCGGGTCCCCACGCAAAACCGCGCGGGGATCCAGGCGCCCTTGGCACACACCCCGCGAAGCGCCCGCCACCAGTCCGGCTCGACGTGCACCTCACGCAACGCGGAGACGGGCACCCGTACCTCACGGCGACGGGCTGCCACCATCTCCCACCAGGACAGGCGCACCACGATATCCGTACCCTGCACCGCTACCCGGGCCATGGCACCTCCTTCGGGGGAACACGCACACTGCACGGGCAGCATCGTGCAGGTGAGGGGGCAGGCAGTGGCGTCTCGTCCGTCATGTCAGCTGGTGACGCGGATCTTGGATTGCCTGTGCGGCAGCTGCTCCCAGTCCTCCATGAGGCGGGCCGTTAGTCCGTGGGTATTGGCGAGTTCGACCAGCGTCTCGGTGCGGTAGTAGAAATCCTCGCGCAGGACGTGGTGCTCCCGGCCTTCGGTGCGGTTGAACGTGAAGTCGAAGAAGCCCTTGGGGGCCATGACATGCGCGATGTGGGACAGACACTCGTCGATGACCTCGATCGGGGAGTGCGAGAACACGCTGTGCGCATGCACCACCGTGAAGTACCCGGCGGGCAGGGAGGCCAGGCGCAGGTCGCGGACAAGGCCGAGGCGGGGAAGTTTGTCCTGGAGCCCTCGCTCGGCAACGGTGTCGCCCGCCGCCAGGAGGATCTCGGGTGAGATGTCGATGCCGTGGTAATGGCCGGTATCGAGGTAGTCGATGAAGCGCCAGCCGGCCCTGAGGTTGCCGCAGCCGATTTCCAGCATCCGGTCTGCAGGGGCGAGTCCGTTCCGGAGCAGGTAGTCGAACTGCATCTGGCCAAGAGCGAGCCAGCGCTGCTGAGACGCGCTGCCCACAGCGGCGGCGGGACTCCTGCCCGCGTCTGCCTTCATCACGGCCCGGTAGTACGCCACGTGGTCGCGGAAGATCAGCCGTAGCTTCCAGTCACGGCCTAGCCTGCGCAGGTAGGGCACGACGCGGTCGGGGTGCCGCACGGTGTAGCGGATCTTGTGGCTGAGGCTCGCCCGGTCGGTCCTGGTGCGCACCGGGTCGATGAGCGGGGTCATCGTCGTACCTCCACGAGATGTGCGTGATCCGTCTCGCCGTGTGGGAACAGAGCGCAATCACTCCTGTAACACCACGGTGAGTCGTGCCAAGGGCGTACACGGCGGCCTTGCAAGCGGCGGCCAAGCGTCGGCGCCGGATCTGTCTCGTCGTCCTCCATGCTGGTCAGCCCCTCGGTGATGTCGTTGGGGCGCATCCGGATGAAGGCCGGGATGTCCAGGGGACGGGTGTCACTCACCTGCTCCTCCCGCCGTCCTGGCCGCGGCGGACGCCGCTGACGACGTCAGCTGGACCGCATCGGTGGACTTCACCGTCTGCCGAGCTCACCACACGCTGCCGGAGCACGCAAAAGGGGCACTCGACCGCGACGAGCCCGGCGACCCGGGCAGCCGGACCGGAGCCTGACCGTCGGCGGTGCCGGTAGTGCGGCATCCGAGACGCGAGCAAAGAGCCTCATGGGATGGATGGAGGTCTCCGGTGCGAAGGGCGGCTCAAACGGCCAAGGTGGCTATGGGCCGGGTGCGTGCTGGCGGAACACCGACGCGTACCACAACACCGGGTAGATGACGCTGCCGCCGAGCCGGTGCGGCCCTCGTGAACCCGGCGATGCTGAACGGAAGGTGGACGAGAGTAGCTTTCCCTTTGCCGCGCTTGCCCCATACGCCTCAAGCTCGCGCCGCGAAGCACAGGCGAGTGAGGCGCGAACACGCGACCGGACGCCCTATGCGCCCGGGGCCGGAGACCGGCCGGATGGCGTGTGCAGCGGCGACGGCAGAGGCGCTATCAAGAGCTGCGAGCCGCCCAGGGACGCCCGGTGCGGGCTCTTCGCCTGCGGTGAGCCCTCTGGAATGTTGCCTCAGCCGCCCGGGCCGCCGCTTCCAAAGGCGCCTCCGCTGTCGTCGTGCTTAGGTCTGTCCTCGCGCACCCGGTCGGCACCGTGCGTTCCGTAATTCTTCAGGTTGTACGGCAGCAGGCGCCCGCCGTCGTGCGGGAAGGGGTCCTCGTCCAACTCCCGGAACTCTTCGAGATGCGTCTGGTGGTCGGGCGGCTTCGGCTGCTCTTCGGGTTTCGGCGGGGGCGGCATCTCGTCCCGCCGCCTCCCGTCCAGCCACATAGCGCCCGTCAGAAGGGCGACGAGGGCAATTCCGACGGCGAAGAGAGCGGCTCCAGTGGAGAAGCCCGCCGCCAGGTGGGAGACCTGGATATCCGGAACATGCAGCAAGGCGTTCATGGCGTCTGTCTCCACACAGAGGGTGGCATTTCGCTATGCCCCTTACTACCCATTCTTTCACTTTTGACACGTTCACAGAAAAGCGTCCGTCGCTGTTACCGGGGGGCGACCGAGCTCCACCTGCAGGAACCGCCTGGGCGGCCCGTCAGCGCCCCGGAGTCAGAGAGCACACAGTCGTTCCGCGGAGAGTAACCGAAGGCGCCAGCGAGTAGCGGTTAGGCAACCTCTGTAGCGCTGTGCTGCTGGTTACGCCCCGTTCTCTGTGCTGCCCGTGCGTCCCATTCACTTTGTCTTCAGCGGTGAGCAGTCAGCAGGACGGACGTGACGAGGGCGGACATGACCAGGGCGACCGAGACGGCGAGGGATGCCACGGTGAGGCAGAGCAGCCGCTGCCTCACGGTCCGGTAGCGGGCCGCGTATTCCGCCCGTAGTTCGCCGGCGCGGGTGGCGGCGGCGCGCAAGATGTGCCGGGACAGGGCGATGCGCTCCTCGGTGTACAGGCGGACGACTTCCTCGTACTGGGCGGTGGTTAGCCAGGGCATGCGGGCCGCGAAGGCTTGCGCCTGGGCCCGGGCTCGGTCCCATTCGGCCTGAGCCATCAGAAAGCCCTCCACGCGAGCGATCCCGGCAGCGCGCTCCTCAGGGCTCATCCCGGAGCTGGAAGGAAAGGCGGTCATTTATCCGCCTCGCCCTCCGAACCGGGCGAGGCCACGCCTTTGCCCGGTTCGACGACATCCCGGCGACCGCCCTCGCTCTCCCGCTGGAGGGCGCTGATGTGTGGGTAGTGCAGATCGAAGGCCGGTGATTCGGAGCGGACCCTGGGCAGAGTGAGGAAATTATGCCGCGGAGGCGGGCATGAGGTCGCCCATTCGAGGGAGCGCCCGTAGCCCCATGGGTCGTCGACGTCGATCCGCTTTCCGAATTTGGCGGTCTTCCACACGTTGTAGAGGAACGGCAGGGTCGACAGACCCAGCAGGAACGAGCCAACGGACGACAGCGTGTTCAGGGCGGTGAAGCCGTCGGCGGCCAGGTAGTCGGCGTACCGGCGCGGCATGCCTTCCGCGCCGAGCCAGTGCTGGACGAGGAACGTCATGTGGAACCCGACGAACAGCGTCCAGAAATGAATCTTACCGAGGCGTTCGTCGAGCATGGTCCCGGTCATTTTGGGCCACCAGAAGTGGAAGCCGGCGAACATCGCGAAGACGATTGTGCCGAACAGCACGTAGTGGAAATGGGCGACGACGAAGTAGCTGTCGGTGACGTGCCAGTCCAAGGGCGGGGAGCCGAGGATGACGCCGGTGAGTCCACCGAACAGGAACGTGACGAGAAATCCCACCGCCCACAGCATCGGCGTCTCGAAGGTGATGGAGCCCTTCCACATGGTGCCGATCCAGTTGAAAAACTTCACCCCGGTCGGCACCGCGATGAGGAAGGTCATGAAGGAGAAGAAGGGCAGCAGAACTCCCCCCGTGGCGAACATGTGATGGGCCCACACCATCACGGACAGTCCGGTGATGGCGATGGTGGCGCCGATGAGACCGATGTAGCCGAAAATCGGCTTGCGGGAGAACACCGGAAGGATCTCGGTCACGACGCCGAAGAAGGGCAGAGCCAGAATGTAGACCTCGGGATGGCCGAAGAACCAGAACAAATGCTGCCACAGCAATGTGCCGCCGTTCTCCGGCGCGAAGACGTGGGAACCAAAACGCCGGTCCGACTCCAGCACCAACAGGGCCGCGGCGAGCACCGGGAAAGCCAGCAGTACCAGAACCGAGGTCAGCAGCACGTTCCAGGTGAAGATCGACATCCGGAACATGGTCATGCCGGGTGCACGCATGCAGATGATCGTGGTGATGAAGTTGACGGCTCCCAGGATGGTGCCGAAGCCCGACAGCGCCAACCCCATGATCCACATGTCGGCGCCGACCTGGGGTGTCCGCTCAACCCTGCTCAGCGGGGTGTACGCCGTCCAGCCAAAGTCCGCCGTTCCGTTGGGAGTTAACATGCTCCCGACAACGATCAGGCCGCCGAAGAGGAAGAGCCAGTACGAGAACATGTTCAGGCGAGGGAACGCCACGTCCGGAGATCCGATCTGCAGCGGCATGATCGCGTTGGCGAAGCCGGCGAAGGTCGGAGTGGCGAACAGCAGCAGCATCACCGTGCCATGCATCGTGAACGCCTGGTTGTACTGCTCATTGGACAGCAGCTGAATGCCGGGCCGGGCCAGCTCGGCCCGGAGTGCCAAAGCCAGAGCACCGGCGAAGAGGAAGAATGCGAACGACGTGATCAGGTAGAGGTGGCCGATCTTTTTGTGATCGGTTGTGGTCAGCCAGCTCACCACCACGCTGCCCCGGCCGCGGCCGCGCACCGGCACGGTGGTAACAGGCTCAGTCGACGTCGCCATACGCATCCTTCGAGAGCGCCGAGCACAAGCGGCAGGGGGCCCTGCGCCGCCGTTCCACGCTAAGGGCGAGGCACCCGGTGACACAGTCGCCGACAGGAGTGTCGCGAACAGACATCTCATATTCGTGTTTCTTGCTCTGCTCGGCGCTCAGCCGACGAACCTCCCCAGCGCAGCGCAGCGAAGCGAGCCGTCGGCCGATTTCCGCGGACACGTCGGTGCATGAAGCGCTGGAAGAACGTTCTCACCATCAGCTGACGTTCATCGGAGAAAATAAGCATGGCCTTGTCTGCACGATTACCTAGGGTTGTCGGCCAGGCATACGCCACCCTCCTCTATCTGCAGGAGACCCCACTCACCGCACACACCGTCAGCGAACCCGTCGTTCACCACTCCCCCGGCGTCGGGCCGGTACGACTCGGAGCGACACATCCCGCCCTGTTTCCCTGCGACTCTCCGTGGCCAGCTGCAACGGAGAGTCGCATCGTCAACGCCCCAAAACTGACGTTCACACAGAACTCGGCTTCACAGACGCTTCGGGAGACCAGGCGTCGCCGGCCATGGCGGTGACGGCCATGGCCGTGACAAGGCCGCCGTACCGTTGTCGGCTCCGCCCACGGGCATCCGTCCTCGCCATCAGGGCTTTGACCAGCAGGTTTATGGATTCGGCACGATGGCCTCGTCGTGTTCGCGCAGCATCCGCATGACGGTTGCGGGCGACGGGTGCTGTCCCTTCGCGGGCGCCGCCCGGCGGCCTCGGTCGAACGCCCCGTGTGAGCGGCTGAGTATCGCCGCCTACGCCCAGCCGGGGCTGTCCACCCGGACCGGATAGCCACGGCTGGCGTAGGGCGGAGGCGCGAGTAGTTCACTCACCAGCTTGTGGAGCCCGCACCTGGTCACTTTCCCGCGCCGGTGATCGCCGTGGGACCGCGGTGTTGCGCGCGTGAGTGCAGGGGCAGACAAGAGCCGGCTGCTACTGGTCATGCATGGCTGCCCATGGCAACCCCATGGCAACAGGGTGGTTTGACATCCATGCGGATCAGCCGCTCTACTGCTTCTACTGGTTCACTAGTAGAAGGTTTTTTTTGTGATGCGGTACCGCATCGACCGACGCAGCGGCGTGACCGCCTACATGCAGATCGTCCTGCAGACCAAGCAGGCGATGCGGCTGGGCGTGCTGGTCCCGGGGAGCCGGCTGCCTACGGCGCGGGAGGTGGTGGCCACCACCGCGATCAATCCCAACACCGTGCACAAGGCCTACCGGGAGCTGGAGCACGAAGGGCTCGTCGAGTCACGGCGGGGAGCGGGCACCTTCGTCGTCCGGTCGCTCTCACGGCCGGAGACGCTTTCCAGTTCCTCCCTGAGCGGGGGACTGCGTGAGTGGCTGCGGGAAGCTCACGCGGCCGGCCTCGACAGAGACGACGTGACAGCCCTGTTCACGGCCCTCATCGAGGAGTACGGCGCCTCTCCCCATGCGCCGGAAAAGGAGGCTTCTCCGTCGGCACGGGACGTCCCGACAACCGGGGAAACGAGCGACATGCAGCACACGAGTACGGAGGACGCAGAGTGAACAACCCCCTACACCAAGGCTCCCGCACAGATCCCGCACCGCACCGGACCGCCGCGGCGAACGAGGAGACGCCGGCGCTCGAAGCCCAGGGGCTGGGACGCCGGTTCCGCCGGAACTGGGCGCTGCACGACTGCGACTTCCGCCTGCCCGTCGGACGGATCTGCGCTCTGGTGGGCCCGAACGGCGCCGGCAAGACGACTCTGTTGTCCTTGGCCGCCGACCTGCTGGAACCCACCTGCGGACGGCTCCGCGTCTTCGGGGACTCCCCAAAGACGCCGGCCAGCCGCAGCCGTGTGGCATTCGTGGGACAGAGGAAGCCGCTCTACCCCGGTTTCACCGTGGAGGAGATGCTGAGGGCGGGCCGGGAACTGAATCCCGGGTGGAACCAGGCTAAAGCGGAGCGGCTGGTACGCCAGGGCGACATACCGCTCCACGCCAAGGTCGGCACCCTCTCCGGCGGACAGCGCACGCGCGTCGCACTGGCCCTCGCCTTCGGCAAGAGGCCCCGGCTCCTGCTGCTGGACGAACCGATGTCGGACCTGGATCCCCTGGTCCGCCACGAGATCACCGCCGCGCTGATGAGCGAGGTGGCCGAGCACGGCACCACGGTGCTGATGTCGACGCACATGGTCTCCGAGATGGAGCACGTGTGCGACTACCTCGTCACGGTCACCGGCGGCCGGGTGCGGCTCGCCGGTGAGGTCGACACCATCCTCGGCGCCCACACACTGCTCATGGGCCGTCACCAGGGCGAGGGCCTTCCCCCCGAACTCGCACCGCACACCGTCGTGTCGACGGACACGGCGGGAGACCAGCTCACCGCCCTGATCCGGCCACGAGGTCCTGTAGCGGGCCGGTGGGCCCACCACGAGCCGAGCCTGGAAGAGTTGCTGATCGCCTACCTGCGCGCCCCTGACATCGAACCCCTGCTCACCCCCAGCGCGCGCACCGGCGCGAGTGAGGAAGCCGCATGACCGCCACCCAGGCCCTTCCGGCAGCAGGCATACGCCGCCGTGGCCCGCACCTGTCCGGGCTCGCCTGGCTGACCTGGCGCCAGCACCGGTCTGCCTTCTGGACCGGCTTCCTCCTGCTCGCCGCGTTCGCCGTCTTCGTCATCACGCAACGGCTCGACATGGTCGCCTACATCGAAGCCCACCACCTGGCCGGCTGCGTCTACCAGTCCCCCGAGTCCCGGTGCGAGGGGGTGAACGCCTTCCGGGGCCACTTCTACAACCTGATGCACTACACCGGCCTGCTCGTCTCCTTCGTCCCCCTCGTCATCGGCGTCTTCCTCGGCGGCCCGCTGCTCTCCCGCGAACTGGAGAACGGCACGTACGCCCTGTCGTGCTCGCAGTCGGTCAGCCGCACCCGCTGGATCGCGTACAAGCTCGGCGTCCCCGCCCTGGTCACGCTCATCGGCACCGGTGCCCTATCCGCGCTCTACACGTGGTGGTGGCGGCCGGCGGACACCCTGCTGCGGGGGATGTACTGGTACCAGTCGCCGCCGTTCAACAACGTCGGCGTGGTTCCCGTCGCGTTTTCTCTGCTCGCCCTGGTCACCGGTGCGGCGATCGGGATGGTCCTGCGCCGCACTGTGGCGGCCATGGTCGTCACCTGCGCCGTCAGCGTCGTCGGCTGGGTCGCCCTCAACCTCCTGCGGCCTCATCTGTGGCCCGTCCGCGAGGTCACCGCCCACCAGATCACCGCCGACTTCTACGGCTCGCCCGCGCCGCTGGGCTTGTTCACCCCCACCGCATGGCCCCTGGACCTGCCCAATAAGTCCTACAGCTCCTGGAACGTCGACTACGGCTACCTCACCTCCTCGGGACACCACTTCACCTCCGGTGCCTGCGGCGACTTCACCGACGCCTCCGCCCACTGCCTCAAGGTCCACGACGTCGTGGGCGTGTGGGCCCAGTACCACCCCGCCTCCCATTTCTGGCCCTTGCAGTGGGCCACGACCGCAGTGCTCCTCGCCGCGACGGCGGCCGTGACCGCATTCAGCATCTGGTGGGCACGCCGCCGCGCGTGAACCGACGGGCTCCGCTGGGGCGACGTATCGAGACCCGCAGCCCGAGCGGGGGAAACCGTCCGGCCCTTCCGCACGCGTTTACCCGCCCGCATGGCTAAAGGCGTGCGGTGTTCAGCGGATCCGTGCAGGGCTGGTGACACAGATTCCCGCCCATGGGCGGGGAGCGGATCCCCGGCGTGCGGCGGCGTGGGCATACGGGGGGACTGAGGGCACCGCCTGCGGTAGTGGCCTGTCGTGCGGGAAGAGCTGAGTGCCCGGGTACCCGTCGCGGGTAGTTGAGCCGGACGACGTGGAGGTGTCGGGATGAGCAGCACTACGAGCGCGGCGCATGCGGACAGAGCGGCAGGCGCGGGACCCCGGAAGCTGCGGTTGCCGGGAATCGTGTTGGGGGTGGGTCTGGGCGGTTTCGTAGACGGCATTCTGCTGCACCAGCTGTTGCAGTGGCATCACATGTTGACCAGCACCAACGTCGACCGGATCGGGGTGAAGTACTACCCGGCGAACACGGTGACCGGCCTGGAGATGAACACGGTGTGGGACGGCATCTTCCACGCGGTGTGCTGGGTGGCGGTTCTGACCGGTCTAGCGATCTTGTACGCGCGGTTGACGCATCACCGCCGCCGGGTGTGGACGTCGGCGGCGCTGTGGGGCTGGATTCTGGTCGGCTGGGGCCTGTTCAACCTGGTGGAGGGCATCGTCGACCACCACATCCTGGGCATCCACCACGTCTACGCCGGCGATCAGCAGGTCTGGTGGGATCTGGGGTTCCTGCTGCTGGGTGCGGTGCTGGTCGCGGTGGGCTGGATGATCCAGCGTCGGGCCGTTCCGTACGACCGGGAAGGTGACGCGCCCGGGAGGGCGGCACAACAGGCATGATCGGTCACCCCGCACCCCACTACGACAGCGGCGGCCTGCCGCTCGAGGTGCTGGTGCCCGCTGCGCTCATCGTGCTGCCCGCCGTCGGCTATCTACTGCTGGCCGCCCGGGCGCGGCAGCGGAACCCGCAAGCCGGGTGGAGCCGGTGGCGCACGGGGTTCTTCCTGGCCGGGTGCGTGCTGCTGGCGGTCGGGCTGCTGCCGCCGTTGGCGTCGTGGGCACACGGCGACTTCCGAGGCCACATGCTCCAGCACCTGCTGATCGGCATGTACGCCCCCCTCGGCCTGGTGCTGGGGGCACCGGTCACCCTGCTGCTGCGGAACCTTCCCGCCGCTCATGGGCGGCGGCTGACCGCTCTGGTGCAGAGCCGGCCACTCCATGTGCCGGCGCATCCGGTTACCGCGCTGGTGCTCAGCGTGGGCACCCTCGCCCTGCTGTACTTCACCCCGCTGTACAACACGCTGTCCGCCCAGCCGGTGCTGCACTGGCTGCTCCATGTGCACTTCCTGCTGGCCGGCTGCCTGTTCGCCTGGGTGATCGCCGGCCCCGACCCCGCCCCCGCCCGGCCGGGAGTTCCGGCGCGGCTGGTGGTGCTGGGCGTGGCGATCGCAGCCCACGCGGTGATCTCGCAGGCGATGTACGGCGGGTTCGGGATCAACGTTCGCGCGCCCGTCGACAAGGTCCAGGGCGGCGCGGAGATCATGTACTACGGCGGCGACATCGCCGAACTCCTCCTGGCCGCCGCGCTGGTGGCGACCTGGCGCCCTCGGCGCCCCGGCCGGCACGCCGCGACGGCGGCCCGACCGGCCTCAGGGGCAGGACCTGCCCTTCACTCCTGACCGCCGTCGTCATCATCTGCCGTGGATCCGTCGGCCCGGCGCTTGGTGCCATGCGTACGGTGCACTGCGGCAAAGAGGGTGGCCGTGCCGGCGTAGCCGGCGTCGGCGGTCAGTACGGCCCGCTGGGGGTGAAGGTGACGGGCAGGTGCGCGGGGCCACGCAGCCCGCCGGGCCGCCACCGCAGCTCGCCCGGCGGCACGTCCAGGGCCAGGCCGGGAAGGCGTCGCAGGGCGGTCCCGATGGCGATCTTGCCCTCCAGTCGGGCCAGCGGCGCCCCCAGGCAGTAGTGGATGCCGTGTCCGAACGCGAGGTGTGCGTTGTCCTGCCGGGTGATGTCCAGGCGATCCGGGTCGGGGAACCGAGCCGGGTCACGGTCGGCGATGGCGGAGGCGACCAGCACGGTCGCGCCGCTCGGGACGGTCACGCCCGCGATCTTGACGTCCTCGCGCGCGAACCGGGCGATGCCGGGGCTGACCGGTCCGTCGTAGCGGAGGAACTCCTCGATCGCGCCCGGCAGCAGCGACGGATCGTCCCGCAGCAGCTTCAGCTGTTGGGGGTGGGCGAGCAGCGCGGCGATGCCTCCGCCGATCAGGTTGACCGTGGTGACGTATCCCGCAACCAGCAGGAGGAAGGCCATGGCGATCAGCTCGTCCTCGTTGAGCCGCTGCTCCTCGTCCCGGGCGGTGATCAGCGCGCTGAGCAGGTCGTCCGCGGGCCGGGCCCGTTTGGTTTCCAATAGCTTGGTCAGGTACGACCGCATCCGCTGCCATGCCTCGTCCACGACGGCCGGGTCCGGCAGTTTCGCCCCGCGCAGGAGCATGTCGTCGGTCCACCGCTGGAAGTCGTACCGGTCCTCCACGGGCACGCCGAGCAGTTCGCTGATCACGGTGACCGGGAGGGGCAGCGCGAAGTCCGTGACGAGTTCCGCCCGGCCGGCCGGCGCGACCGCGTCGAGCAGCTGGTCGGCGATCTCTTGGATGCGGGGCTGCAGATCGACCACGCGGCGGGCGGTGAACGCCTTCGAGACCAGGCGGCGCAGGCGGGTGTGGTCGGGCGGGTCGGAGCGGAGCATGTTGCTCAGCATGGACTCGCGCTCGGTCTGGGGCAGCTGCCGAATGAGCCGGGGATCGGATGCGTCGCGAATGTCGCTGCTCAGCCGTGGGTCGGACAGGGCCGCGAGGCCGTCCTCGTAACGCGTGACCAGCCAGGCTTCCAGGCCGCCGGCGATGACGGCGCGCCGCACCGGGCCGTCCTCGCGTAGCTGTCGGTAGAGCGGGAAGGGATCCGCCACGAAGGCCGGGTCGTCGTAGGGCAGTAGGACCGGCTGCTGGTTCATCGCGCCTCCTGGAGCATGTCGCGACCAGGTGGGTCGGACTCGTCACGTTTGAGGGTATATATCCCAGCACGGTAGATCCCGGGATTTCACCGAAGGGAGGGTGCGATGGAGCAGCGGACCACGTGCTGCGTGGTGGGCGGCGGACCTGCCGGAATGGTCCTCGGCCTGCTGCTCGCCCGCGCGGGTGTCGCGGTCACGGTCCTGGAGAAGCACGCCGACTTCCTGCGTGACTTCCGCGGCGACACCGTTCATCCGTCCACCCTCGCGCTGCTGGACGACCTCGGCCTGGCCGAGCGGTTCGCCAAGCTGCCGCAGCGGCGGGTGACGACGGTCCAGCTGCCGCTCGGCCCGGACCGTTCGCTGGTCACCGTCGGGAACATCGGCGCGCTGCCGGGCAAGTACAACTACATCGCCATGGTGCCGCAGTGGGACCTGCTCAACCTCCTTGTGGACGAGGCGGGGCGGGAGCCGTCCTTCGCCGTACGGATGAGCACCGAGGCAACCTCTTTCCTGATGGAGCGCGGCCGGGTCGCCGGGGTGCGGTACCGCACGTCCGACGGCCGTACCGGTGAGCTGCGGGCCACCCTCACAGTGGCCTGCGACGGCCGGGGCTCGCTGGCCCGGTCACTGCCCGAACTGGGACTGCGGCGGTTCGCCTGCCCGATGGACGCCTGGTGGTTCCGGCTGCCGCGCCGGGAGGGCGACCCGCACGGGCTCGTGGGAGGCGTCGGCGACCGGTTCTTCACCGCCATGATCGACCGTGGGGACTACTGGCAGTGCGCCGCGCTGATCCCCAAGGGAACCGACGCCGAGCGCCGCGCCGCCGGTCTCGACCGGTTCATGGCCGACTTCACTGCCGCGGTCCCGTGGCTCTCGGACCGTGCGCACGAGCTGCGGTCCTGGGACGAGGTGAAGCTCCTCGACGTCCGGCTCGACCGGCTCCGGCGCTGGCATCGCCCGGGGCTGCTGTGCATCGGCGATGCGGCGCACGCGATGTCTCCGGTCTTCGGTATCGGCATCAACCTCGCCGTCGAGGACGCCGTGGCCGCCGCCCGCCATCTCGTCGGGCCGCTGCGCGAGGACGCGGTCGGCCTGCGGCACGTACGCCGTGTCCAGCGCCGCCGGTGGCCCACAACGGCCGCGACGCAGGCGCTTCAGCGGTTCGCCCACTCCCGGGTCATCGAGCCGCTGCTGGCCGGAAGGCCGGCCTTCGGCAACCCTCGGCGTGCGAAGCGGCTGACCGAGCTGCTCACCACCTCGCGGTGGCTGAACCGTGTGCCGGCGTACTTCATCGCGTACGGCGCCCTGCGCGAGCGTCCGCCGGCCGCATCGGTGCGGTGAGCCGTAGCAGGGGCCCAGGCCCGGTCAGTCCCAGTAGTGCACCCTCCATGGCGGGCGACGGCGGCGAGCGCGGAGTAGTCGGCGACGCCGACGTCTGACCGGCGAAGACCTCGTCACGGCCGGAGAGCCGCAATACGGCGCGTCTGCGTTCCCGCTGATCGTTGATCCAGAGCACGCGTCCGGGCGGGCGCCGTCGCATCCCCGTCCGGCCCCGCCTACGGCTGCGCCGGTGTCCGGCCGCGGCGCTGCCGGGAGGGCGGGTGCTGGGAGGGAGGGTGCTGGGAGGGAGGGTGCTGGGAGGGAGGGGCGATACCAACTGGTGCCGCCCGCCGCGGTACCACCGCCCGGGATGAGGCGGTTTCAGCAGAGATACGGGGGGCACGTTTTCTCCGAAGAGGCGGGCAGATGTCGAATCCCCAGCAGCCCGCGTTGTGCCGCAGCGACAAGGGCGGCGCCACTCCGCAGGACGGCAGCCAGCCACGCAAGGCGGCCCATCGGGGCACGAAGGCGCCGAAGAAGGCCTCCCCGCACGGCACGGATCGCGGGAACAAAGGCGGAGGAGAAAGTGGTGGCACACCGGCGGAGCAGCAACCCGACCATCACTGAGCGTTCGGACGGAGACACGGCTGTGCCTGTGCGGACCGTCGACCTGCACGCAGTCAGGGCCATGCTGAACGCGCAGGCCGAGCGGCTGCGCAGGGAGCTGGCCGACAGTGAGACGGTCGCATCGGTTCTGTACGAGGACTGCGACCTGGACGCTGCTGACGCCGGTGCGACGACTACGTCGCTCGACCAGCTACGGAGTGGGCGGGACCGCGCCGGCTTCCTCCTCGCCCTGACGGTCGCCGCAGTGGGCCGGCTCGACGACGGCACGTACGGACTCTGCCTCACCTGCGGGCGGCCGATGGACCGGGAACGTATGCTCGCCGTGCCGCACTTGAAGCGGTGCGTCCGATGCCAGGACGATCGCTCCCGCCAGTGAAGACCACGGACGAGCCGCAGTGGAACGCGGGACGCCGTCAGCGACGGCGAGAAGGCAACGAGGCTGCCTGCCGGCATCCCCCATGCCGATGCTGCGAACCCTGCCTGACACCAGCCCGCCATGGCGAATCTGGCCGCCCCCAATCCGGCGGCCAGGGCGTGGCGACTGGGTTGCGAACGCCCACTGCCCGCCGTGCGCTCCCCGGCGGACGCAATCTCTTCGGGCGTCATGTCGTAGGCGGCGAACTCACGGTCGGAGGTGAACGCGGCGGCTTGCTGCCCCGCGTTTGATTCGTCGAGGTCGAACTCGTCGTCGTGCAGGGAGCCCAGGGGATGGATGCGGAGGTGCTTTCCGATGGCCAGCGGTGACGTGCTCGTACTCATCGATGAGGTTGGTCGGGTGGTCGAGTGGGGGCGGACGGCGGAGGAGCTGTTCGGGTGGTCCGCCGAGGAGGCCGTCGGCCAGTCCGTCACTGCGCTCATGCGCGAGGTCGCCGCTGACGGCGAATGGCGGGGGGAAAGACTCTCGAAGGGGCCCGCGGTGCTGGTCAAGCCGGTGTTGCGAGGTACCTCCGTGGTGTGGCAGGTGCTCGCAGCAGGGGACACGATGTCGGGGAGGGACGTGGCGATCTTGAAGGCCATGTTCACTCAGTCACCAGTGGGACTGCATGTCCTCGACGATCAGCTGCGCGTGGTCCGCATGAGCACCGCCACCCGTGGGCTGCGTGACACGCCGGTGGGACACCTGCTGGGCAAGCATTTCACCGAGGCGTGTGAACTCGAAGACCCCGGGGAAGAAGCCGCCGTGGCGCGCAGGGTCCTGGAAAGCGGAGAGCCGGTAGTGAACCGGCTCGTCCGGGGCCTCGAGGCACCAGACCAGCACAAGCGGCGACTCCACTCCATCTCCTACTTCCGCTTGGAGGGCTCCCACGGCCATGTGCTCGGACTGGTGGCATTCACGGTCGACGTCACGGAGCGAGAGTACGCACAGGACCGCTTGGCCCTCCTGGACATGGTCCGCACACGAGTGGGACACCGGCTGAACGTGATGGATGTCTGCTGGGAGCTGGTGGATGCGGTAGTGCCCGCCTTCGCGGGCATCGCCGATGTCGAGGTGGTGGAAGACGTCGTCCGCGGAGAGGACCCTCCCCTGGTCCCCGTCCACCGGGACGTTCCACTGCGCCGAGCAGCCTTCCAAGGCCGCGTCCCTGCCCACCCGGTCGGAGACGTGCGCCCCGTGCCGACCGGCACCCCCTTCTCGCGCGTCCTGTCCGACCTTCGGCCGCGCCTCGTCTCGATCGAGCAGGACAGCTCGTGGCTGGCCGCCGACCCAGCCCGAGCCGACGCCATCAGGCGATCCGGTGCCCACTCCCTGATCGTGGCACCGCTGGCGTTGCACGGTCAGGCCCTGGGCGTGGTCAGCTTCTACCGTCACCAGCAGGAGGACCCCTTCGAATGGGATGATGTCGCGGTGGCGTCCGCGGTGTGTGCGCACGCTGCGCTCTGCATCGACAACGCCCGTCAGTACATGCGCCAGTGGATTATCGCGTCGACCGTCCAGCGCAGGCTTCTCCCCCAGCAACCGGCCACACAGACCACCGTGGAGATCTCCCCACTGCACCTTCCCGGCCCGGAGGGCGGCGGGGCGTGGTTCGACGCGATCGCGCTGCCCGGCGCACGGACCGCGTTGATCGTCGGCGACGTGGCAGGGCGGGGCATTCCCGCAGCCATCATGATGGGACTCCTACGGACGGCCATCCATACACTCGCCGCCCTGGACCTGCAGCCCGACGAGCTGCTGGCCCGCTTGAGCGACACCACAGCCCGTTTCGCCGCCGCGCGCGCCGCACTGCCTCCCATGGATC
Organism: Streptomyces sp. NPDC051219; assembly: GCF_040682335.1. NCBI lineage: Bacteria > Bacillati > Actinomycetota > Actinomycetes > Kitasatosporales > Streptomycetaceae > Streptomyces > Streptomyces sp. NPDC051219. Next base: position 17,429 of record NZ_JBFBAS010000040.1, read on the forward strand.
CCCTCAACCGTGAGCCGCTCACCGCCGGCTGCGCCATCGCGATCTACGACCCGGTCGATCTCACCTGCACCATCGCCCGCGCCGGCCTCCCGGAGCCGGTCGCCGTCTTTCCCGACGGCACCTCGGCCGGCCTGCCCGTCCCTCCAGGTCCCCCACTCGCCGGAAGGGACACCGCCCCATTCCCCGCGACCACCGTCGACCTCCCCGAAGGAAGCATCCTCGCGATGGGCACGGCCGCGCTCGCCGACGAGCTCCTGGCGCCGTCCGGTCCAGTGCGTCCACTGCTGGACGGCGCCGGCACAGGGCCCCTGCCCAACCTGCGCGACGACATCGCGCGCACACTCACAAGCGGCCACCGGACCGGCGAGACGCTGATGCTGCTCGCCCGCACGAAGGCGCTCCCCACGGACCGGGTACTGACCCGCTCACTACCCGCGAACCCCGAGGCCGCACCGATCGCCCGCACAGCGGCCCGCCGCCAGCTTGAAGCTTGGGGCATGGACGAGGAAACGACGTTCACCACCGAGCTCATCGTCAGCGAGCTCGTCGGCAACGCGGTCCGCTACGGAGCTCCGCCTCTGCAACTACGCCTGATCTTAGAGCGGATGCTGACCTGCGAGGTAAGCGACACCGCTCCCAGCGCCCCGCACGTCAAACATGCCCGCACCATCGACGAGACAGGCCGAGGACTGTTCATCATCGCGAGCCTCGCGGACCAGTGGGGCACCCGCTACCAGACGCAAGGAAAAACCGTCTGGGCAGAACAACCAACAGAGGCGTCAACCCTCTCCACATGACCCCGATACGATCTCGTCGGGCCCGAGGCGCCGACTACGGCACCTCGCTCGCGCCGGTGGCAGTCAGCCGCGCCGATTCGGCTGCGGTCCTCCAGAACTGCCGCTGTCTGTCGCTTTCCGCATCGAAGCACTGGAGCGCCGGGCACTCCACGGGATACGGCAGTCGGGCTGCCGCCCGGCCGCGGGAAGCCTGACGGCCGACCGACTCCCGCACGCGGGCGGCCGGCCCAGGAACCTCTCCCGGGCCGGCCGCGTACGCACGCATGAAGCAGGCGTCAGCCGATCTCGATGAGCAGATCGCCCGCCTCGACCTGCTGGATCTTTCCGATCGCCAACCGCGCGACCGTGCCCGCGCACTGGGCGGTGATGGAGGCCTCCATCTTCATCGCCTCAATGGTGGCCACCGTCTGACCCGCCGACACCGAAGAGCCCTCCTCCACCTGGAGCGTCACGACGCCGGCGAACGGCGCGGGGACATGCCGGTCGTTGCCGCGCTCGGCCTTCTCCGCGGCCTTGACCTCAGTGGCGACGGACTTGTCCCGCACCGACACGGGGCGCAGCTGGCCGTTGAGCGTGGCCAGCACGGTACGGAAGCCCCGCTCGTCGGCCTCGGAGATGGCCTCCAGCTCGATCAGCAGCGTGACACCGGCCCCCAGGGTGACCGTGTGCTCCGTGTCCGGCTCCAAGCCGTAGAAGAAGTCCTGCGTGGGCAGTACGGACGTATCGCCGTACGCCTCGCGATGGGCGTCGAACTCCTTGGTCGGGCCGGGGAACAGCAACCGGTTCAGCGTCGCCCGCCGGTCCCGGCCCAGTCCCTGGCGGTCCTCGTCCGACAGGGTCGGGCTCTCGGCCTGCGCCGGGCGGCCCTGGAGTGCGCGCGTGCGGAACGGCTCGGGCCAGCCTCCGGGCGGGTCGCCCAGCTCGCCGCGCAGGAATCCGACCACGGAGTCCGGTACGTCGAACTTGCCGGGGTCGGACTCGAAGTCGGCCGCGTGGACCCCGGCTCCGACCAGGTGCAGGGCGAGGTCTCCCACCACCTTCGAAGAGGGGGTCACCTTGACCAGCCGGCCCAGCATCCGGTCGGCGGCCGCGTAGCAGTCCTCGATCAGCTCGAAGCGGTCGCCGAGGCCGAGCGCGATGGCCTGCTGACGCAGGTTCGAAAGCTGTCCGCCGGGGATCTCGTGGTGGTAGACGCGCCCCGTGGGCGAGGCGAGCCCCGACTCGAAGGGCGCGTAGACCTTGCGCATGGCTTCCCAGTACGGCTCGAGTCCCCCGACCGCGTCGAGCGAGAGCCCGGTCGCGCGCTCGGTGTGGTCGGTAGCCGCGACGAGCGCCGACAGGGACGGCTGGCTGGTGGTGCCCGCCATCGAGGCGACGGCGGCGTCGACGGCGTCGACGCCCGCGTCGATCGCGGCGATCAGCGTCGCGAGCTGACCGCCCGCCGTGTCGTGGGTGTGCAGATGCACCGGAAGGTCGAAGCGCTCGCGCAGTGCCGTCACCAGGGTGCGGGCGGCGGGCGGGCGCAGCAGACCGGCCATGTCCTTGATGGCAAGTACGTGCGCGCCGGCCTCGACGATCTGCTCCGCGAGGCGCAGGTAGTAGTCGAGCGTGTACAGCTGTTCGGCCGGGTCCGACAGGTCCGCGGTGTAGCACAGGGCGACCTCGGCCAGCGCGGTGCCGGTCGACCGAACGGCATCGATGGCGGGACGCATCTGCGAGACGTCGTTGAGCGCGTCGAAGATCCGGAAGATGTCCATGCCGGTCGCCGCTGCCTCGGCGACGAAGGCCTCGGTCACCTCGACGGGGTAGGGCGTATAACCGACGGTGTTGCGCCCACGCAGCAGCATCTGCGTACAGATGTTGGGCACCGCCTCCCGCAAGGCCGCGAGACGCTCCCAGGGATCCTCGGCGAGGAAGCGCAAGGCCACATCGTAGGTAGCGCCGCCCCAGCACTCCAGGCTCAGCAACTCCGGTGCCGTGCGGGCGACATACGGGGCGACGGCCAGCAGATCGCGCGTCCTCACCCGGGTGGCCAGCAGGGACTGGTGCGCGTCACGGAAGGTCGTGTCCGTCACCGCGACGGCCCGCTGCGCGCGCAGTTCCGCTGCGAACGCCTCCGGCCCGAGGGCCGCGAGGCGCTGCCGGGAGCCTTCGGCGGGCGGACTGCCCAGTGAGGCGGGAGGGAGCTTGGCGGCCGGGTCGATGACCTGGGGACGCGGGCCGTGGGGACGGTTGACGGTCGTCTCGGCGAGATAGGTGAGCATGCGGCTTCCGCGGTCGGCCGAGGGGCGCGCCCGGAGCAGCTCCGGATGCTCGGCGATGAAACTCGTCGTGACACGGCCCTCGCGGAAGCCGGGGTGCTCGAGCACGGCGCCGAGGAAGGGCAGGTTGGTGGCGACTCCGCGGATACGGAACTCTGCGATCGCACGCCGTGCGCGGCGGGCGGCGTTGGCGAAGTCGTGGCCGTGACAGGTCAGTTTGACCAGCATGGAGTCGAAGTGGGCAGATACTTCGGCGCCGGTGTGCACGGTGCCGCCGTCGAGCCGTACGCCGGGGCCGCCCGGGGAGCGGTACGCGGAGATGGTGCCGGTGTCGGGGCGGAAACCGTTGGCGGGATCCTCAGTGGTGATACGGCACTGCAGGGCCGTACCCGTGAGAACGATGTCGTCCTGCGTCAGGTTCAGTTCCGGAAGCGTCCTTCCCGCGGCAATCCGCAGCTGCCCGATCACCAGGTCCCGTCCGGTGACCTGCTCGGTGACCGTGTGCTCCACCTGGATACGGGGATTCATCTCGATGAAGACATGGTTGCCGCGCTCGTCGACCAGGAACTCCACGGTGCCCGCGTTGACGTACCCGATGTGCCTGGCGAACGCAACGGCGTCGGCGCAGATGCGCGCGCGCAGCTCCGGATCGAGATTCGGCGCGGGCGCGATCTCGATCACCTTCTGGTGGCGCCGCTGCACCGAACAGTCCCGCTCGTACAGGTGGACGACATTCCCGTGGGTGTCGGCGAGGATCTGCACTTCGATATGGCGAGGGTTGACGACGGCCTGTTCCAGGAAGACGGTGGCGTCTCCGAACGCCGACTCCGCCTCGCGCATCGCCGCGTCGATCGCCTCCCTCAACTCGGCGGGCTCGGCGACGCGTCGCATTCCCCGCCCGCCGCCGCCGGCGACGGCCTTGACGAACACCGGGAACCCGATGGAGTCGGCCGCGCCGACCAGCGTGTCCACGTCCGTGGACGGCTCGGACGACTTCAGTACGGGAACCCCGGCTTCGCGGGCGGCCGCCACCGCGCGGGACTTGTTGCCGGTGAGGTGCAGAACGGAAGCGGGTGGCCCGACAAAGGTGATCCCGGCCTCGGCGCACGCGGCGGCGAGGTCGGGGTTCTCCGACAGGAAGCCGTACCCGGGGTAGATGGCGTCGGCACCGGCCTTTCGCGCGGCCTTGATCACCTCGTCGACCGAGAGATAGGCCCGCACCGGGTGGCCCTTTTCGCCGATCTGGTAGGCCTCGTCGGCTTTGGCCCGGTGGAGCGAGTTGCGGTCCTCGTAGGGGAACACGGCCACGGTGGAGATGCCGAGCTCGAACGCCGCGCGGAAGGCGCGGATCGCGATCTCGCCCCGGTTGGCGACCAATACCTTGCGGAACATCAATGTCCCCTGTCGTGTTGCGGGCGCGCGGCCTCGAGGTGGCGTTGTCATTCCGGCTGCCGGGATCGGCATCCGCTGTTCCCGTGGACGGTACCGATCGGTAGCGGTGGAGTCGATCTCCGACCGGCGGGAGCTACGTCACGTCGGTCGGAGCGGGCCTCGGCACAGTCCAAGGCGGTGGCCCTGGGGCGGGAGCTTCACCGCCCTGGTCCTGCACTCCTCTACGGCCGACCGTTACTGCATGGCCCATGGCAAAGAACTCCGCGACGCCCAGGAGGCCGGCTCTCGGCCTTCACCCAGTGGAGCCGGTCACGCGTCGAGTCTGGCGAACTCGCCCCGCCCCGGCTGCCGTTGATCACCTCTCTGACCATCGGCCCGGCCGTCGGCGTCGCCGGCCGCCGCTCTCGGGCATCGGCGACGTCGACCCTGACGAGGCCGCCCGGATCCTGCCGGACCGGATCTGGCGGTCGCCGGCCCCGTGGCGCGCGGCCCCTCCCCCACCCAAAGGTTTACGAGGCATCTTGGCAACCGACGACGGCTCAAGCGTGTCACCCGGCACCAACGTCCCGGGACCGCAATCTTAGGCGCAGGATGGGCACAGCCCGCGGTAGGTGACCTCGACCTCGGACACCGTGAAGCCGAACCGTTCCTCGGCCGGGAGGTCGGCCAGCGGATTGCCGGTCGGGTGGACATCGCGGATGGTGCCGCAGTTGGAGCACACCAAATGCTGGTGCGGGTGGTGTGCGTTGGGGTCGTAGCGCTTGGCGCGGCCGTCGGTGGAGACCTCTATGACCTCACCGAGGGAGACCAGCTCGCCCAGGGCGTTGTAGACGGTCGCGCGGGAGATCTCGGGCAGCCGCTGAGCCGCGCGGGCGTGCACCTCGTCGGCCGTGAGATGCACGTGCTCGCCGTCGAGGACCTCCGCAACGACACGCCGCTGGGAGGTCATCCGCCAGCCACGCCCTCGCAGTCGCTCCAGCAGGTCACTCATATTGGTTTCACCTATTCAGGTTCGGTGGGATACCCGAAGTTTACCGGTGGACGTACGGGTTCCGATTGAATACGAGTTTGGCGTGCTTGTTGACCTGGACTCTGTCCATCGTAGGATCGGTTCCGGCGATAGCCAAGGGACAGGAAGACTCCAGTACGGCATGAGACAGAGACGTGATGGGACCACCACCGAGGAGCTGCGCGATGCCGGCCTGCGGGTGACCTCCCTTCAAGTCTTGGGTGAAACCCTCCATGCGCTCCCCGCGGCGGAACTCGTACGCCCGTCGAACCGGCCGGCAGCCAGACCCGGTTCGAGGACGCGCCGGGCCGTCGCCGGCGTCGACCGAGCGGTCGGCGAGGACCTCTGCCTGACCGCGTCCCACGACCACGGCTTCTCGATCCACGAGGCCGAGGTCACCAGTCCTGTGCCCCGACTGCTCCACCGCCCGCAGTTCCTGACCAACGTGATCCGCCCAGTCCGGAAGGATTCCCATGTCTGAGAACCATGATGCAATCGTCGTAGACGCGAAGGCGGAGGGCGGAGGTGGCTGCCCGGTCGCGCACGGGCGCGCCCCCCACCCGACTCAGGGCGGCGGAAACCGCCAGTGGTGGCCGGAGCGGCTCAATCTGAGGATCCTCGCCAAGAACCCCGCCGTGGCCAACCCCCTCGGCGAGGAGTTCGACTACGCGGAGGCGTTCAAGACCCTCGACCTCCCGGCCGTCAAGCAGGACATCGCGGAGGTGCTGACGACCTCGCAGGACTGGTGGCCGGCCGACTTCGGCCACTACGGCCCGTTCATGATCCGTATGGCGTGGCACAGCGCGGGCACCTACCGGATCAGCGACGGCCGCGGCGGGGCCGGGGCCGGCCAGCAGCGCTTCGCCCCCCTCAACAGCTGGCCGGACAACGGGAACCTCGACAAGGCCCGCCGCCTGCTGTGGCCGGTCAAGAAGAAGTACGGCCAGAGTCTCTCGTGGGCCGACCTCATGATCCTCGCCGGCAACGTCGCCCTGGAGTCGATGGGCTTCGAGACCTTCGGCTTCGGCGGCGGTCGTGCTGACGTCTGGGAGCCCGACGAGGACGTCTACTGGGGTCCCGAGACCACCTGGCTCGGCGACGAGCGCTACACCGGCGACCGCGACCTGGAGAACCCCCTCGGCGCGGTCCAGATGGGCCTCATCTACGTCAACCCTGAGGGCCCGAACGGCAATCCGGACCCGCTCGCCGCGGCCCGCGACATCCGTGAGACGTTCCGCCGGATGGCGATGAACGACGAGGAGACGGTCGCCCTGATCGCGGGCGGTCACACCTTCGGCAAGACCCACGGTGCGGGCCCTGCGGACAACGTGGGCGCCGACCCCGAGGCCGCCTCGATCGAGGAGCAGGGCCTCGGCTGGGCGAACGCCTACGGCACCGGCAAGGGTGGCGACACGATCACCAGCGGTCTCGAGGGTACCTGGACGCACACCCCGATCACTTGGGACAACAGCTTCTTCGAGATCCTGTTCGGCCACGAGTGGGAGCTGTTCAAGAGCCCCGCGGGCGCGCACCAGTGGAGGCCGAAGGACGGCGCCGGGGCGGACACCGTCCCCGACGCCCACGACGCGTCGAAGAGCCACGCCCCGACGATGCTGACGACCGACCTCTCGCTCCGGTTCGACCCGGCCTACGAGCAGATCTCGCGGCGCTTCCTCGAAGACCCCGACGAGTTCGCGGACGCTTTCGCCCGCGCGTGGTACAAGCTGACCCACCGTGACATGGGCCCGATCGTGCGCTACCTCGGCCCTGAGGTCCCGGCCGAGACGCTGCTGTGGCAGGACCCCCTCCCCGCTGTGACGCACGAGCTCGTCGGCGCCGAGGACATCGCCTCCCTCAAGAGCCAGATCCTCGCCTCGGACCTGACGGTGTCCCAGCTCGTGTCCACCGCGTGGGCGTCGGCCTCGTCCTTCCGCGGCAGCGACAAGCGCGGCGGCGCCAACGGTGCGCGCATCCGCCTCCAGCCGCAGAGCGGGTGGGAGGCCAACGACCCCGACCAGCTGGCGACGGTGCTGCGCACCCTGAAGGGGATCCAGCAGGCCTTCAACGCCGCCCAAGGCGGCGGCAAGCAGATCTCGCTCGCCGACCTGATCGTGCTCGCCGGCGGTGCGGGCGTCGAGCAGGCCGCCAAGGACGCCGGTTTCGACGTCGAGGTCCCCTTCACGCCGGGCCGCGTGGACGCGTCGCAGGAGCAGACCGACGTGGAATCTTTCGCCGCGCTCGAGCCGACCGCCGACGGGTTCCGCAACTACCTCGGGAAGGGCAACCGACTGCCGGCCGAGTACCTGCTGCTCGACCGGGCGAACCTGCTGACTCTGAGCGCCCCCGAGCTGACGGTCCTCGTCGGCGGGCTCCGCGTGCTGGGGGCGAACTACCAGCAGTCGCCGCTCGGCGCCTTCACCACGACCCCCGGGTCTTTGACCAACGACTTCTTCGTCAACCTCCTCGACCTGGGCACGACGTGGAAGGCGACGTCCGAGGACCAGAACACATTCGAGGGCCGCGACGCCGCCACGGGCGAGGTCAAGTGGACCGGCAGCCGTGCCGACCTCGTCTTCGGGTCGAACTCCGAGCTGCGCGCGCTCGCGGAGGTCTACGCGAGCGATGACGCGAAGGAGAAGTTCGTGAACGACTTCGTCGCGGCGTGGGACAAGGTGATGAACCTCGACCGGTTCGACCTCGTCTGATCATGACGTCCAGGTCGGCCCGCGCCGGCCGGCCTGGACGTCCTCAGCCCGAGAAATCTCGACACCGTCCGCCTCCGGCGCGACGTCGAGAGGGTCGCGGTCGGTGCAGGAGGCGAGCCGTGAGCGTGCCCGCGCGGTCAGCGCGACCCGCGGAGGCGGGCAGGGCCGCAACCTCGTGGTCGCGCTCCCGGCCACAACCTCGCTCTCGCCGCTTGAAAAGAACCGCCCCAGACGCGGCCCGGACCTGCCAGATCACAGCCTTGTGTCACATGCTTCAGTAGGGTCGCGGAGCTCGCCTGTCTTTGCGCTGTGCCAGTTCCTCCTCGTCGACGAGGACGAGCATGGGCTTGCCAGGCTCGCACATCATCGTGACGAGGAAGCGACTCCGGGCGTCGGCGCGATTGTTGCCGTCCTGGTAGTGGATCACATCGCCTCCTGGCTCCCAGAACGCCTCCCCGGCCCGGATCACCCGCTCGGGCTCTCCCTCCAGCTCGAACAGCTGCAACTCAATGACACCGAGCGTAACCATTTGTTCGCCCTGGCCATACCCACCCGGCAGCGGCCGCGCGCGACAGCGACGCAGCGTGCCCGCCCCGGACTGTTGCGATCCCTGGAGAATGTCGCCGACATCCCGGCACTGATCCTGGGACACCGCCCGGACGTCCTGGCCACCAAGCGCCTGGCCGGCGCCTTCTACCTCGATTTCGACGCCCTGCCGGCCGGCGAGCGGAACATGGCCCGCTACGTCTTCCTCAACGACGCGGCCCGCGATCTCTACGTCGACTGGCCCGGGACCGCCCGCGACATCGTGGGCATGCAACGGCGGTCGGACTGACCGGCGCGCACTGCATCAAAGGCCCGACGTGGGGGCGCTGAAGGCAGCCGAACGGCACGGGAGGTGCGGTGGGACCGGGTGCCGCGCACCCGGTCCCACCTCTCTGGCTGCAGCCGAGTGCCGGATCGACCGCGGTCGATCCCGCCCGACGGGCTGCTTTCAGGTGACGTCAGCGCAGGCCGAACGCCCGGGTGATCGTCTGCGAGACGCTGTTGTCGGCACTGTCCCGGGCGGTGACCCGCAGGCTGACGAAGCCGGCGGTCTTCGGGGCCTTGAGGCTCGTCCGCCATCCGTCACCGTGACGGTCCAGCTCGGACCGCTGCCAGGTCGCCCCGTCGTCGTACGAGATCTCGACGGAGACCTTCCCGATGGCGGCCTTCGTCCCGGGCAGATGCGATGCGGTCACCATCAGCTTGGCGCGCCGGTCTGCCCGGCCCGCCTTGTCGGTGTCCACACCGTAGTCGAGCTGGACCAGCGGCAGGGACTCGGCCGACTCGCTCCCGGTGGCCGCCGAGGTGAACTTCCACTCGGTCAGCGTATGCGTGGAGTACGGATGGGCCCAGGCACCCCGGTCGTTGTCGACCACCAGCCGGTAGGGCAGCCGCTCCGCGGCGAGCCCAGGTACCGGCAGGAACTCGGAGTTACCCCAGTTGAGTTGCCGGTCGCCCTGGTAGAGCGACATCCAGTTCTTCACGTCGTAGTTGCCACGGGCTTCTCCGACATGGCCGGCGCCGGAGTCACCCCAGCCGGGCGCGGGAATGTACACCGTGTCGAGGTAGCGCACCGGCTGATAGCCGATCGGACCCATCCGGGGCCGCTGGATCGGTCCGAACCAGTTGACCTTGCCGGTCTTCCCGGCCGGGTAGCGCAAGACACCGGCCGAGTGCTGCCCGGTCTCCGTGGGGATGAAGGCGTCTTCCAGCCATGCGGCGTCGGAGGTGACCCAGTCGGTCCGCTCTCCCTGTGCGGGAGCGGTGAGCTGGTTTCCGGCGGTCCAGCCTCGCCAGACGTCGTAACGGAACTCGTTCGACTTGCCGGGCCGGTGGTTGCGGAAGGCGACGTCCACCCGGCCCAGGTCGCTGGGCTCCACCCGCCAGGTCGGGTCCGCCGGGACGGCGCCGGACCAGTGGTGCACCACGTCGTAGAGGTAGTCGGTGGTGGGGTGCGAGGTGACCTTCAGTCCGACTCCGCCGCGCTGGAGCGCGTCGATCAGGTCACCGCCCTGGCCGGCGTTGAGCGTTGCCACCGTCAGCGGGGCCGGGCTCTCGGGGCTCCAGGGACTCTCGTCCCAGGGCTGCAGTCGGCCGATGCCGTCGTTGACGACGAGGAGCACGCGCGCGCCCGCCGCCGCGGCGGCCTTCGCCTGCTCCTGGATCGCGACGGTGTCGCTGCGCCGGACCACCACGGCCTTGCCGCGCACGTCGTGCCGCGCCAGCTCCTCGCCCGTACCCTCGGCGGCGAAGACCGCCGTCAGGGTCCGGGTGCCGGCCGGCAGCGGCTTGGCCGCACGCTTGACCAACGGGTCGTGGTAAGTCTCCGACTGCGTGCCCATGGTCAGCGCCGGCTGTTCGAGGCGGAAGCGGGCGCCGAACTCGAACTCTCCGTCGGTGACCTTCTTGCCGGTCGGCAGCGCCCAGATGCTGTCGTAGGACGCGTTGGGCATCATGGAGGACTCGACCAGGCTGTCGGTGAACGACCGGTGGATGTCCAGTCGCGGAGCGACCGCGGTGGTCTGCCTCGGCACGTGGGCGAGGATCTGACGGGCCTTCCGGCCGTCCAGGATAACGGTCCGGTCCTGGTCCAACTGGACGTCGTTGAAGGCGAGCATCGCCATGCCCAGCGAGTGCGGCCCGTTGGCCCCCTGCACGTCGGCGGTGAGCCATCCGCTGTAGTTGCCGACGGGCAGGCGCACGGTGCCGGTGCCGGATTCGTCGAGCTCGATCGCCGTGAAGAGACGGGCGGCGGTGAGGAGGACCTTGCCGGAGAGCGGCTTGCCCGACCGGTCCTTCGCGATGACGGTCAGGCTCTGCCGCCGTCCCTCCTTGGCGGCGCCGATCAGGGTCCGGGCCCGGACCTTTCCGGTGCCGTCCTTGCCGGTGATCATGCCGCTGATCTGCTGGTCGCCCAACAGCCGGTCCAGGTCCGCGGTCAGGAGGACCGAGGAGGTGCCACGCGCGGGGATGGTGACCCGGTCGTCGGAGAGGGTGAACAGCCCCGCGGGGGCGGCCGCGTCGATTGCCAGGTCCAGGCTGACCGGGGCGTCGCCGGTGTTGGTGTACGTCACCTTCTGGGCGTCGGTCTCTCCCGGCTTGTGGGGCCAGGGGTGGAAACCGGAGAACGCGCTGGCGGTCGCGAAGACCGAGGTGTTCACCGCCGCCAGGGCGTCGAGCCGCCCACTGCCCGCCTGGTAGGGGCTGTACGACGGAGTGGCCTTGGCACTGCTGACCAGTGCCTCCTTCAGCTGCGGGCCGGTCCAGTCGGGGTGCGTGGCGGCCAGCAGCGCGGCAGCGCCGGCGACGTGCGGTGTCGCCATCGACGTGCCGCTCATCGTGGTGTAGTGGCCCGAGCCGCCCCGCCGGTACTGGGAGCGTGCCGCGAGGATGTCGACGCCGGGCGCGGTGATTTCGGGCTTCAGCCCGAAGTCGCCGTCCCGCGGGCCCTGGCTGGAGAACTCGGCCAGCCGGTCCGCGGAATCGACGGCGCCGACGGTCAGCGCGGAGTCCGCGGCGCCGGGGCTGCTGATGGACTTCGGGCCGCCGTTGCCCGCCGCGATGACGAACAGCGCGCCGGTCTCGCGGCTGAGTTGGTCGACCGCCTGGCTCATCGGGTCGGTGGCGTCGCCGCCGCCGCCCAGGCTCATGCTGATGATCTTGGCCTTTTGATCCCGGGCCGCCCACTCCATGCCCGCGATGATCCAGGACGACTCGCCCCCACCATTGGCGTCGAGCACCTTGCCGATGGCCAGCCGAGCGCCGGAGGCGACGCCTCGCTCCTTCCCGTCGGAGGCGCTGCCAGTGCCGGCGACCGTCGAGGCGACGTGGGTGCCATGGCCGTGACGGTCGGTGATCTCCGGCTCGTACGGGATGAAGCTGGCGCTGTCGTCGACCTGCCCGGCGAGATCAGGGTGTTCGAGGTCCACACCGGTGTCGAGCACCGCGACCTTCACATCCTTGCCGGTGTTCCCCTGCGACCAGACCTGCTGCGCACCGATCTGGGCGGTCGAGTCGGCCAGGTTGGCCCTCACCTTGCCGTCCAGCCAGACCTTGGCAATGCCACCCGCGAAGGCCGGCTTCGCCGACCGGGCCGCCGCGCCGGAACCGCCCGTGAGCGCGGACCAGAACGCCGGAGCCTGCTTGCGGTTCTGCGCGAGGGCCGCGCCCTGAATGCTGTTCAGCCGGCGGACGACCTTCGAGCCGGCCACGTTCGGCTGGGTCCGGGACCTGGCGGCAGCGTCGGTGTAGCTCACGATGAGCGGCAACCGGTCGGCGTGAGCGTCGTCGTAACCGTCAGCGATCAGCCGGGTCACGTTGAACAGCTGCTTGTCCAGCTTCCCGGCGCTGACATACGGCAGGACGGCGTCCGGATAGACGTACGTCGAGCCGTCGATGACGGCGCGGTGGAAACCTGTGGCGGCTCCGTTCGCACCTTCGAATGACCGGACGGCCGTGCCGTCGGCGGCGGAACCGATCGTGACCTTGTCACCGGTGATCAGGGTGACGGTGTGTGTGCCGCCGGCTCCGAGTGACTGAAGTACGGCGCCGGCAGGCGGCACCGGCCCGGCCGGGTTCGCAGGGGAACTCGCAGGGGCAGCGGAGGCTGGCATGACGCCCATCGCCAGGGCGGCGACCGCGGCGAGCGCGATCTGCCCTGGTCTGGGTATGGGAACGACAGGCAAGGAGACCCCCAAAAGGGAAGCTGAGGACGGGAGATGATCTGGATGATCGGGGCGCCTTCTGCCTCGCACAATGGGGTTGGGCTGGCGCTACGGTGACATGACGCAGATGCGACACCGCCGGAACGGGCTCCGGGCACGGCAAGAACTCGGACGCACCACCAGCACCAGCACCAGCCCGTGCCGCGTACGGCCGCGGAGGTGGAGATCGACAGCACCGTCCTCCCGGTGGCTACCGCCGTTCCCCGGGCCGCGCGTGCATGTCGGAGTCGCGCCTCCGCCCGCCGCGCGCCTGCTCCGTCCTAAGCCCGGCCCGTGAGGCCACCGGCCCCCGCGCTTTCGCGGCGCCGGGGCGGCCGCATTCCCTTGCCAACTCCTGCTCTCTGGCGAGAACTTGGCCGGGCAGGCGACGCGCGGGACCAAGCGCCGAGAGGTCACCGTTCCAGCGCCCACGGGCGCCGACCGCCTGGATGTGTTCTGACGGCGCCACGCTGTGTCCGCGTCGCCGTTGCGACATGTCGCATCTGTGACACCTGATACCCAGTGACATGCCCTGTGACGTCAGCGGATTGTGTCGTACACCGCATGACCGCAAGCTGCATGAAAGGTGTTCAACAGATGGCATGGATCCGCCTATCGGCGGCTATATCGACCGTACTGGTGGTGACAGTCGGGGCCGTATCGCCCGTCTCCGCCGGGACGACATCGGATGGAACGGCGCAATTCGCCGACCGCGAGAAGGCGGTCTCCGCCACCGTGCGACTGCTGACCGGCGACCGGGTGACTGTGACAACGTTGCCCGGCGGGCGGCGCACCGCGTCGGTGCAGCCCGGACCCGGGCGCGAGCGCTTCTCCTTCCGGACGCTGGAGGGTGACGACAAGGCGCTGACCGTGCTGCCGTCGGACGCCGAGGCGCTGGTGACCGCCGGCACACTGGACCGCCGGCTCTTCAACGTGACGGCCCTGATCTCCCAGGGTTACGACGAGGCCCACACCTCCGTGCTTCCGCTGATAATCTCCTCCGAGTCGTCACCGGACGGGACCAGGGGTACCGCGCGGGCGGCGAAGGCCGCCGCGGCCGCTGCCGACCGGTTGATGACGTTCAACACGGCCGCGACGCCGGCCCGTAGCCTGACGAGCATCGACGCGCGGTCGCTGCGGATCGCGGGCGGCGATCTGGGCCGGTTCTGGAAGACGCTGAACCCCGGGGGAACGTCCGACGCCGCCCGTGCCGCGATCACTCCGCGCATCTCGCTGGACGGCAAGGTGAAGGCGGTGCTGGACCGCAGCACCGCGCAGATCAACACGCCCGCCGCCTGGAAGGCCGGTTACGAAGGCCAGGGCGTCAAGGTGGCGGTCCTCGACACCGGTGTCGACGCGAACCACCCCGACCTGGCCGGACGCATCGCGGAGGCCAAGGACTTCTCCGGCAGCGCGGGCACGAACGACGCCTTCGGCCACGGCACGCACGTCGCCTCGACCGTCAGCGGCACGGGCGCCGCGTCGGCCGGGACCCGGCGCGGTGTCGCGCCCCACGCCGACCTGCTGATCGGCAAGGTGCTGGGCGACGACGGCTTCGGGACCGAGTCGTCCGTCATCGACGGCATGGAGTGGGCGGCCTCCCAGGACGCCGAGGTCGTCAACATGAGCCTCGGCTCGGACGCCCCCACCGACGGCACCGACTCCATGAGCCAGGCCGTCAACACGCTGACCGCGTCCACCGACACGCTCTTCGTCGTCGCCGCGGGCAACGCGGGCCAGAACGGCCTGTCCACCATCGGCTCGCCGGGCGCGGCCGATGCCGCGCTGACCGTCGGGGCCGTCGACCGCGACGACTCCCTCGCCCCCTTCTCCAGCCGCGGCCCGCGCCTCGGCGACGCGGCGGCCAAGCCCGACGTGACCGCCCCCGGGGTCGGCATCGTCGCCGCCCGCGGGTCCGGCACCACCATGGGCAGCCCGGTCGACGCCAACTACACCGCCGCGTCCGGCACGTCGATGGCGACCCCGCATGTCGCCGGCGCCGCCGCGCTGCTAGCCCAGCAACACCCTGACTGGGGCGCCCAGCAGCTCAAGGACGCCCTGATCAGTACCTCGCACACGGTGCCCGGCACCAAGGTGACCGAGCAGGGCGGCGGCCGTATCGACCTGGCCACGGCCATGGGCCCGGTCACGGCCACCGGTTCCGTCGCCTTCACCCCGATCCAGGCCGGCGGTACGGACGGGCAGCAGCAGTCGGCCACCGTCCGCTACACCAACAGCGGTGACCACCCGCTCACGCTCGCCCTGGCCGTCAGCCTGGCCACAGACTCCGGGCGCGCGCTCGCAGACGGAGTGGTCCGCCTCGGCTCCAACACCGTGCAGCTGGCCCCCGGCGCCACGGCCGAGGTGCCGGTGCGCCTCGACGCTGCGAACGCCGCCCGCGGCAAGTACTACGGATACGTCACCGCAAAGTCCGCCGACGGGACCGTGCTCACCCACACCACCGTCTCCCTCGCGGTGAAAGGTAAGCAGCACCGGCTGACCGTCGTCTACCGCGACCGCGACGGCAAGGTCGTGCCCGGCGCGCTGCCGAACATCTGGGGCCCCGAAGGGTTCATGTCCTACACGGACCGCGACGCGGGCGTCGCCGTGCTGGAAGAGGGCACCTACTACCTCAACTCCGGTTTCTTCGACACGGTCGACGACGGCATCGAAGCGGGCGAAATCGTCCACCCCGAGGTGAAGGTCACCAAGGACACGACGGTGACGCTGAACGCCGCCGACGTCACGGAGGTGAAGATCCGCACACCGCGCCCGGCCGAGCAGCGCGGCATCCTCAGCACTCTTATTTACCGCCAGATCGACGGATACGGCCTGCTCCAGGGCCACATGATGTTCGACGAGGTCAAGCGGCTCTACGTCAGCCGCGTTGCTCCGGTCACCGATGGCACCTTCGAGTTCAACTCGCGCTGGCAGATGGCGGCCCCGGACCTGCAGGCGAAGGTATCCGGCAGCTCACTCGGACTCAACGCGTACTACGCGGCCACCTCCGCGGCCTTCGAGGACCGGGGCGCGCGGCTGACCGCCGTCGACGCCGGCACCTCGGAGGCGCCCGACTTCCGCGGCGCGCGCGGCAAGGCGGCCGTCGTACGAATGGCCGACTCCGGTACGGGCGACACCCGTGCGCTCGCGCAGGCGGCGAAGGCCGCGGGAGCCAAGGCACTGCTCATGGTGTGCCCGGAGTGGGATGTTGCCTGGACGCGGTGGCACCCGGACGGTGACCGGACGGCCCTGCCCACCGTCCGGATCTCCTCGAAGGAAGGCTCCGCCCTGCTGGAGCGCGTCAGGAAGGACACCACGACCCTGGAGTTCTCCGGCACGGTGCGCAGCCCCTACCACTACGACGTGATGCAGACCTCCAAGGGCTCCATCCCCAAGAACCTGGTCCACACGGTTTCCGAGAAGGACAGCGCCGTGGTCCGCAGCACGTACACCCGCACCGGTGCCTCGTCATGGACGAGCGAGCAGCGTTTCGGGTGGCGGCCGTACCAGGCCACCGCGTGGAACGACTACAGCCGCTACGTTCCGGTGGGCGGGGAACGCGTCGAGTACGTCACCGGCGGGGACACGCTGTGGAGCCACACCGTGCACCACAATGTCGTCGGCAACCCTGACAGGCCGCTGAACGTCGGTATGAGGGACGTGCCGCACACGTACGTGCCCGGTCAGCGTGCGACGGAGCGGTGGTACGGAGCTCCGGTCCGCCCGTCGATCCCGCGCGGTGCGCCCTGGCCGTCGGTGCGCAACGGCGACACCCTGTCGGTGTTCGTTCCGGAATTCAGCGACTCCGACACGGGCCACTGGGCGTTCGGCGAGATCCCCTTCAACCCGGGTGGCGGCGGCGTCCGCCTCGGCGCTCCGGCGGCCTCCGCGGCCGACACGCCCGACACGGCCTCGGCGGTGCTGTACCGGAACGGGCAGCGGATCGCCGAGTCCGACAACGGCGCGTGGGGCGACATCGAGGTGCCTTCGGGCAACGCCGAGTACCGGCTGGACCTGGCGACCGCCCGCGTGTCGGACGACTGGCGCTTCGGCACCGGCACACGTACGTCGTGGACGTTCCGCTCGGACACGGCCGCCGCATCGGCGCTGCTGCCCCTGCTTCAGGTCGACTACGGCGTGCCGGCCGACGCACTGAACGCGGTGAGCTCGGCACGGCGGTACGCCCTCGGCCTGAACGTCCGGATGCAGGACGGCATGGCGGCGCCGCGCGGCGTGTCGCTGAAGGTCGAGACGTCCTACGACGACGGGCGGACCTGGACCACTGCCACCACGGCCCGCAAGGGCAGCGGCTTCACCGCCGCCGTGGAGCGGCCGGCCCGGGTGCACGGCGACGCGTACGTGACGCTGCGCGTGACCGCGAAGGACGCGGCCGGCAACACCGTTCGGCAGACAGTGGACCGCGCCTACCTGCACCGCGGCGCACGGTGACGGTGACCGTGAGGGTGGGTTGTCCCTCTTGAAGTCGCGGCGGGTGCCGGGGGTGTAGGCCCCGGCACCCGCCGTGTCATGCGTAGGACACTCAGGTACAGTCCAACCTTCAACGATATGTTGTCCGTACGCCTGCGCGAACTCGGCCAGGCCAGGAGGGACGCGGCATGCTCGAGGCGGCTGGCCTCACGGCGGTCGAGGAGACCGTCTACCGGCTTCTGATCACGACCGCCTCGGCCACGGCCGACGAGATCGCCTCGCAGACCGGACTCGCAGCCGGGGAGGCCGAAGGCATCCTCGCGATGCTCGCCACCCAGGGACTCGCCAGTCCCACCGACCGGCAGCCCCGCCAGTTCACCGCGGCCTCCCCTGATGTAGCCCTGCTGCCGCGCCTGCAACGCAACGCCGACGCCCTCGACCAGGCCCGCGCCGCCGTCACCGACCTGCTGGAAAGCTACCGCAGCACCCGGCGCCGCCAGGACGCCGGCCAGCTCATCGAGGTAATCACCGGCGCCGGGGCGCTGCGCCAGCACCTGCGCCAACTGCAGGACAACGCCCGCCACGAGATGCTGTGGTTCTGCAAGGCCCAGTACGTCGCCATGCCCTCGGGAAGTAATCGCGCCGAGTACGAAGCCCTGGCGCGCGGTGTCCGCTACCGCGTCCTGTACGAGCGGGCCTTCTTCGACGACGACGGCGCCGTTGACAACGTTGTTAAAGGCGTCCGCGCCGGCGAGGTCGCCCGCTCCGTCCCCCACCTCCCCCTGCGGCTCGCCGTCGCCGACCGGGCCATGGCCATCTGCCCGCTCGTACCCGGCGGCCCGTACGGCAGCCCCAGCGAACCCACGGCGGCACTGCTGCGCGACAGCAGCCTCCTGGAGGCACTGACCGCCCTCTTCGAACGCTATTGGGAGGACGCCGTGCCGCTGCACGTCAGCGACTCCGGCACGGTCGAAGCCGGCGACGCCGACGACTCGGCCCCCCTTGGCGAGACCGACCGCAGGCTGCTCTCGCTCCTGGTCGCGGGCGTCGCCGACAAGGCCATCGCCAGTCAGATGGGGCTGAGCCGCCGCACCGTCCAGCGCCACATCCAGCACATGATGACCCTCGCCGGCGCCGCGACCCGTATGCAGCTCGCCTGGCAGGCGGCCCGCCGGGGCTGGCTGTAGCGAGAACGGAGCGCGTGAAGCGCCCGTGACGGCGGTCATGGGAGACATGGCGCGCTGCGTCATGGCCGGGGGCGTGTGACGCCCCGACGTCTCCAGCAGTGCCGAGGACCGGTTGAACACGCTCGGACAGCTCACTGGCCGGATACTCGAGCGAACGGCACCTCCTTACGTTGTTGATGGGTTGATCCCGGTCACTCGCAGGCTCGGGAGGCCCAGACATGTCGCGGGTGGCTGGGAACCACTGGTTCTTCTTGTTGGAACCGTGACGGACCACAGGTCGTGATAGCAGCGGAAGAGGCGCCGAGAAATGGGGAGGTCGCTGTGGTCACCAGTGGTGTACGGATCGAGGGCAACAGTCTGCTGCTCGGCGGCGGGGCGCAGATCCGTTTCATCCGTACGCTGCGCCTGCCGGAGTCAGGGACACATCCGCTCCCGCCGGGGCTCGGCGAGTTCCCGGTGCGACGCGTCGAAGACTTTCCCGGCACCGTGCCGCGACAGTGGCTGGCCCGGGGCGGAGTGATGCTGCCGGTGTACCTGCGGGAGGCCATATGGCTGAGCTTCGCGGGCAGCCGGGAACCCGCGGCGCTCCAGATCGGCGTCGGCAAAGTATGTGCAGTTTCCGGCACGCGGTGGACCGGCCGGCTGACGCGAGAGCCGCAGAACTATGTCGTACTGCCACGACAGCCGTGGCTGGACGGCATCAACTCCGGACAGGGGACGGTGCGTCAGTTCGTTGCCGTGCCACTCGGTCTGGGGGCCACAGTTGAAGGCCAGGTCACCGGCGAAGAGACCACGGGAGGGGTTCAGCTCCAGGCTTTCCCGCTGTCCCGGGCGGCGCTTGACGCCTGGCGCGAAGAGCAGCGCATACAGGCGGAGCGAGCAGCGGCACGGGCCCGCTCGGCTGCCGCACCGAGGTGGACCGGTGCACCGATGCCCGCACCGGCCGCACCGGGCGGCGGCTACGGTGCGGCGTTCCCCGTAGCCATGGCCGCACCGGCGCCTCCGGCCGGGCCGCCCCCGCCGGCGGCTGCCATGGGACTGGGAGTAGGTGGGTCCATGCGGCAGGAGGTCTATCAGGACGACCGGCCCATGTCCGATTGGGCCGAGGACCCCTCCGGCCGGGTGTTCGTCCACCTGGTGACCCCACCTGACTGGCGCCGCATCACTGGCGAGGAGGCCCCGCCGTCGCCCGTCGACCGCGCCGCCTACACCCGGGCCGGGCTCCCCTGGTTCGACTATTACGACGAGGACGGCACCGACCTGCCGCCGACGGACACCCTGAGCCAGGTCAAGCCGGTCGGCGACTGGCTCGGCGACGACCACACCCCGTGGGCCCCGCCCGGCGTACATCAGGTCCAGCCGCTCGGCGACGTTTTGAAGCCGCCCGGGACTCCGGTGACGGATGGGGATTGGTGACCATAAGGCCGCCCCACCGACGGCGGGGCCGCTGAGGCTCTGGCGCGAACCACCGGAGTAGCGGCTCAGACTGTTCCCGCGCCCTCGCCCAGGTGAGGGACGCGCTGTCCGGCGAGGATCCCGGTGCTTCCGAGAGCATGCCGCAGTACCGGGAGCAGGTCCGGCGCATCGGCCACACACTGTTCGACCTCGTCGCCGCCGAGCCGGCGCTGTGCCGCATCCTGCCGGATCTCCGCGGCCATGCGCCGCGCGCTCGCGAAGCTCGGCAGGGTAAGGAGCTGGACGTGCCATGGCGCGATCCTCTCAGGGAATCGAGCCTCCACCAGACCTGGAGCGGTTCAAGTCACGCGCAGTCCGACTGCGATGTCATTCCACCTGCCTGGCCCGGTCCCGGTATGTCTCAAGGATGCGGAGCCAGACTTCACTGATCGTCGGGAACGCGGGTACGGCGTGCCACAACCGCTCCACGGGTGCCTCGCTGGTGATCAAGACAGTCGCCGAGTACAACAGTTCTTGGACTCCAGGACCGACGAAGGTGACGCCGACGACAGTGCCGCGGTCAAGGTCGATCAGCACGCGTGCCTTGCCGCGGTAGCCGTCGGCATATTGGGCTGCTCCCGCGAGGCGACCTATGTCGTAGTCCACCACGTCGACTCGACGTCCGGTGCGCTCCGCTTCCTGGGTGGTCAGCCCCACACTCGCGACGTCCGGGTCAGTGAAGACCACCTGAGGTACAGCGTCGCTGTCGGCGGTCGCAGCGTGTGTGCCCCACCTGCTGTCATCCAACGGCTCGCCGTTGGCACGGGCCCCGATCACGGCGCCTGCAATCCGCGCTTGGTACTTTCCCTGATGCGTCATCAAAGCCCGATGGTTGACATCGCCGACAGCGTAGAGCCAGCCGTCAGCGACAGCTGTCACGCGGTACGTGTCGTCTGCAGTCAGCCAGTCTCCCGGGATGAGGCCGACGGTTTCCAGGCCGATGTCCGCGGTGTGCGGGGATCGACCAGTTGCGAACAAAATCTCATCCGCGACCATCGAATCACCATTCGCCATGGTGATATGTACCGGGCTGTCTGCGCCGTCCTCCCGCGCGACCTCGGTCACGGAAGTTGCGAAGCGCACGTCCACTCCGGCGTCGCGAAGGGCATCTGCCACCATTTCCCCGGCGAACGGCTCCATCCGACTGAGCAACCCCCTACTCCCCCGGACCAGCATGGTCACCTGGGAACCAAGTGCTTGCCATGCCGTAGCCATTTCGACGGCGACCACACCGCCTCCCACCACGGCGAGCCGACCTGGCACCCGCCGGGCGGCGGTCGCTTCGCGGTTTGTCCACGGACGGACTTTGTCGAGTCCTGGCAGATCCGGGAACGCAGTGACGGTTCCGGTACACACACCGACGGCGTGTCGAGCAGTCAGACGGGCGGTCTCACCGTCCTGAGTGTTAACCACTACCTGCCGCGGACCGTCCAAACGACCGTGGCCTCGGACCAGATCCACCGAAACAGAATTCAGCCAGTCGACTTGGTCCTCGTCTTGCCAGTTGGCGGACATTTTGTCACGGTAAGCAAAGACTGCAGGGACGTCCAGCGATCCCTCAACCGATCGCCGCAGACCTGGGACCCTACGTGCGTCAGCACGCGCCACCACCGGCCGCAGTAGCGCCTTGCTGGGTTCGCACGCCCAAAACGAACACTCTCCGCCGAGCAACTCGTTTTCCACGATCACTGAGGTGAGCCCGGCAGCGCTCGTTCTCTCAGCCAGGTTCTCTCCCGCAGGACCAGCACCGATGACTACGACGTCATAGACGCGAGAAGTGTCGCTCATGGCTGCTCCCGTCGTTCTTGTTGGTTCTCATCGGCTGCATGACGGAGACGATTGGAAGTGACTTCTCCCGCCGCTTCTGCGCACTATCCGTTAGCGGGTTTTGCGGCTATCCCCAACGAAACGGCTCATGAATTCTCAAGCTGGACGTTGCCGATACGTTGTCGATATCGATGGGACGAGTTTCGTGTCGCGCAGCACCACTCCATCTTCCCCCAGGGGTAGAGGCGTCGCCTGGTGGGGACCATGATCCCGGCGAAGTTCTTCTGGGCGGAGCAGTAGTGCGCGGCCGGCCCGGCGTTGATGACTTCGGTTGTGTAGTTGCGCCTCGCGAAGCAGCCTGCCCCGATCGAAGTAGAAGTCTGCTCCACGGGAGTGTGTGGCGACGTGGTGCGCCTGACCGAAGTCCGGGTACCCGCCCACGATCAGCATCGAAGTGCCGGCGGACTGCTGCGAAGTCGGCTCGCAATCCAGGTGCGCGGGCTGTGGCAACTGATCCAGAGGGTCGGCCGGTTCGTAGAAACAGTCCCAGGTGCGGCAGTGCGCAGTGGACGCAAGGCGGGACGGTAGGCACACACCGTGCGATGGGTAACACAAACCGGTACAGCTGGGTGCTTCAGGAGGTCAAGCAGCGGGTCCCCGGCCGTTGAACGAGCCACACGTCTTCGTTGAAAGCGTTCCTCACGGGGTCGACATGGCCGGGGATGTCGGCCCGGAAGTCCTTTGAGTGGAAACCCATTTGGTGGACACCTTGACCCACCTCCCTCGCCATCCGCCGGTCCACACCGCTGCTGCGCCTTCGGCCCTCGTCCGGCCCTCTCGCGCCCCTCCTCAGGCACAGTTAACAAGAACCCTGTAAGTCTTAGCCAAGATCGTGCCCTTCGCCGGGGGTGAACGACGCTTCAGAACGGGCACCGGTCAAACCGGTGACCCTGGTGATGTATTCCCTTGTGCCATGCCGGCCTTCCACTCCGCGTCAAACTCGAAGCAGCCCGGAACCCCCGGCCGCGCTTGGCCCACCGCGGGAACCGGGGCTTCACCAGAAGTCCCGGCAGGCTCTGTCAACTGTGGCCCAAGGCCCCGTCGGCCTCCGAGGGCCCAGAGGATCTACGCCGGGACGATCAAGGCTCAGCAGGCGAATAGGGACCACTCGCTGCGGCGAGATTTGACTGCTGCCCCGCGCTCAGGCGGCTGTCCGCAGAGGCGGGGTGAGTCGAGGCGTGTGGAGTGGGAACGGCTGCGGCCGTTCCCAACCGGCCATCACGCCCCTCCCCTGACAGCGGCTCCAAGCAGAGCAGCGCCGATACGGGCGCCCGCTGCTGTCCCGGCGGTGGCTCCGGATGGCAGGTCACCAGCTGTCGTCCTCTTGCAGAAGCGTCAGCAGACGGAGCGCTTCCACATAGATCCACACCAGAGTCAGCGTGAGACCGAAGGCGGCCAGCCAGGACTCCTCGCCGGGGGCGCCGTGCGTGATGCCGTCCTCCACCTGCTTGAAGTGCAGGGCGAGGAAGGAGGCACCGAGGATGACGCCGATGATGCCGAACAGGATTCCGAGGCCGCCGCTGCGGAAACCCAGGCCGTCACCTGCGCTGAAGGCGGAGAACAGCAGGTTGGCCATGGTGAGCAATAGGAAGCCCACTGCGGCCGCCATCACGAAGCCGTAGAAACGGCGGGTCACACGTATCCAGCGCAGTTTGTACGCGATCAGGACACCGGCGAAGACCGCCATCGTGCCCAGTACGGCCTGGACCACCACACCCGATGAGATGTGGGTCGAAACAGCATTGGAGATGACACCGAGGAAGACGCCTTCGAAGGCCGCGTACCCCAGAATCAGGGCCGGCGACGGCCTGCTCTTGAAGGACTGGATCAGCGAGAGAGCCACTGCGAGCAGAGCGGCGCCGATCGCGATGCCGTACGACATGAGGATGCTGCCCTCGTTGACGGGCAGCAGTACCCATGAAAGCACCGCAGCAAGCACCACCGTACCGAGCGCCAAGGTGGTACGCAGCACGACGTCATCCATGGTCATCACATCGCCGGACACCTGCGGCCGGACATCCTGCGCTGCTTCACCTTCCGGAATCACGGCACCCTTGCGCAGACTGGTCACACCCGCATACGGGTTGACTCTCGCCACCGGGCCCGAAGCGGCTGGCTCACCGTTCCCCCCAGCGCCAGCGCCACGGCTGAAGCCCCGCCGCGAGAACACCGGATTACTACTCTTCAGCGAACGCTTTTCCACGTATGACATTAGGTCGCCTCACTTGCTCGGTCATGCAGGGCTGCAGGCTCTGATCTACCGATCCGCCTCGGCCGGCCTGGGAGTGATCCGCCACCGGGTCCTACCGCGGGCGCACCGCTCGCGGTAGGACCTCGTGTTTCTGCGGACAGATCATCGACACCTCTGCTTGGATGAGGACTCAAAGGTGTGTGCCTTCACCAGTCGGTTGGATGAACTCACCCACCCGCGCATCACCCTCTTAACTAGTGACGACACTCGCATATTCCGTCGTCACCCTTCAAGAGACTGACCTCATAGACGTCATCCTCGATCGACATGGGGCTGCGCGAGGCCGGCGACGACAGCTACTTCGACGCGGCCGGCTTCAAGGCCCAGTCGCAGGACAAGCTCCCTGCGTCGGCAGCGTCCCCGGACGCCGACTACCCTCAACCTGCGCATGGGCCCGCCATGAGGCGATCGTTCTTGATCGGCTCGTGGGCGCCGGCCCATAGGAACCGAGCGAGATAAGACTCCGCCCCGTGCGTCATCACGATGGCGCTGTGTTTAGGGTGCGGGCATGACCTCACAGACGTACCTCTCCGAATTGTTCTCGCTGGACGGCCGGGTCGCTGTGGTGACGGGCGGCAGTTCCGGCATCGGCCGGGCTATCGCCGGGGCCCTCGCACGTGCGGGGGCGAGCGTCGTGGTCGTGGCACGCAGGGAAGCGGAGCTGGCCGCCACGGTCGGTGAGCTGGCAACCGGCGGCTGCCGGGCGGCCTGGGTGAGCGAAGACCTGGGTACCCGCGACGGTGTGCGCGCGGCGGCCGAGAAGGCGGCCGCGGCATTCGGGGAGCCCGACATCCTCGTCAACTGCGCCGGGGTCAACCTGCGGCCGTCCATGGACGAACTGGGCGAGGAGGTGTGGGACACCACGATGGCGGTGAACCTGGAGGCGCCCTACCTGCTGGGACAGCGGTTCGGCCCCGACATGGCCGAACGAGGCTTTGGACGGATCATCCATGTCACCTCCCAACAGGCGCATCGGGCGTTCGTCCAGAGCGGCGCCTACGGGGTGTCCAAGGGGGCGTTGGAGTCTCTGGCACGTTCACAAGCCGAGGCATGGTCGCCGTACGGCGTCACCTGCAACACGCTCGTCCCGGGTTTCGTGATGACGCCGCTCAACGCGCAGCTGTCGTCCGATCCCGAGAAGGTGGCTGCGCTGGCCGCGCGCACAATGGTAGGGCGCAACGGTCTGGCCGAGGACTTCGCGGGCGCAGCGGTGTTCCTGGCGAGCCGCGCCTCCGCCTATGTCACAGGGCAGGCCATCTTCGTCGACGGTGGGTTCTCCGTTCATTGAGTCGGCGGCAGCCTTGGCAAGACGTGTCCCTGGTCATTCGATCTTGCCACGGGCGGACGGCTGTCCCGTCTCTGTCGATCTGGCCCCTGTATCAGGTGATCTGGTCTGATTCGCTCGTCGCGTCAGATGATCTGGTTCGCCGCGAGCGGCGGACTAAGGCGGTGGACAAAGATCGCGTGAGCGGCAGACTGGCCCCATGAACGCATCGGACCCCAAGGCTGACCTTCACTTTTACCTGCAGTCCGCCCGCGATGCCCTGCTCTGGAAGCTCGAAGGGCTCTCGGAGTACGACACCCGCCGCCCGCTGACGCCGACCGGCACTAACCTCCTGGGCCTGGTTAAACACGTGGCCAGCGTGGAACTGGGCTACCTCGGCGACACCTTCGGACGGCCGTCCGGCGAGCCGCTGCCCTGGCTCGAAGACGGCGCTGAGCCCAACGCAGATATGTGGGCCACCGCCGACGAGTCACGCGAGCAGATTGTGGAGCTTTACCGCCGGGCGTGGGCGCACGCGGACGCGACGATCGACGCGTTGGCGCTGGACACGATCGGCAGGGTGCCGTGGTGGCCTAGCAAGGGAAACGAGGTGACGTTGCTTCATGCCGTAGTGCGCGTGATTGCTGATACACACCGGCACGCCGGGCACGCCGATATCATCCGGGAACTCATAGACGGTGCCGTTGGGATGAACAAGGGCAACGACAGCATGGCGCCGGGCGACTCGGCGTGGTGGGAGAGCCATCGAAGCCGGCTGGAGCGCGCGGCTCAGGAAGCCGACCGAGACGCGTAACTTCGGACCAGACGAGTCAGTCGACGACCGGCATCGACTTGCACAGGGATGTCGCTCGTTGGGGTGACGCGCGCGGCCCGCGACATGTTCCCCAACCCGGAGAACGGCATCGAGTGCATCCCGAAACCCCTCGGCGTCTCCGTCGGCACCCTCTACAACCACATATCGCCGACCTGCGCGAACTACGCGCCTCCCGCGTTCCGCGCCAGCTCGGAGGCGCCAAGTTGTTGGAGAACACCTCCGGCACGTGAACAGGCGTCCGCGGCGGTCGCAGCCCTGATGCCTGCCGACACTCGCCGCACGGTCCAAAAGCTGCGGTCGGCTGCACGACACCTGTGACTGCCTGCGCCATGCGCCATGACTCACCCGACGAGTGGCGGTAGCCGATGAGAGCGATGTCGATGCTTACGGAGCCGAGGAAGTGCTCGGCCGTGCGGACATAGCGACGATGCAGTCGTCGGCCAACAGCCAGCCACGACCCGGGTCCCTCGAAGCTGAGGGCCCGGATCAGGCCTCGCCGAGATCTGAGCTGATCCAGCGCTGCGGGCGCATGCGGATGACCACTTGCTCGCCGTGGTCCTTCCAGGCCATCTCGACGTAGGCGTCGACCTTTTCGGCCGGGAGATAGCGGGCCGAGATCTCCTCCAGCATTTCACGCGTGGCGGGAACAGTTTCGACGACGGGACCTTCGACGGACACGTACCGCACAGTGGGCTCCACCCGATCGGCCATCAGACAGAACCGGCCCTCGCGCGCGATAGCCCGACCCTTCCGGGAATCCCGCCCCGTCATGATCCAGATGTCACCGCCCGGCGCGTACTGGTACCAGATCGGCACGGTGAGCGGCGCCCGCCCCTCCTCGCCCGCGTCCACGGCCAGCGCCGCGATGTGGGGCTCGGCGAGGAACTGCTCACGCTCTTCACGGGTCAAGGCCACGGACGACTCCTTCTCTCGGCTTCGCTCGGCGTCTCCTCCTGGCTCAGCCTAGGACACCGGCCGCCGATGGGTCAGTCCTCGCCCGGGATGACGGGGGTGCGCGAGGGGCGTCCTACTTGGTCACTGAGCGCGCCAATCGGCCAGGCTGACGAGTTGGCAAGCCACCCGCGCACCGCGGGAGGTAGTCAATGCGGCCTGTCACGTGAGGGTGTGGCTGCTGCGCCGATCCGCTTGCCGAAATCTTCGTCGATCCGGTCAACGAGGATCATTGCCACATCGTCCGCCAAGTGACCCTCAGTGTGGCTGATCAACGCCTGGTGCAGTTCTTTCAGGAACTCCGACGGGGTGGTGCTTGCGCGTATCCCCTCCATGGTCTCGGGCAGGGCGAAGAAGTCGTTGTCGCGATTGCGGGCTTCGGTCACACCGTCGGTGTACAACAGCAGTCGGTCGCCGGGGACGAACGGATAGCTCTCGGGCTTGGCGGGCAGGCCGTTGAAAAGGTCTTCCAGACCGAGGGGCGGCAGTGGCAAGGAGGGCATCAGGGCCTGAGCCCTGCCCTGGTGCAGCAACAGCGGTGGAGGATGGCCACGGTTGACCAGTTGCGCCACCTGTTCGTCCGGCACCTGGGCCATGAGCGCGGTGGTGAATCCTTCCATCAAAACTTCCTGAGAGTACGCACCCGGGACGGCGACCTCCCGTCGCAGCGCGGCCGCACAGTGGTTCATGACCTCCACCAGGTCATCCTCGTAGTGCGCGGCCTCGCGAAACGCGCCCAGCGCCACCGCCACCGCGCGCATGGCAGACAGCCCCTTGCCCCGGACGTCCCCCACCATCATCCGGACGCCGTACTGCGTCTCCACGGCCTCGTACAGATCACCGCCGATTTGTGCCCCCGTCCCAGCTGCCAGGCACAGGGTGGCCGCCCGCACCGGGCCCAGCCGCGCGGGCACGGGCCGCAGTACGACCTCCTGTGCTGCCACGGCGATCCGGCGAACGTGGTCGAGCTCGCTCTGCCTGCGCGTCTGCACGGCCCTGCTCGTGATGAAGCCGGCCACGGACACCAGGGCCAGCGCGAGGAAGTTGGTATAGACCTGCAGGTTGCCCCAGGCCTGGTTGTAGGTCGCGGTGGCCACGCTGATCGCCAACGCGAGAGCCGCAGCCGAGGTGGTGCCCTTGGGCCCCATCGTCACCGCGGCCAGCGCAGGCACAGCGGTGAGAAAGGGGCCCGTATAGATGAAGTGTGCAGGCGAGAGCTCGATGACCAGCACGGCCAGCGCGATCGCGAACGGCACACACTTCGCCAGCGTGAAGAGGACTCGGCTATGACCGCCCGCGCCTGCTCGAGGAGACACTTCTGGCCGATGGGTCGAGCGATAGAGCGACCGCATGGGTACAGCCTGCCTCGCTGAGGTTGAGTACTCCACTCCACGCTCTTGTGGGTCTCTCAGGCCTCCTCACCAACGGCATCGGGCACGCTGGGCGGACTGGACACAGGCATGGTCGCGTGCTTCCCGATGAACCGCGGCTTCCTCACCGGCGCCGTCCGCAGCCTCGACGATCTTGCCCCCGTCGATGCCCCGCGCACCCTGCCCACGTCTCACGGGAGAGCATTGACGTCAGCTTGGATCTTGCGGGGGGACTGTGAGTTGCGCTTCTGCCGCGGGGCCCGCCCCGGGCTCTCAGCCTGCGGCCCAGCCTGCATAGAACAGGCCGAGACCTACGATGACGCACATGCCCTGAATGGTCCAAAAACGGACCACGACCAGGACTTCGGACCAGCCCTTGAGCTCGAAATGGTGCTGCAGCGGAGCCATCTTGAAGACCCGCTTGCCGGTCATCTTGAACGAGCCGACCTGGATGACCACGGACAGGGTGATCAGGACGAAGAGCCCGCCCAGGAGGGCCAGCAGCAGTTGGGTGCGAGAGCAGATGGCCAGGCCCGCCAGAGCGCCGCCGAGGGCGAGCGAGCCGGTGTCGCCCATGAAGATCTTGGCGGGTGAGGTGTTCCACCAGAGGAACCCGAAGCAGGCACCCATCAGCGCGGAGGCGACGACGGCGAGGTCGAGCGGATCACGTACCTCCATGCAGGAGGCGGGGTCGGTGAGGTTTATCGCGTTGGCACACGAGTTCTGGAACTGCCACAGGCCGATGAAGGTGTAGCCGCCGAAGACCATGACCGACGCACCGGTCGCCAGCCCGTCCAGACCGTCGGTCAGGTTCACCCCGTTCGACATGGCCAGGATCATGAACAGTGCCCATACGACGAACAGGACCGGCCCGATGCTCCAGCCGAAGTCGGTGACGAATGACAGCCTCAGAGAAGCCGGCGTCTGGCCGCGGTCGTCCGCGAACCGTATGGCCAGAACGGCGAACATGATGCCGACGATCAGCTGGCCGGACATCTTCGCCCCGGCCCTTAGCCCCAGCGAACGCCGCTTGACGATCTTGATGTAGTCGTCGAGGAACCCGACGACGCCCATGCCCGCCATCAAGAACAGCACCAGAACACCGGGGTACGTCGGGCCCTCCCCGGTGATGACCTTGGTCAGGGCGTACGCGACGAGGGTGGCCAGGATGAAAGCGATGCCGCCCATGGTGGGTGTGCCGCGCTTGCCGTGGTGGCCGCGGGGGCCATCGTCACGGATGAACTGCCCGTAGCCCTTGCGGGCCAGTAGCTTGATCAGCAGCGGTGTGCCGATGAGGGTCAGGAACAGGCCAATGGCCCCGGCAAACAGAATCTGGTTCATCGGACGGCGGTCTTCCCCCTGGCTACGTTCCGGTACGGGACTGCCTCACCGGTATCGCTGGCTGTCACGGGCACACCCTATGCAGACGCCGACCTTCGTAAGTCGGTGGGTAGTTGGCACAAGAACGGCAGCGAATTGAGGTCCAACGCAAAGCGCTTAACGATCACGCTCACGGCTCCGGTGCATAAACGGCAGTCACCGCTGTCAGCGCGACCTCCGACGATGAGCGAGGTCCGGCTGAGGCGGCTGGAGACCTACCTGGACCGAAAGCAGGGACGAAGCCGTTCTGACGTTGCTCCGATCTGTTACTTGCCGGCCTGCAAGCAGTCGCCCCCCGTCGCCTATGACCGCCATAACCAGGACCTGGGCCTTGAGCTCGCCCCCTTACGAAGCCCAGCACCTCGCCACGATGGCTCGCCAGCACCGAGAGGTCGTTGCGACCGCATCGCCCGCCACCCCCTCACCGGGCGCCAGTCATGACCACCGAGGAGCTCATCGCCCCACGCAAGGACCTCCACCTGCGCGAAAGGCCTTCGGCTGCGGGCCACAGCCCTCCCGCAAGCGGGGCCCCGCCAGCCTATTTAGGCTAGAAGGGGCCTTACAAGCGCTCGGCACCTGCCCGAAGGCCTCGGCCCGCGACTGGGAGGATCCCGAGCCGGAACCGCGGTCCCAGGAACGCGGCGGTACGGCGCGGCCATCGGTACGTCTCCGACGCGAGGGACCGCCGCACACCGCAGCACGGGCCTATTGGTCGCGGTTTACGCATCCGGCCCCGCCACAAGGTGTCCAACGAAGCCGGCCCCACCACTCGGCCGCGCGTCCCGGAAACCTTTCACACCACACCCACGTGTCACACCCCCGATCAGCTCGTCACAAGGAGATCAGCCGATGGTTGCCAGCAACCTAGTTCTCATCGCCAACGCCGGTGGCGTGGGCCGCACGGCCCTCGACCAACTGCGCGCGCAGGACGTACCAGTGCGCGCGATGGTCCGCCGTGACGATGATCGTGCGGCCGAGCTGCGTGCGCTCGGCGCGGAGGTGGTCATCGGCGACCTGACGCGACCCGAGAGCGTCGCGGCCGCGCTGGAGGGTGTGCGGCGCATGTACTTCGCGATGCCCGTGTCGCCGGACCATCTTCTGGCAACAGCCGTGGTGGCCAGCGTGGCGCGCGAGCACGGGGAGCTGGACGGTCTGGTGGGCATGTCCCAGATGACGGTGTCCCAGATGACCGCCACCAGCACCGGCGAGTCGCACCAGCAGCGACTGCACTGGCTGGCCGAGCAGGTACTCAACTGGTCGGGCCTGCCAGTGGTACACATCCGGCCGACGTCTTTCCTGGACAATCCGCTCTTCACCGCGCTGCCTGCGCAGTCGATTCGGAAGAACGGCACGATCGCGCTGCCTTTCGGCACCGGGCGCACCTCGCCGGTCGCCGTGGACGACGTCGCCCGAGTGGTCGCCACCGTCCTCCGCGACCCCGGTCCGCACGTCGGGAACGTCTACGAATTGACCGGGCCGCGCACGGTCGACATGACCGAGATGGCCGAGGAGTTCTCACGGGCGTTGGGGCGTCCAGTGTCCTACGTGGACATGCCGCTCGACCAGTGGCGGGCCGAGGTGCTCGCCAAGGTAGGCCTGCCGCCCCACACCGAACAGCACATCGTCACCATGGCCCGACTCCACCGCGAGAACCGCTACGACCGCGCGTCCGACGACGTCGAACGCGTGACGGGCGTACCTGCCCAATCGGTCGAGGCATTCGTGGCCGCTCGCAGGGACTTCTACCTGGGCTGAAGCCGCTCCGGCCCACCCAGACGCACACCACTGACGTCGTCGGCCTGCGCCCCCGTCGGGGAAGGCTACCGAGACCATCTACCTCGCCGGACTCCACATCGCGGGCATCCTCCGGTGATCAAGCCGCTGACCCGAACGAGGCCCCCAGGCCGACTCGTTTGGATCAGTCGGACCCGGGCGTACCAGAAGGACGCCCCGGGCCCGGCGAGAGGTGCCCGGGGCATGTGCTGCTGCTGCTGGTGCGAGACGGCACCGGCGGTCCCGGCCAGGTACTCCTCGTTAGTCGAACTGGCCGGGCCGGTAGTCGCCGGCGGGCTGCTGGACGATGACGTTCACGCGGTTGTAGGCGTTGATGAGGGCGATGAGGGACACCAGGACGACGAGCTGGTCCTCGTCGTAGTGCTTGGCGGCGTTCGCCCAAGCCTCATCCGTGACACCACCGGCCGCGTCGGCGATGCGGGTGCCCTGCTCCGTCAGCTCAAGAGCAGCGCGCTCGGCATCGGTGAAGACCTTGGCCTCTCGCCAGGTCGCGATCAGGTTGAGGCGCACCGAGGTCTCCCCGGCGTGGGCGGCGTCTTTGGTGTGCATGTCGGTGCAGAAGCCGCAGCCGTTGATCTGACTGGCGCGAATCTTCACCAGTTCCTGCGTCGCGGCGGGGAGCGTCGAGTCCGAGAGCACCTTGCCGGCTGAGGTGAGGTACCTCAGGATCTTGGCTGCGTCCGGGTTGCCGAAGAGGTTCAAGCGAGCATCCATGGTGACTCCTCTGCCGTTGCTGGTGGTTGCACACCTCTGACGGAATCGCTCGGCGAGATGTGACAGGAACGAATGTGACGTGCGTCTCCCTGTCGGACCACGGCAGGGACCACCACCGGCCGACGAAGTTCGGGACCGCTTCCGAGACGTCGCCCCGCTCATCACGGTCGCCGGCGCCCCTTCTGGCCCGGCCCCCACGCGCAGGATCTTTCTCTGGTCCGCCCGGTGATCCAAACGAAACTGCCCAGGTCCGCGCTGGCACCACGACCCCGTTCGCGCCTGAAGGTCGCCACCGCCAAGGCCACATAAACTGCCAGGCCGGGGAGTCGCTGCACCGGGCCTCCAGCGGCGCGCCTCGGCGGCCATCGACTGCGCTTGTTCCTGTCCGGAAGCTGGGATCTCGCTTCACAGAAGGCCGATCCGGCCAAGACAGCCCCCGCCGCGCGAGGTGCGGCATCCCCGCGGAGCTCGGCCATGTCGAGAATGGGCCGCTGGCCCTCGCCCTACTAGGTAGTCATCCCGGGCCCTGTCGGTCCCGCCCCGTGGCCGGGAAAATCGGGGCTGGTGCCCGTCCGGAGGACGTCGATAGAGCTTGGTGCCGAAC
>NZ_JBFBAS010000041.1:0-50272 GCF_040682335.1 Streptomyces sp. NPDC051219
ACGCCCGGTTACATTCCGAACCCGGAAGCTAAGCCTTTCAGCGCCGATGGTACTGCAGGGGGGACCCTGTGGGAGAGTAGGACGCCGCCGAACAAATTTTGAAAAAGCCGCTGTCCCCCAGTCATTTGACTCGGGGACAGCGGCTTTTTTGCGTTCGGCAGCATTTCAAAGGGGCAGTGCCGCCGACACTGCCCCTTTTTTTATCAGAGGCGGCCGGCTGCTTTCAGGGCGAGATAGGCGTCCGCCACTGCCGGGGCGATGTCTTCGGGGACGGCGTCGACGACGGTGACGCCGTGGTGGATGAGCTGCTGGGCCGTCCGTCGGCGCTGTTCCTGCGTGCGGGCGCCGGCAGCGGCTTCGTACACCGCGTCCACCGTGCCGCGGGCCTTAGTCATCTCCTCGATGTGCGGGTCCGCCACCGAGGCCACGAGCAGTGAATGGCGCTGGGAGAGCTGCGGGAGCACCGGCAGCAGGCCTTCCTCGATGGGAGCGGCGTCGAGGCTGGTCAGCAACACGACGAGAGAGCGGCGTGGTGCGATGTTCAGGATCGTGGAGGCCATGCCGCGGGCGTCTGTTTCGACGAGTTCCGGTTCGAGCGGAGCCATGGCGGTGACCAGGGCCGGCAGGACATCACCGGCGGAACGGCCTTGGACCAGGGCGCGCGTACGCCGGTCGTAGGCGAGGAGGTCGACGCGGTCACCGGCCCGGGAGGCCAGCGCCGCCAGGAGGAGTGCCGCGTCCATCGCCGCGTCGAGACGGGGGGCGTCACCCACTCGGCCCGCCGACGTTCGGCCGGTGTCGAGGACGATGAGGATGTGCCGGTCCCGTTCCGGGCGCCACGTGCGCACGGCGACTGTGGTCTGCCGGGCCGTCGCGCGCCAGTCGATGGAGCGCGTGTCGTCACCGGGAACGTAGTCCCGCAGGCTGTCGAACTCGGTGCCTTCGCCGCGGGTCAGCACGCTGGTACGGCCGTCCAGCTCCCGCAGCCGGGCGAGCTTCGAGGGCAGGTGCTTGCGGCTGGTGAACGGCGGCAGGACGCGGACGGTCCAGGGAATCCGGTGGCTGCCCTGACGGGCCAGCAGCCCCAGAGGTCCGTACGAGCGGACGGTGATGCGCTCGGCACGGCGGTCACCCCGGCGGGTGGGACGCAGCTGCGTCGTGACTCGGCGCCGTTCCCCTGGTGGGACGTTCAGTCGGTGCCGGGACGCCTTTGCCTCGGTCCCTGGTAGCCAGCTGCTCGGCGGCCAGGCGTCACGGAGATGGGCGCGCAGAGTGCGGCGCGAGGTGTTGGAGACCGTGAGATGGACCTCGGCGGGTTCGCCGAGGCGCACCGAGGTCTCGCCGGACCGCGCGAGCTCAAGACTGCGTACCGGCGCCGCCAGGGCGAAGTCGCAGGCACAGGCCAGGGCCAGGGGCGCGTTGACCGCGAGAATTCCCGTCCAGCTCGGCTCAAGGAACCCGACGGGGAGGGTGCCGAGGGCCGCCAGCAGGACGGCGCGTCCGGTGAGGGCCATCAGCGCGGGACGGGGGTGTGGGCGAGGATCGCCGTGATCACGGAGTCCGCGGTGACGCCCTCCATCTCGGCCTCGGGACGGAGCTGGACGCGGTGGCGGAGCGTGGGAAGTGCGAGGGCTTTGACGTCGTCGGGGATGACGTAGTCGCGGCCGGTGAGCCACGCCCAGGCGCGGGCGGTGGAGAGCAGGGCGGTGGCTCCACGCGGGGACACGCCGAGGGTGAGCGAGGGGGATTCGCGGGTCGCGCGGCAGATGTCGACGACGTACCCGGTGATCTCGGGGGACACGGCGGTCTTGGCCACGGCCGCTCGGGCGGCCTCGAGGTCGGCCGGCCCTGCGACCGGGCGTACTCCGGCTGCCTGCAGATCGCGCGGGTTGAAGCCCTCGGCGTGCCGGTTCAGTACGTTGATCTCGTCCTCGCGGGTGGGGAGCGGGACGGTGAGCTTGAGGAGGAAGCGGTCCAGCTGGGCTTCCGGAAGCGGGTAGGTGCCCTCGTACTCGACCGGATTCTGGGTGGCCGCGACCAGGAAGGGTTCGGGGAGCATACGGGGCGTGCCGTCCACGGTGACCTGGCGCTCTTCCATCGCTTCGAGGAGCGAGGACTGCGTCTTCGGGGGCGTGCGGTTGATCTCGTCCGCGAGGAGGAGGTTGGTGAAGACCGGGCCGGGCTGGAACGAGAACTCGGCGCTGCGGGCGTCGTAGACGAGTGAGCCGGTGATGTCGCTCGGCATCAGGTCCGGTGTGAACTGCACGCGCTTGGTGTCGAGCTCGAGGGAGGCGGCGAGGGCGCGGACGAGCAGGGTTTTCGCGACGCCGGGGACTCCCTCCAGGAGGACGTGTCCCCGGCACAGGAGCGCGACGACGAGACCGGTGACGGCTGGGTCCTGGCCGACCACGGCCTTCCCGATCTCGGTGCGCAGAGCCTCCAGGGAGGAGCGGGCAACATCCGCACTGTCCGCAAGGTCACTGGTCCGGGCGCTCATGAAGTGCGTACCTCTCTTTCGAGGGCGTCGAGTTGGTCGGTGAGGGTGATGAGAGCGGTGTCATCGGCGGGGGCGGGGCCGAAGAGGAGGGTGCTGAGGTCCCGGCTCGGGTCGGGTACCCGGGCGGAGACCGCGGGCAGCAGCGCTTCGGGGGCGTGGGCTCGCGTGGGCGGTACGCCGAGGACGAGCGCCAGGCGGTTGCGGGTGGCCGCCCGCAGGACCTCGGCGGCGCGGTCGCGGGCGCCGGCCTTGCGGTAGAGGCGGGCGCGGCCTTCGGTGGACTCGGAGGCCCGGATGGCGACGGGGAGGCGCTCGGTGACCAGAGGTCCCAGTCGGCGCGCTCGCCACAGCGCGGCGAGTACCGCTGCGAAGGTGAGCTGGAGCAGCCCCCAGAGCCAGCCGGAGGGGATCAGGTCGAGGAAGCTGCGGTCGGCGCCGCTGCCGTCGCCGGTTCCGGTGGCCGAGGGGTCGGCGAGCGAGGGCATGTACCAGACAAGCTCGGCGCGGGAGCCGAGGAGTTGCAGGGCGAGTGAGGCGTTGCCCTGGTCGTCGAGCCGGTGGTTGAGGAGGCTCTCGGGGGAGCCGAGGACGACCGTGTCGCCGCTGTTGCCAGCCGTGAGCCGGAGCAGGGTCGGCCTGCCCGCACTGGGGTAGCAGGCGTCGGCCGCGTTGTCGGCCGTGTAACGCAGGCCGCCGGTTTCCGCCTTGCCGGCGCGGGTGGCGGCGGGCAGGGCGCAGTCGGGTTCGAGGGCGGAGCCGGTGGCGGGGCCCTCGGCGCGTACGCCGGGTGCGAGGACGCCGAGCGAGGGCGGGCCGGGCTCGATCAGGACGGTGCGGCCTCCGGAGGTCTCGGTGGCGGCGCGCAGCGTCTCCTGCTGATGGGTGGTGAGCCGGTCGGGGGTGGTCACTAGGAGCGTCGTGTCCGGTCCGGCGGCGGCCACCGCCTCGTCGGTGGTGGTGACGACGCGGGTGGTGACGCCGCGGTCCGCGAGGAGTTCGGCCACGGCGCGGCTGCCGTAGCGGTCGGCGGACCGGGGGTCGAGGGCCCCGTGCTTGTTGCTGAAGTCGACGGCGGCGAGAACGATTCCGGCGAGGAGCAGTACGGCCAGTCCGGCCAGCAGTCCGCGCGAACGGGTCCATATCTGACGCGGCGTCGGGGAAATCGATGTGGAGGGTGTGGTGGTGGCCTCGGTCATTGGACGGCTCCCCGGTCCGCGCCGCTGAGTACCGGCTTGGTGCGCTCCAGCGCGAGATCGAGGTCGCGCAGGCGGAGGTACGCCCCCTCGTCGGCGGCCCGGCCTCCGTAGGTGACGTCGTCGAACGTCCGGGCGGCGGCGCGGAGCCCGTCGGCATGACCGGGCAGCTGGGTCGCCGCTTCGGCGGCCGCCTCGTCGGCGGTACGGCCGGGGCGTGGTTCGAGGACGGTGCGTTCTTCCAGAGAACGGACGACGGCCCGCATGCGTTCCTGGACGGCCTCGGTCCACCGGTGGGCCAGGGCGTGGGTCTCGGCCGCCTTGCGGTGCTCCGCCGCGCTGCGCGGCCGGTCGTCGAAGAGGCCGCCTTCGGGGGCCGGGGTGCGCTGAGGGGTGCCCAGCCGCCACCACAGGGCGACGACGAGGAGGAGGACGACCAGCACGATCACGACGAGGCCGAGCGCGCCCCCGGGGGTCGCCCCGGAGGCTGCGCCGAACAGTTCGTCGACCCACTCCCAGAAACGGGTGAGGGCGCGCTGGAAGAGCCCCGGGTCGTTCTCGTGGTACATCGGCTTGGACAGCTCCCGCTCCGCCGCCTCGCGGGCTGGGAGGCGTGGCTCCGTCACCGGCGGTTCTTCTCCGCCGGGCAGCAGTGTGGCCATGGCCGTGATGACACCCCCCGTCGCACTCACCGCATCAGCTCCCGGCGGAGGTGCCGGGCGGGGGCGTGTTTGCGTAACCCTGGAGGCCGGCGGCGCGGGCAAGTTCCAGGTCGAGGGCCTCGCGGCGGATGCGCTGGTCCATGTACAGCAGGGCGGTGACGCCCGCGCTGATGGGGAACGTGATGGTGAGGGCGACCACCGAGCCGATACCGCTGATGATGAGGAACGTCCAGGTGAGCTCGCCGGTGCCGTCGACGAAGGCCTCCATTCCGCCGCCGCCGAAGACGAGTCCGAGGACGAAGAACGGGACGACGATGATCGCGTTCACGATGCCGGT
Source organism: Streptomyces sp. NPDC051219 (assembly GCF_040682335.1). NCBI lineage: Bacteria > Bacillati > Actinomycetota > Actinomycetes > Kitasatosporales > Streptomycetaceae > Streptomyces > Streptomyces sp. NPDC051219. The sequence continues at coordinate 4,690 of NZ_JBFBAS010000041.1, forward strand.
CAGGATGCCTGCGAGCAGCCAGATGCCGAAGGTGCGCCACCAGGATCCGCGGACCAGCTTCGCGGAGCGCCTCATGGATGCCAGTACGCCCTGCTTCTCCAGCATCAGCGCGGGGGAGGCGAGGACGTAGCGGACCCACAGCCATACGGCGACGGGAAGGGCGACCAGGAGGCCCAGCAGGCCGAGTTCCCAGGAGCGGGCCAGGATGCCGGGCAGCAGGCCGATGGCGAAGACGGCGACCATCATGACCACGAGGAGCACGGTCAGGCCCGCGAGGCGCAGCAGCCGGGGCCGGGACTCGCGCCAGGCCTCGCCGATGGTGACGGACCTGCCGAGTACCGCGCGGCTGACGACCATGGTGAGCATCGCGGTGGCGAGCACCGTCCCCACCAGGGCGATCAGCTGGGCAATGACATCGCTTGCCGCACTGTTGCCGAGGTCGTTGAGCGCTTCGGCGGTGTCGGACGAGGTGGTGGTGCCCGCGGCGTTCAGCTCGTCCAGTGCGAAGCCCTGGACGAGGACGACCGCGAGCTGGGTGATCAGGGCGACGCCGAGGGAGATGCCGAGCACCGTGCGCCAGTGGGCGCGCATGGTGGACACTGCTCCGTCGAGGATCTCGCCGACGCCGAGCGGGCGGAGGGGGATGACGCCGGGCTTGGCCGCGGGTGGCGGGCCGCCCCAGCCACCGCCCTGGTACGGGCCGCCCCAGCCGCTGTGGCCGCCCGGGTTCTGGCCTCCCCAGCCGGGTGCGGGCTCCTGTGGCGCGGGGCCGGCACCAGGGGTGCCGGGCGCGGACCACTGGCCGGCCGGGGGCTGCTGCTCGGACCACTTCGAGGGCTGATCGGGCTGATCGGGCCGACCGGGCTGGTCCACGGGCTCGGCGGGGCGGGGCACACCCGGCTCCTGTCCGTCCGCGCGGGCGGATCCGGGCGAGGCCCAGCCCGGAGAGTCGTTCATCGTCGCTCCTTCACGGTGCCGGTCCGCGGGCGCGGCGGCAGTGTGGCAGCCATCGTGCCATGAGGCGACCCACCGCGGACCGGCCGCTGTATCTCCTTGTCCTTCGCACCTTCAATTGTCGGTGCTTCACCATGCAGACTGGGCAAATGGCTGATCAGTACGCGCGATCCCCCGTGGGCGGAGACCCTCCTTCCCTTTCTGTGCTGCGTTGGGAGGAGCCGCCCGAAGGGCCGGTGCTGGTGCTCCTCGACCAGACTCGGCTGCCAGTCGACGAAGTAGAGCTGGTGTGTACGGACGTACCCGCGCTGGTGGAGGCGATCCAGTCGCTCTCCGTACGTGGGGCCCCTCTGTTGGGCGTCGCCGGGGCGTACGGCGTCGCGCTCGCCGCGGCGCGCGGCTACGACGTCGAGGAGGCGGTCGGGCTGCTGGAGCAGTCCCGGCCCACCGCGGTGAACCTCGGGAACGGGGTGCGGCGGGCGGCGGGGGCGTACCGGTCGGCGGTCAAGGGCGGTGCCGGGCCGGAGCAGGCGGCGGCGAGCGTGCTCGCGGCGGCCCGGGCGCTGCACCGGGAGGACGCCGAGGGCAGTGCGCGGATGGCAGGACACGGTCTGGCGCTGCTGGACGAGCTGCTGCCGGCCGGCGGGCACCGGATACTGACCCACTGCAACACCGGGGCGCTGGTGTCGGGCGGCGAGGGCACCGCGTTCGCGGTGGCGCTCGCGGCGCACCGGGATGGGCGGCTGCGGCGGCTGTGGGTCGACGAGACGCGTCCGTTGCTGCAGGGGGCGCGTCTGACGGCGTACGAGGCGGCACGGCACGAGATGGCGTACACCTTGCTCACGGACAGCGCGGCGGGTTCGCTGTTCGCCGCAGGGGAGGTGGACGCGGTACTCATAGGGGCGGACCGGATCGCCGCGGACGGTTCTGTCGCGAACAAGGTCGGCAGCTATCCGCTCGCCGTGCTGGCGGGCTATCACCATGTGCCGTTCATAGTCGTGGCGCCCACCACGACGGTGGACCTGGACACCATGGACGGGGCGTCCATCGAGATCGAGCAGCGCCCGGGGCAGGAAGTGACGGAGTTCACCGCTCCGCATATTCCGGCGGCCGGGACGGAGGCAGGAGGCGGGGTGCCGGTGGCACCCCTGGGAACGCAGGTGTACAACCCTGCCTTTGATGTGACGCCTCCGGAACTGGTGACGGCGATCGTCACCGAGGAGGGTGTTCTTTCTCCTGTGACAGGTGCGGGGCTCGCCGAGCTGTGTGCCAGGTCACGCCAGGTAACGATTAGCTAATGGGATGATGTCGTTTATGAAAGGACGTGTCCTTGTCGTCGACGACGACACCGCGCTGGCCGAGATGCTCGGCATTGTGCTGCGTGGAGAAGGTTTCGAGCCGTCGTTCGTAGCGGACGGTGACAAGGCCCTGGCCGCATTCCGGGAGGCGAAACCGGACCTGGTGCTGCTGGATCTCATGCTGCCCGGACGGGATGGCATCGAGGTCTGCCGGCTGATCAGGGCGGAATCCGGTGTGCCGATCGTGATGCTCACGGCGAAGAGCGACACCGTCGATGTGGTGGTCGGGCTGGAGTCCGGGGCCGACGACTACATCGTCAAGCCGTTCAAGCCGAAGGAGCTGGTCGCCCGTATCCGGGCGAGGCTGCGGCGGTCCGAGGAGCCGGCGCCCGAGCAGCTGGCGATCGGCGATCTGGTCATCGACGTGGCCGGTCACTCGGTGAAGCGGGACGGGCAGTCGATCGCCCTGACCCCGCTCGAGTTCGATCTGCTGGTCGCCCTCGCCCGTAAGCCGTGGCAGGTCTTCACCCGTGAGGTGCTGCTCGAACAGGTGTGGGGTTACCGGCACGCCGCGGACACGCGGCTGGTCAATGTGCACGTCCAGCGGCTGCGCTCGAAGGTCGAGAAGGACCCTGAGCGGCCCGAGATCGTGGTGACGGTGCGTGGCGTGGGCTACAAGGCGGGGCCGAGCTGACGTGGCCTCTGGCGGCGCTGCTCCGGTGCCCGGGGAGCCGGGAGTGAACGGGGGGCGGCCTGCCGGCCGCGTGGACAGGAGTTCTTTGTACAAGCGTGTACTGCGGGGAGGCCGGCTGCTCCAGGACGGAGCGGCCGGCGGCCCTGTGCTGCGTCTCTTCGCGCGCTGGGTGCGCAGGCCGCTGCTGCCGGCCGTGCGGTTGTGGCGGCGGAACATTCAGCTCCGGGTGGTCGCCGGCACCCTGCTGATGTCGCTGGGCGTGGTGCTCCTGCTCGGATTCGTCGTCATCGGGCAGGTCAGCAACGGCCTGCTCGACGCCAAGGAGGAGGCGGCGCAGAGCCAGGCCGCCGGCGGCTTCGCGGCTGCCCAGGAGAAGGCGAACACGCCGGGCCCCGGTGACGACCAGGAGGGCGGCGCCGGGGACGCCAAGGCGGCCCGCAGTGCCACCTGGATGTCCAACCTGGTGGTGGAGCTCGCCAGCGGTGGCCAGAACGCCTTCAACGTCGTGGCGCTCGGGTCCGAGTCGGAGGACAGGACCACCGGTATCCGGGGCCTTCGCGCATCCGGCAACGTGGATCCGGTCGCCAGCGTGCCGGAGGAGCTGCGGACCGCCGTCGACAGCGGGACGGGCCCGTACCAGACCTTTACGAAGATCGAGTACGTGGTGCCGACCGAGGCGGAGCCGGCGCTGATCGTCGGCAAACGGCTCAGCGACATCAACGGAGAGCCGTACCAGCTCTACTACCTCTTCCCGCTGACGCAGGAGGAGGAGTCGCTCACCCTGGTCAAGGGCACCCTCGCCACGGCCGGGCTCTTCGTCGTCGTGCTGCTCGGAGCCATCGCGTGGCTCGTGGTGCGGCAAGTCGTCACGCCCGTACGGATGGCGGCCGGCATCGCCGAGCGGCTGTCCGCCGGGCGTCTGCAGGAGCGGATGAAGGTCACCGGCGAGGACGACATCGCCCGGCTCGGTGAGGCCTTCAACAAGATGGCGCAGAACCTCCAGCACAAGATCCAGCAGCTGGAGGACCTGTCCCGGATGCAGCGCCGTTTCGTCTCGGACGTCTCGCACGAGCTGCGTACCCCACTGACGACGGTACGCATGGCCGCCGATGTCATCCATGACGCCCGCCAGGACTTCGACCCGGTGACCGCGCGGTCCGCCGAGCTGCTCGCCGGGCAGCTGGACCGGTTCGAGTCGCTGCTGTCCGACCTATTGGAGATCAGCCGGTTCGACGCGGGGGCGGCGGCCCTGGAGGCCGAGCCGATCGACCTGCGCGAAGTCGTGAGGCGGGTGATCGACGGTGCCGAGCCGCTCGCCGAGCACAAGGGCAGCCGGATCCTGGTGACGGGGGACAAGCAGCCCGTCATAGCCGAGGCCGACGCCCGGCGTGTGGAGCGGGTGCTGCGCAACCTCGTGGTCAACGCCGTGGAGCACGGCGAGGGCCGGGACGTGGTGGTACGCCTCGCGTCCGCCGGCGGCGCTGTGGCGGTCGCGGTGCGCGACTACGGTGTGGGACTCAAGCCCGGTGAGGCGACCCGGGTGTTCAACCGTTTCTGGCGGGCGGACCCGGCGCGCGCCCGTACCACCGGTGGTACGGGGCTCGGGCTCTCGATCGCCGTCGAGGACGCCCGGCTGCACGGCGGTTGGCTCCAGGCCTGGGGCGAGCCCGGTGGCGGCTCGCAGTTCCGGCTGACCCTGCCGCGTACGGCGGACGAGCCGCTGAGGGGCTCACCCATACCCCTGGAACCCGAGGATTCACGGCGCGGACGAGGGCGGGCCGAGGCGGCGGCGAAGGCGGCCACGGCGGCGCGGCCCGCAGGGCTGCGGGCCGGCGCACATGGCGGCACACATGCCGGGGCACAGCCGGGGACACAGACGGTGCCCGGTCGGCTCGGCACCGTGCCGATGCAGCCGGGCAGCGAACGCTCCGCGGCGGCAGGCTCGTCGCGGGGGCCGATCCCGCCGCGTACCGCGCCACCCTCGGCGGATCCGACGGCCCTGCCGGGCAGTGGTGCCCGGGTCGTGGCGCGCGGGCCGGGCACCCGGCGGGACGCCGAAGCGGTACCGGGCGCGGACGCGCACATACCTGACGGGGAGGACATCGCTCGTGGACGCTGACCGGCGCCGGCTCTTCCGGAGGCGTCCCTGGCAGACGCCCGCCCTGCTCGGCTGCAGCGGCCTGCTGCTCGCCGGCTGCGCCTCCATGCCCGACAGCGGGGAGGTGCGGCCCGTCCAGGCGTCCCAGGGTGCCGATTCCCAGGTGCGGGTCTTCGGGGTGCCGCCCCGGGACGGCGCGCAGCCGGCGCAGATCGTCGACGGCTTCATGGAGGCCATGGCCAGCGACGATCCGCAGCTCGGCACCGCGCGGAAGTACCTGACGAAGCGGGCGTCGAAGGCGTGGAAGCCGGGCTCGGGCGTGACCGTGCTCGCAGCCGCACCGGGCAGGCAGCCCGAGCGCAGCATCGACAAGGAGGCGGTCGGGGCCCGCTTCAAACTGACCGGCAAGAAGGTCGCCGGGGTGGACGAGCGGCGTGCCTATCAGCCGCAGGCCGTCACGGGCGACTACGTGGAGCATCTGCAGCTCGTCAAGGACGGCAAGGAGTGGCGGATCGACAGTCTGCCCGACGGTCTGGTTCTCGCCGAGTCCGACTTCCAGCGCATCTACCAGCCCGTCAACAAGTACTACTTCGCGGCCGATCAGCTCGTCGCCGACCCCGTCTACGTACGTCAGCGCCAGGATCCCGAGTCGCGGATGGACCCGATGACGCAGACGGTCAAGGCGCTTCTGGACGGGCCGACCAAGTGGCTGGCCCCGGTGGTCGCTTCGAGTTTCCCCACGGGTGCGGGGCTCAAGGAGGGCACCACGAGCCTGACGTACGACGGTCAGAATGTGCTGAAGGTGCCGCTGAACGACGAGGCCTCGAACGTCGCCCAGACCCAGTGCACGAGAATGGCGACCCAACTGCTGTTCACCATGGCCGATCTGACGTCCTCGCGGGTCAAGCGGGTGGAGCTGCTGCGCTCCGACAACTCGCCGCTGTGCGACGTCGACGAGGCGCTCGCGGAGGTGACGGCGCATCAGGGTTCCAGGATGGCCGATCACCAGTACTTCGTCGACAGCGAGCACCGGCTCGTACGGATGCAGGCGCGCCGCGACAGCGAGTCGGAGCCCGATCCCGCCGAGCCGGTGGCGGGTCCGCTGACCAGTGCGGGCGTCCGGCTCAGCACGGTCGCGGTGGCTCATGACGAGAAGCGGGCGGCGGCGGTCTCGACGGACCGGCGTTCGCTGTACGTCGCCTCGCTCACCACCGACGGGCCGCTGGGCAAGCCGGTGCTGATCAGTGCTGCCCGGCAGCTGTCCGCGCCGAGCTGGGACGGCCGCGGTGATCTGTGGGTGGCCGACCGCGACCCGGCGAATCCGGTGCTGTGGCGGATCCCCGGCGGAAAGGGACAGCCGCAGGCAGTCGACGTGGCGGGGCTCGGGGACGGCCGCGTCGAAGCGGTCCGGGTGTCGGCGGACGGCGTACGGATCGCGCTCCTGGTGGCGTCCGAGGACGGACGCAAGACCCTGCAGACCGGCCGGGTGGAGCGGCCGCGTGGTAAAGCGGCCTCCGAGGCCGAGGCCGTGTCGGTGCGCGAGCTGCGGCCGGCGGCCCCCCGGATGGCTGAAGTGACCGCTATGTCGTGGGCGAGCCGGGGCCGGCTGCTCGTAGTGGGCCGCGAGTCGGGCGGGCTGCTCCAGGTGCGTTACATGTACGCGGACGGTTCGGCCACACCGGCCGGGAACCTGCCCGGAGCCACGGGTGTGACGGCGATCGCCGCTTCGGAGGACGAGCGACTGCCGGTCGTGGCGCACTCCGACGTGGACGGGATCGTCTGGCTGCCGCCGGGGGCCCAGTGGAAGACCGTGGTGGAGGACGGGGCGGCGCCCGTCTATCCCGGGTAGGCGTCCCGTTCCCCTCCCCGTAGGGCGGGGGGCGAGGCTTGTGCCTCGCTGCCGTTTCCGGTGCCCCCGGCAGTTGTCCACAGGGGTGGCCGTCCGGCATGCGCACCGGAAGAATGGAGGGCATGCGGGGGTGGTGGCGGGAGATCGCCGGTCTGGTGCTGCCGGTCGACTGCGGTGGCTGCGGCCTCCCTCGTACGGCTCTTTGCGACGACTGCCGGGGCGCCCTGTGCGGCGCGCCGCCACGACGGGTCCGGCCGGTGCCGGAGCCCGCCGGGCTGCCCGTGGTGCATGCGGCGGCGCCGTACGAGGACGCCGTCCGGGCTGTACTGCTCGCGCACAAGGAGCGCGGGGCCCTCGGGCTCGCCGGGGTGCTGGGCCAGGCCCTGGCCGGTGCGGTACGAGCCGGGCTGCCGCTCTCGTGTGCCGACGTGCTCGTACTGGTCCCCGTGCCTTCCTCCCGCAAGGCGCTCCGGGCCCGCGGGCATGACCCGGCCCGCCGGATCGCCCTCGCCGCGTCGGCCGAACTGCGGCGGACCGGGACGCCGGCGCGGGTGGCCGCGGTGCTCCGGCAGCGCAGGGTGGTGGCCGACCAGTCGGGGCTGGGTGCCCGGCAGCGGCTGGCGAATCTGCGAGGTGCCCTGGAGGTCGGGGAGGGGCGCGGGAGGCTGCTGGAGGGCGGCCGGGTGGTGCTGGTGGACGATCTGATGACCACGGGCGCCTCGCTGGCCGAGGCGGCACGGGCGCTCGATGCGGCGGGGCGGGCCCCAGTGGCGGAAGGGGCCGGAGACACACCAGGGGCTGAGGAAACGGGATTTCCGTTATTCGCACACACGAGCGCAGCAGTCGTCGCGGCCCCTTCGCTCTCCTTCGGAATAAACCGGAACTGACAAGGATCTTGCTTCGTTCACCGAGGTGGGAGGGAAAGTACCCCCGATCGGAGGTACGCCCCAGTAGCGGGTGCCGACAACCGTCCGAGCGAGCTATGTTCGGTTGTGAGGAATGGCGAAATCGGTGGGGTGGAAGTCTTGCCGACGGGGGAGGAGGAGGTGAAAGTCGCCAAGTCCGAGACTCCGGTGAACACCGGAGTCTGGTGCAAGTGGGAGACGCTCCGCCGCTGTAGCGGAGCTATCCGGGAACGGAGTTCTGCGTGGACATCGTCGTCAAGGGCCGCAAGACCGAGGTGCCTGAGCGGTTCCGCAAGCACGTGGCCGAGAAGCTGAAGCTGGACAAGATCCAGAAGCTCGACGGCAAGGTGATCAGCCTCGACGTCGAGGTGTCCAAGGAGCACAACCCGCGGCAGGCAGACCGTTCCGACCGTGTGGAGATCACTCTCCACTCCCGAGGGCCGGTCATCCGGGCCGAGGCAGCGGCGGGCGACCCGTACGCGGCGCTGGACCTGGCCACAGGAAAGCTCGAGGCACGGCTCCGCAAGCAGCACGACAAGCGCCACACCCGGCGCGGCCACGGCCGGATCTCCGCCGCCGAGGTCGCCGACCACGTCCCGGGCGCGGCGCACCTCAACGGAAGCGGCGCACTCGCCCCCGAGGAGGAGTCGTCAGGCGTCCCCACCACGAGGATCGGCTCGCTCGAAGTGCAGGGCGAAGGACCCCTGGTGGTCCGGGAGAAGACCCATGTGGCCGCTCCGATGTCGCTCGACCAGGCGCTCTACGAGATGGAGCTGGTCGGGCACGACTTCTATCTGTTTGTCGACTCCGAGACCAAGGAACCGAGTGTCGTCTACCGGCGGCACGCATACGACTACGGCGTCATCCACCTGACCACCGACCCGCTCGCCGCGGAAGCACCCCGTGGCGCGGGAGGTGCGCTCGGCGGCTGACCGGCGGTTGAACGGTCGCGGCAGCCGCGACGTACAGCATGGTGGCGGTGCCCCTGGAGCGCCTGTGCGTCCCCCAGGGGCATCACCGTGCGACCACTGGAGCACCGCGGCGACGTCCCGGCATGGAATCATGACGTGACTAGCCAACCGGCGCGCTGTGTCCTTCGGTTGGCGGCGTACATGAACCAGGGCCATGGCCTTCAGGGGGAGGAACGATGGCGGACCGCTTCGGGCCGGTGCACGACCGGGCCGACACGAACGACGCCGGTGTCGGCATCGGCAGCGGCGTCAGCCCGGACAGCGGCGGCGCGCGCGAGGAGCCGATCCGGGTTCTCGTGGTGGACGACCATGCCCTCTTCCGCCGGGGACTGGAGATCGTCCTTGCCCAGGAGGAGGACATCCAGGTCGTCGGTGAGGCCGGGGACGGCGCGGAGGCGGTGGACAAGGCGGCCGACCTGCTGCCCGACATCGTGCTGATGGACGTACGGATGCCCAAGCGCGGCGGGATCGAGGCCTGCACCTCCATCAAGGAGGTGGCACCCAGCGCGAAGATCATCATGCTGACGATCAGTGACGAGGAAGCCGATCTCTACGACGCGATCAAGGCGGGCGCCACGGGTTATCTGCTGAAGGAGATCTCCACCGACGAGGTGTCCACCGCGATCCGGGCAGTCGCCGACGGGCAGTCGCAGATCAGCCCTTCAATGGCCTCCAAGCTGCTCACCGAGTTCAAGTCGATGATTCAGCGCACCGACGAGCGCCGGCTGGTGCCCGCTCCCCGCCTGACCGAGCGGGAGCTGGAAGTACTCAAGCTCGTCGCGACCGGGATGAACAACCGGGACATCGCCAAGGAGTTGTTCATTTCCGAGAACACCGTGAAGAACCACGTCCGCAACATTCTGGAGAAACTCCAGCTGCATTCCAGGATGGAAGCTGTGGTCTACGCGATGCGGGAGAAGATCCTCGAAATCAGGTGAGGGCCTCGCCGAGCGCCGCTGCCAGCGGTTCCCGGAGGTCCGCCCCGGCCACGCGCTCCAGCCGGACATCGGTACAGCCGACCCAACGGGCCGCCTCCACCAGGGCTTCGGCCATCGGCCGGACGGCCTTGCGGCTCTCCAGTGACACCTGCCGGGCGACCAGGGTCGTCCCCTCGCGCGCCGGGTCCACCCGCCCCAGCAGGTGCCCGCCCGCGAGCAGCGGCATCGCGAAGTAACCGTGTACGCGCTTGGCTTTGGGGACGTACGCCTCCAGCCGGTGGGTGAAGCCGAAGATCCGCTCGGTCCGGGCCCGGTCCCAGATCAGGGAGTCGAACGGCGACAGCAATGTCGTGCGGTGCCGGCCGCGCGGTGTGGAGCCGAGGGCCTCGGGGTCGGCCCACGCAGGTCTGCCCCAGCCCTCGACCTCCACCGGCACCAGGCCCGAGTCGGCGATCACCGCGTCCACCTGTTCCCCCTTCAGGCGGTGGTAGTCGGCCAGGTCCGCGCGGGTGGCCACGCCCAGCGACTGCCCGGCCAGCCGGACGAGGCGCCGCAGGCATTCCGCGTCATCCAGGTCGTCGTGCAGCAGCGCGTCCGGGACGGCGCGCTCGGCCAGGTCGTACACGCGCTTCCAGGCGCGCCGCTCGGTGCACACCACGTCGCCGGTGTCGAGCAGCCACTCCACCGCGATCTTCGTCTCGGACCAGTCCCACCAGGGTCCGCCGTTCTTCGCGCCGCCCAACTCCGTGGAAGTGAGCGGACCGTCGGCCTTCAGCCGGTCGAGCACCGCGGCGCAGGAGCGGTCGGCGTCCTCCATCACGTGCCAGCGGTGCCCGCGGGCCCGGCGGGCACGCCGCCGGAAGGCGAAGTGCGGCCACTCCTCGATGGGCAGGATGCACGCCGCGTGCGACCAGTACTCGAAGGCGGCCGGGGTCGATTCCCGCGCCTGCGGAACGGCTCCCGTCCAGTACGCCGACTCCACCGCGGAACGGCCCACGGCGCCCAGCCGGGCGTACGGAATCAGCTCGTGCGAGCGCGCCAGTACCGAGATCGTGTCCAGCTGCACCGCGCCGAGGTGCCGCAGCACGCCGCGCACTCCCGCCCTGCGGTCCGGAGCGCCGAGGAATCCCTGCGCGCGCAGAGCGATCCGGCGGGCGTCGTCGGCGGACAGCACGAGGGAGGGCGGCGGCAGACTCGTCATGGCCCGAACCCTAGCCACCGCCACTGACAACGCCCCGGCGGGCGGTGATCAGCTGCCCGCCCGGGCGGCGGGGAGGTACGGGTGCTCCGTCGGCAGACCGAGGTCGGACGGGAGCAGCGCCCCCACCCAGCTGTCACGCCGTACGCCGTTGTTGTGCAGTCCCGACCGCTGGACGCCCTCGAGGCGGAATCCGGCCTTCTCCGCGACGGAGCGCGAGCCGGCGTTGCCGACTTCCGCGCGCCACTCGAGCCGTTCCACGCCCAGCTCGGTGAAGGACCAGCGAGCCACCTGCCGCGCGGCCTCCGTCATATAGCCGCGGCCTCGGTGCTGCTTCGCCGTCCAGAAGCCGATCTCCCACGTCCCGGGAAGCGACCGCAGGGTCACCCCGACGGAGGCGGCGAGCTCGCCGGTGTCCCGGAGCAGCACCGCCCACGCGAGAGCGGACCCGTCCCGCCAGCCGTCCGGGACCATCTGTCCGGTGAAGCCCTCCGCGTGCTCGCGCCCGTACGGGGAGGGGATGGTCGTCCAGCGCTGGATCTCGTCGTCCTGGCAGGCCAGGAAGACGGCCTCGGTGTCGCCCGGCTCGAACGGGCGCAGCAGCAGGCGCTCCGTAGTGAGTGTCACGGTGTCCATCACCCGATTCTGGGCCGCTTCCGCGGCGGAGCGCCACAAGTTTTGGGTACACCTCCGGGCACCTCACGCGCCCTACCGTCGTTCTAAAGGTGCGGACCTCCCGGCCCGGGCGGGTCCTCGCTTACGATGGCCGTTGCGGTGGGGCCCACCTGCCGTGCCCGCACCGTGTTGAACAAACTCGACGGTGCCAGGCCCGACCGGCAAGGAGACCAGCCTCAGTGTCCGTCTTCAACAAGCTCATGCGTGCAGGCGAAGGCAAGATCCTGCGCAAACTGCACCGCATCGCGGACCAGGTCAACTCCATCGAAGAGGACTTCGTCAACCTCTCCGACGCCGAGTTGCGCGCGCTCACCGAGGAGTACAAGGAGCGGTACGCCGACGGTGAGAGCTTGGACGACCTGCTCCCCGAGGCGTTCGCGACCGTGCGTGAGGCCGCCAAGCGCGTACTCGGACAGCGCCACTACGACGTGCAGATGATGGGTGGCGCGGCGCTGCACCTCGGCTACGTCGCCGAGATGAAGACCGGTGAGGGCAAGACCCTCGTCGGTACGCTCCCGGCCTACCTCAACGCGCTTTCCGGCAAGGGCGTGCACCTGATCACGGTGAACGACTACCTGGCCGAGCGCGACTCCGAGATGATGGGCCGGGTGCACAAGTTCCTCGGTCTCGAGGTCGGCTGCATCCTCGCCAACATGACGCCCGCGCAGCGCCGCGAGCAGTACAACTGCGACATCACGTACGGCACGAACAACGAGTTCGGCTTCGACTACCTGCGCGACAACATGGCGTGGTCGAAGGACGAGCTCGTCCAGCGCGGCCACAACTTCGCGATCGTCGACGAGGTCGACTCGATCCTGGTCGACGAGGCCCGTACCCCGCTGATCATCTCCGGTCCCGCCGACCAGGCCACCAAGTGGTACGGCGACTTCGCCAAGCTCGTCGCCCGCCTGAAGAAGGGCGAGGCGGGCAACCAGCTCAAGGGCATCGAGGAGACCGGCGACTACGAGGTCGACGAGAAGAAGCGCACCGTCGCCATCCACGAGGCCGGTGTCTCGAAGGTCGAGGACTGGCTGGGCATCGACAACCTGTACGAGTCGGTGAACACCCCGCTCGTCGGCTACCTGAACAACGCCATCAAGGCGAAGGAACTGTTCAAGAAGGACAAGGACTACGTCGTCATCGACGGCGAAGTCATGATCGTCGACGAGCACACCGGCCGTATCCTCGCCGGCCGCCGCTACAACGAGGGCATGCACCAGGCGATCGAGGCGAAGGAGGGGGTGGACATCAAGGACGAGAACCAGACTCTCGCCACGATCACCCTGCAGAACTTCTTCCGCCTGTACGACAAGCTTTCCGGCATGACCGGTACGGCCATGACCGAGGCCGCCGAGTTCCACCAGATCTACAAGCTGGGCGTCGTGCCCATCCCGACGAACCGGCCGATGGTCCGCATGGACCAGGGCGACCTGATCTACCGCACCGAGGTCGCGAAGTTCGCCGCGGTCGTCGAGGACATCGCGGAGAAGCACGAGAAGGGCCAGCCGATCCTGGTCGGCACCACCTCCGTCGAGAAGTCCGAGTACCTCTCGCAGCAGCTGGCCAAGCGCGGCATTCCGCACGAGGTCCTCAACGCCAAGCAGCACGACCGGGAGGCGACGATCGTCGCCCAGGCCGGTCGCCGGGGCGCGGTCACGGTCGCCACGAACATGGCGGGCCGCGGTACGGACATCAAGCTCGGCGGCAACCCGGACGACCTCGCCGAGGCGGAGCTGCGCCAGCGGGGGCTCGACCCCGAGGAGCACATCGAGGAGTGGGCGGCGGCGCTGCCCAAGGCGCTCGAGAAGGCCGAGCGGGCCGTCAAGGCCGAGTTCGACGAGGTCAAGGAGCTCGGCGGGCTGTACGTCCTGGGTACCGAGCGGCACGAGTCACGCCGTATCGACAACCAGCTGCGCGGCCGTTCCGGCCGTCAGGGTGACCCGGGCGAGTCCCGCTTCTACCTGTCGCTGGGCGACGACCTGATGCGCCTGTTCAAGGCGCAGATGGTCGAGCGTGTGATGGCGATGGCCAACGTGCCCGACGACGTGCCGATCGAGAACAAGATGGTCACCCGGGCGATCGCGTCCGCGCAGTCGCAGGTCGAGCAGCAGAACTTCGAGACCCGCAAGAACGTCCTGAAGTACGACGAGGTGCTCAACCGGCAGCGCGAGGTCATCTACGGCGAGCGCCGGCGCGTCCTTGCGGGCGAGGACCTGCAGGAGCAGGTGCGCCACTTCATGGACGACACCATCGACGCGTACATCCAGGCGGAGACCGTCGAGGGCTTCGCGGAGGAGTGGGACCTGGACCGGCTGTGGGGCGCATTCAAGCAGCTCTACCCGGTGAAGGTCACTGTCGAGGAGCTCGAGGACGCGGCGGGTGACCGGGCCGGCATCACCGCCGAGTTCATCGCCGAGTCCGTCAAGGACGACATCCACGAGCAGTACGACGCGCGTGAGCAGCAGCTCGGCTCCGAGATCATGCGTGAGCTCGAGAGGCGCGTGGTGCTGTCGGTCCTGGACCGCAAGTGGCGTGAGCACCTGTACGAGATGGACTACCTCCAGGAGGGCATCGGGCTGCGCGCGATGGCCCAGAAGGACCCGCTGGTGGAGTACCAGCGTGAGGGCTTCGACATGTTCAACGCCATGATGGAGGGCATCAAGGAGGAGTCCGTCGGCTACCTGTTCAACCTGGAGGTGCAGGTCGAGCAGCAGGTCGAGGAGATCCCCGTGGAGGCCGTCTCCGACAAGGTGGGGGCCGGGAAGACCTCGCTGGCCAAGGAGGACGCCGTGCCGGCCGGTGCGCGTCCGGAGATCCGCGCCAAGGGGCTCGGCGCCCCGCAGCGGCCGGACCGTCTGCACTTCTCCGCGCCGACGGTCGACGGCGAGGGCGGTGTTGTCGAGGGTGACTTCGACAACGGCGGCCCCGCCCGCTCCGAGTCGGACGGCATGACGCGTGCCGAGCGCCGCAAGGCCCAGAAGGGCGGCGGCCGCCGCCGCAAGAAGTAGGGCGAATCGCCCGCGGCCGGGGCCGGACACCACTCGTGGTGTCCGGCCCCGGCGGTTTCGGCTGTCAGGTGGGGACACGTTCGCCGCCGAGTTCCACCGCGGCGCAACGCCAGCGCTGGTCGGCGCCCTGCTCCAGCCGGAACGCCATCGCGGTGACCCGCTCACCGGCCCCGATCCTGGCGAACGCCTCGATCACCCCGGGCCCGGGGTGGAACTCCCCGCAGTGCCGCACCACCGGCATCACCCGCTCCGCGGGGCGCAGCGGCGCGCCCGGGGCGAGTCGCACCAGCTGTTCGTACGCCTCGCCGATGGTGTGTCCCAGCATCCAGTGCACCGGGCGCTGACCGCTGAGGACGGCGAGCAGGCGGTCCGCGAACCAGTAGTGAGGCTTGTGCTGCCGGCGTGCGCGGGCCATCGCCGCTGCGGTGCCGGGACGGCGCTGGTCGTGCCGTCCGGCGGGCCGGGTCATGTTCATACCGATCACCCCCGAGGTGCCGGGCCCAGTGGAGTACCGGGCGGTAACTTCGTTGGTGATCTTCTACGGGTCCGGGGAAGGCGTCGCAAGGCGCGCCGCACGTGGCCGGCGGGGACGTGGATGTCACCTATCAGGGTGACGGGAATCCCGTCGCGGCCGTGGCACGCACGGCCCGGCCGGCGCCCGGGTGGACGGCGGGCGGGGGCCGGACCAGCACCCCGAAGGGGGACCGTCGCACGTATCCTGAGTCCGTCTCCCGACTACGGAAAGCGGCCAGTCATGCGCGTGTACGTCCCCCTGACCCTCCCCGGTCTCGCAGAGGCGCACAAGGCCGGCGAACTCGGTCCCGGCCCGTTGACCGCTTATGCGGTGACCCCCGCGCTGCGCGAGTGGTACGTCTCCGACGACATCGAGGAGCTCGAGTACGCTGCGCTGAGCCGGGCCGCCGCCGCCTCGCTCCGGCTGCTGGCCGGTGACCGCTCGGCCGCGCGCCGCAGGGTCGTCGTCGCCGTCGACGTACCGGACCGGCTGGCCGTGCCCGACCCGGACCGTGGGCTGGACGCCTCGGCGCTGGGCGAGGTGCGGATCGGATCGGCGGTGTCGCTGAGCAAGGCGGCGGCCGTACACGTGGACGCGGACGACGCGGAGGCCGCTGTGGCGGCTGCGGCGGCGGTGCTGGGCGCGGCGGACATGGGCGACGACGACGCGCAGTTCACGGTGGACGGCGCGGAGGACCACGAGCTGCTCTGGTACGGCGTGCAGGAGATTCCGAACCTCGTCGGCTGACGGAGCTGTCGGTGCCGGCGGGTACCGTCGTCGCATGGGGAAGTATGGGACGCACATCGTCTGGGACTGGAACGGCACGCTCTTTCACGACATCGACGCCGTCATCGACGCGACGAACGCCTCGTTCGCGGAGATCGGCCTGCCCCCGATCACGCTGGAGCGCTACCGCGAGCTGTACTGCGTACCGGTTCCGCGCTTCTACGAGCGGCTGATGGGCCGGCTCCCCACCGATGCCGAGTGGGTGGTCATGGACGAGGCCTTCCACCGGCACTACTGGGCGTTCGCCATGACCTCGGGGCTGGCTCAGGGAGCGGACGAGCTGCTCGCGGACTGGCAGTCCGCGGGGCTCACCCAGTCACTGTGCTCGCTCGCCCCGCACGAGAACCTGGTACCGATCGTGCGCACGCACGGCATCGAGGACCGCTTCATTCGTGTGGACGGCCGGATCGGGCCGTCGCACACCGGCAAGGCGGAGCACATGGTCCGCCACCTCGCCGCCCTGGAGGGCATCGCCCCCCACCGGATGGTCGTGATCGGCGACGCCGTCGACGACGCGTTGGCCGCAGCGCACGTGGGCGCGGGCGCGGTGCTCTACACCGGTGGCTCGCACAGCAGGGCAAGCCTGGAGACCGCGGGCGTACCGGTGGTGGACACCCTGGCCGCGGCGGTGGCGGTGGCGGAGCAGATGGGCAGCCGGGCGGCCGGAACGTCACCAGAGGAAGCAGCCGGCCGATTGCGTCATAATCGGGGCATATGAGCCCGTCGGGCGTCAGTCCTCTTGGCGGCGTTTGCCGCCGCCAAGCGCGGACCGTCCCCGGTGACGGCGAAAGGCGGTGAGTCATGCCTGCCCCGTCGGACCACTCCGCCACCCGTTCCCCCGCCGGCGACGGGTCCTATGGCGAGCGGGTGTTCCGCCCGGAGGAGGCGGGCGAGGACGACCGCATCGACCTCGGCGCTCTCGCCTACGACGACATCACCGCGGCACGGCTGATGAAACTGGGGGCCGGGCCGGGCTGGCACTGTCTGGACGTGGGTGCGGGGACCGGTACGGTCGCCCGGCTGCTCCTGCGCCGAGGCGGTGTCGCTGCCGTCCTCGCGGTGGACCGCGACATCCGCTTCCTCGCGGCCCACCCCACACCCGGGCTCACCGCCCTGGAGGCGGACATCACTGCTCCGGACTTCGGTCCCGGCCTGTTCCAGCTGGTCCATGCACGGTTCGTCCTCATGCACCTGCGCTCCCCACAGCAGATGGTCACCAAGCTCAGCACGCTGCTTGCCCCCGGCGGAGTGCTGGTGCTCGGCGATGCCGTGGACCTGACCACCGCCACAGCGCCCACCACGCCGTACACCGAGGTCATGCGGGCGATGTGGCAGGGCCTGCGGGACAGCATCGGCACCGACATCTCCTGGGTGCCGGGGTATCCCCAGCTGCTCCGGGCGGCGGGGCTCGTGTCCGTGGCAGCCGAAATCCATGTGCCTCCTCTCCTGCCCGGAAGTCCCATCAGCCGCTTCTGGGCCGAGACATGGGGCCGGGCCCGCGAGGCCATGGTGGCCACCGGGCTGGTGGGCGACGCGCGGATCGACGAGGCCGTCCGGTATCTGGAGTCGCCCGAGTGCGCCGGAATCTCTCCGGGAATGATCACCGCTTGGGGATGGAGACCCGAGGGGCCGCCGACGACAGCCGTCGCTGACCGGTCGGGGCGCGCACCACACTGAGCGCAGTGGCGGCGCGCCCGGCGGCCTCCCTGCGGCGGAGCGCGACGGCGTCAGCTCGCCGGCGCCTTGGAGCGAAGTACCGTCAGGAACTCCCGCATCCAGCTCGAGTGGTCGGGCCAGGCGCGGGCCGACACGAGCGTGCCGTCGACCACCGTCTCGACGTCCTGGAAGGTGGCGCCCGCCGTCTGCATGTCCAGCTCCAGGGCCGGGTACGCGGTGACGCGGCGCCCGCTGAGGCCGCCGATGGCCGCCGTCAGCAGCGGACCGTGGCAGATCTGCGCGATGGGCTTGTCGGAATCGAAGAAGTACTTGAGAATTTTGCGCAGTTCGGGATCGTTGCGCAGATACTCGGGCGCCCGGCCGCCGGGAATGACCAGCGCGGCGTACTCTCCGGGGTCGACCTCCGAAAAGGCCAGGTCGGCGGGCCAGGTGTAGCCCGGCTTCTCGGTGTAGGTGTCGAAGCCCGGCTCGAAGTCGTGGACCACGAACTGGAGCTTCTTGCGCGCCGGGGCGGCGATGTGGACCTCGTACCCCTCCTCGCGCAGACGCTGGTACGGGTAGAGGACTTCCAGTGACTCCGCCGCGTCACCGGTCACGATGAGGATCTTCGTTGTCATGACTGCTGCTCCTCGCCAGTGGACTGTCGCCAACGTGCACCGGTGGCAGGAGTTTGCCAAGAGGGCACGCGTCGCTGTCCAGAACGTCAAACTTCACCCCCTTCTTTTGTACACATACGGCTCATGACGGGTCGGGGGGGCGGGGCGATAGCCTGGACCCGTGATCAGCGCGATACGCCTCGGGGGCAGTGAAGCCCCCGGCCTGTGCCCGGCGCACCACCGTGCCCGGGCCTTCGCTGGTCCCTGCTGCCAGGGCCGGCCGGCTGTGACATTGGCCGATTCCGCCCCGGTCATCTCTCATCCCGACATAGCGTCGACTCCGACCGGACACCCCGCGTCTCGGCGTTACGTCATTTCTTCCTTCACCTACGTCACGCAACGGCGCGCGACAGGAGCCAGAGGACATGCAGACCAAGCTGGACGAAGCCAAAGCCGAGCTGCTCGCACGGGCGGCCCGGGTAGCTGAGCACAACGGGGAGGGCCCCAGCCGGGACGAGCTCCTCGCCTACCTCCAGCGCTACTACCTGCACACAGCCCCCGAGGACCTGACCGACCGCGACCCGGTCGATGTCTTCGGCGCGGCGCTCTCGCACTACCGACTGGCCGAGAACCGTCCGCAGGGAACCGCCAACGTCCGGGTGCACACCCCGACCGTCGAGGAGAACGGCTGGACCTGCAGTCACTCCGTCGTCGAGGTCGTCACCGACGACATGCCCTTCCTGGTCGACTCCGTCACCAACGAACTCTCCCGCGAGGGCCGCGGCATCCATCTCGTGATCCACCCGCAGGTGGTCGTCCGGCGCGACCTCACCGGCAAGCTCATCGAGGTCCTCGGCTCCGACTGTGATGCGCACGGCGAGGACACCGCCCGTCCGCACGACGCGCTCGTCGAGTCCTGGATCCATGTCGAGATCGACCGCGAGACCGACCGCGCCGACCTCAAGCAGATCACCTCCAACCTGCTGCGCGTTCTGTCCGATGTGCGCGAGGCCGTCGAGGACTGGGAGAAGATGCGCGACGCCGCGCTGCGCATCGCCGACGAACTGCCCAGTGAGCCCACTGCCGACGATCTGCGCGACCTGGAGGTCGACGAGGCGCGCGAGCTGCTGCGCTGGCTCGCCGACGACCACTTCACCTTCCTCGGCTACCGCGAGTACCAGCTCACCGACGACGACTCGCTGGCCGCCGTCGCCGGCACCGGCCTCGGTATTCTGCGCTCCGACCCGCACCACAGCGGCTCCGACGACGGCCACCCTGTCTCGCCGTCGTTCAACCGGCTTCCCGCCGACGCCCGCGCCAAAGCCCGCGAACACAAGCTGCTCATCCTCACCAAGGCCAACAGCCGCTCCACGGTGCACCGCCCGAGCTACCTCGACTACGTCGGCGTGAAGAAGTTCGACGACAACGGCAACGTCATCGGCGAGCGGCGCTTCCTCGGCCTGTTCTCCTCCGCCGCCTACACCGAGTCGGTACGCCGCGTCCCGGTCATCCGCCGCAAGGTCGCCGAGGTGCTCGAAGGCGCCGGCTTCTCGCCGCACAGCCACGACGGCCGTGACCTGCTGCAGATCCTCGAGACCTACCCGCGTGACGAGCTCTTCCAGACCCCGGTCGACCAGCTGCGCTCGATCGTCACCAGCGTGCTGTACCTCCAGGAACGCCGCCGGCTGCGGCTCTACCTGCGTCAGGACGAGTACGGCCGCTACTACTCGGCCCTGATCTACCTGCCGCGCGACCGCTACACCACCGGTGTCCGGTTGCGTCTGATCGACATCCTCAAGGAGGAGCTCGGCGGCATCAGCGTCGACTTCACCGCCTGGAACACCGAGTCGATCCTCTCCCGCCTGCACTTCGTCGTCCGTGTGCCGCAGGGCACCGAGCTGCCCGATCTCACCGACGCCGACGTCGAGCGCATCGAGGCCCGGCTCGCGGAGGCCGCCCGCTCCTGGGCCGACGGCTTCGCCGAGGCCCTCAACGCCGAGTGCGGCGAGGAGCGCGCCGCCGAGCTGCTGCGCCGGTACGGTTCAGCGTTCTCCGAGGGCTACAAGGCCGATCACTCGCCGCGCGCCGCCGTCGCCGATCTGGTGCAGCTGGAGCGGCTGTCGACGAGCGACAAGGACTTCGCGCTCTCGCTGTACGAGCCGGTGGGCGCCGCCCCCGGCGAGCGTCGCTTCAAGATCTACCGCACGGGTGAGCAGGTCTCCCTCTCCGCCGTCCTGCCGGTTCTCAACCGGCTCGGTGTCGAGGTCGTCGACGAGCGCCCCTACGAGTTCCGCTGCGCGGACCGCACCCACGCCTGGATCTACGACTTCGGTCTGCGGATGCCCGCCCCCGTGGCGCACGGGGACTACCTCGCCGACGACGCCCGCGAGCGGTTCCAGGAGGCATTCGCGGCGGTCTGGACGGGCGCGGCCGAGAACGACAACTTCAATAGCCTGGTGCTGCGCGCCGGTCTGGACTGGCGGCAGGCGGTCGTGCTGCGCGCATACGCCAAGTACCTGCGGCAGGCCGGTTCCACCTTCAGCCAGGACTACATGGAGGACACCCTCCGCAACAACGTCCACACCACCCGGCTGCTGGTCTCGCTCTTCGAGGCCCGGATGTCGCCGGACCGGCAGCGGGCCGGCACCGAGCTGACCGACGCGCTGCTGGAGGAGATGGACCTGGCGCTCGACCAGGTCGCCTCGCTCGACGAGGACCGCATCCTGCGCGCCTTCCTCACCCTCATCAAGGCCACGCTGCGCACCAACTTCTACCAGGAGGCGGCGGGCGGCAAGCAGCACGAGTACGTCTCGATGAAGTTCGACCCGCAGGCCATCCCGGACCTGCCCGCGCCCCGCCCGGCGTACGAGATCTGGGTCTACTCGCCGCGCGTCGAGGGTGTCCACCTGCGCTTCGGCAAGGTCGCCCGAGGCGGCCTGCGCTGGTCCGACCGCCGGGAGGACTTCCGTACCGAGGTCCTCGGCCTGGTCAAGGCGCAGATGGTGAAGAACACCGTCATCGTGCCGGTCGGCGCCAAGGGCGGTTTCGTCGCCAAGAACCTGCCGGACCCGGCCGTCGACCGCGAGGCCTGGCTGGCCGAGGGCATCGCCGCGTACCGCACCTTCATCTCCGCGCTGCTCGACATCACCGACAACCTGGTGGCCGGCGAGGTCGTGCCGCCCGCCGATGTCGTCCGCCACGACGAGGACGACACGTACCTCGTCGTAGCCGCGGACAAGGGCACCGCGACCTTCTCCGACATCGCCAACGAGGTCGCGCAGTCCTACAACTTCTGGCTCGGTGACGCCTTCGCGTCCGGCGGCTCGGCGGGCTACGACCACAAGGGCATGGGCATCACCGCCCGCGGAGCGTGGGAGTCCGTCAAGCGGCACTTCCGCGAGCTGGGCACCGACACCCAGAGCGAGGACTTCACGGTCGTCGGTGTCGGTGACATGTCCGGTGACGTCTTCGGCAACGGCATGCTGCTCAGCGAGCACATCCGTCTTGTCGCGGCCTTCGACCACCGCCACATCTTCATCGACCCGAACCCGGACTCGGCGGTCTCCTACGCCGAGCGCCGCCGGCTGTTCGAACTGCCGCGCTCGTCCTGGGCCGACTACAACAAGGAGCTGCTGTCCGCGGGCGGGGGCATCCACCCGCGTACGGCCAAGTCCATCCCGGTCAACACGCACATGCGCGAGGCCCTCGGGATCGAGGCCGGCGTCTCCAAGCTGACCCCGGCCGAGCTGATGAAGGCCGTCCTCAAGGCCCCGGTGGACCTGCTGTGGAACGGCGGCATCGGTACGTACGTGAAGTCCGGCGCCGAAACGCAGGCCGACGTCGGCGACAAGGCCAACGACGCGATCCGCGTGAACGGTGAGGACCTGCGCGTCAAGGTCGTCGGCGAGGGCGGCAACCTCGGTCTGACCCAGCTCGGCCGCATCGAGTTCGCCACCAAGGGCGGCCCCGAGGGCACCGGCGGAAAGATCAACACCGACGCCATCGACAACAGCGCAGGCGTGGACACCTCCGACCACGAGGTGAACATCAAGATCCTGCTGAACGCGGTCGTCGCGGACGGCGACATGACCGTCAAGCAGCGCAACAAGCTGCTCGCCGAGATGACCGACGAGGTCGGCCGGCTGGTGCTGCGCAACAACTACGCACAGAACGTCGCGCTGGCCAACGCCGTCGCCCAGTCGCCCAGCCTGCTCCACGCCCACCAGCGCTTCATGCGCAGGCTGAGCCGCGACGGGCGGCTCGACCGCGCCCTGGAGTTCCTGCCGAACGACCGGCAGATCCGCGAACTGCTCAACAACGGCCGCGGGCTGAGCCAGCCGGAGCTGGCCGTTCTGCTCGCGTACACCAAGATCACGACCGCGGACGAGCTCATCGCCACCGAGCTGCCCGACGACCCGTATCTGCGCCGGCTGCTGCATGCCTACTTCCCCCAGGCGCTGCGCGAGAAGTTCCCCGAGCAGATCGACGCGCACGCGCTGCGCCGCGAGATCGTCACCACCGTCCTGGTCAACGACACGGTGAACGCCGGCGGTTCGACCCTCCTGCACCGGCTCCGTGAGGAGACCGGGGCATCGATCGAGGAGATCGTGCGCGCACAGCTCGCGGCCCGCGAGATCTTCGAGCTCGGCAGGGTCTGGGACGACGTCGAGGCGCTCGACAACAAGGTCGCGGCCGGCATCCAGACCCGGATCCGACTGCACTCGCGCCGTCTGGTGGAGCGCGGCACCCGGTGGCTGCTCAACAACCGTCCGCAGCCGCTGCAAGTTGCCGAGACCATCGACTTCTTCAGCGAGGGTGTGGCGCAGGTCTGGACCGAGCTGCCCAAGCTGCTGCGTGGTGCCGACCTGGACTGGTACCAGCGCATCCAGGACGAGATGACCGAGGCGGGCGTCCCCGGTGACCTGGCCGGGCGCGTGGCCGGATTCTCCTCCGCCTTCCCGACGCTCGACATCGTCGCGATCGCCGAACGCACCGGCCAGGAGCCGATGGACGTCGCCGAGGTCTACTACGACCTCGCCGACCGGCTGCACATCACCCAGCTGATGGACCGGATCATCGAGCTGCCGCGGGCCGACCGCTGGCAGTCGATGGCCCGTGCCTCCATCCGCGAGGACCTGTTCGCGGCACACGCCGCGCTGACCGCCGACGTGCTGTCGGTGGGCAACGGGTCCTCCACTCCCGAGCAGCGCTTCAAGGCCTGGGAGGAGAAGAACGCCGCGATCCTCAGCCGGGCCCGCACGACCCTGGACGAGATCCATGGGTCGGACTCCTTCGACCTGGCGAACCTGTCGGTCGCGATGCGGACGATGCGGACGCTGCTGCGTACGCACAGCTGACCCGTACGACGCAGGGGGCGCCCGGACCTGGTCCGGGCGCCCCCTCCGCGTGTCGTGTCACTTCTTGTTGGTGAACTTCTCGTAGGCGTCGCAGACTTCCTCGGTCGGCCCGTCCATCCGCAGTGTGCCGGCCTCCAGCCAGATCGCCCGGTCGCAGGTTTCCCGGATCGTCCCGATGCCGTGGCTGACCAGGAACACCGTGCCGGCCTCCTGGCGCAGCTCGGCGATGCGCTGCTGACTGCGCCGGCGGAACTTGGCGTCGCCGGTGGCCAGCGCCTCGTCGATCATCAGGACGTCGTGGCTCTTTGCGGCGGCGATGGAGAAGCGCAGCCGGGCGCCCATGCCGGAGGAGTAGGTACGCATCGGGAGCGAGATGAAGTCGCCCTTCTCGTTGATCCCGGAGAAGTCCACGATGCCCTGGTAACGCTCCCGGATCTCCTGGCGGGTCATACCCATGGCCAGACCGCCGAGCATCACATTGCGTTCGCCGGTCAGGTCGCTCATCAGGGCGGCGTTCACGCCGAGCAGCGAGGGCTGCCCCTGCGTGTAGACCTTGCCGCGCGCGGCGGGCAGCAGCCCGGCGATCGCCTTGAGCAGGGTGGACTTGCCCGATCCGTTGGAGCCGATCAGGCCGATCGCCTCGCCCTTGTACGCGGTGAAGCTGACGCCCTTGACGGCGTGCACCTCGCGCGTGCCGGGGGCGGCCTTGCGGGAGATGATCCGGCGCAGCGCCGCGACGGCGCTGCCCTTGCCCGTGCCGCCGCTGTTGACCTGGTAGATCACATGGACGTCATCGGCGATCACGGTGGGAATTCTGGTGTCACTCTCAGCCACGGCCGTACTCCTCCTCTGCCTTCCAGAAGTAGACGAAGCCGCCGAATCCCGCAAGAACGGCCCAGGTAATAGCGAGAAACCACACATGGGGCGGCAGCTGGGCGGCGGTGAAACTGTCGATGAGGGCGAAGCGCATGAGGTCGATATAGACGGCCGCCGGATTGCCCTCGAGCGCCAGGACCACGAAGTGCGGAAGATCGGCGCGGCTCAGTACGTGGTCGAGGCTCCACATCACTCCGGACCCGTACATCCAGGTGCGCAGGAAGAAAGGCGTGAGCTGGCTGATGTCCGGCATGCGGTGGGCCAGCCGAGCCACGGTCAGCGCGCAGCCGGTGTTGAAGAGCGCCTGAAGGAACAGAGCGGGGACGGCCAGCAGCCAGGACGGCCGCGGGTGCTGGCCGAAGCAGACCAGCAGGACGGCCAGCACGCCCATGGAGAACAGCAGCTGCTGGAGCTGCTGGAGGGCGGATGCGAGCGGCAGCCCCGCGCGCGGGAAGTGCAAGGCCCGTACGAGGCCGATGCTTCCGGTGATCGCGCGGGTCCCTGTGCTGATCGTGGTGCTGGTGAAGTTCCAGACGAAGACGCCCGTGACCAGGAAGGGCACGAAGTCCGGGACCTGGCGGCCGGTACCGAGCAGGACGCCGAAGACGAAGTAGTAGACCGCCGCGTTGAGCAGCGGGGTCATGATCTGCCAGATCTGGCCGAGCTTCGCGGTGCTGTACTGCGCGGTCAGCCGGGCGGTGGCCAGCGTGCCGATGAAGTGGCGGAGCGCCCACAGCCGGCGGGTGTACTCGGCCATCGACGGCCGCTCGCCACACACGGACAGGCCGTGCGCTGCCGCCAGCTCGGCGGGGCTCGGCTCCCGGGCGAGGGCCTGCGCCCGGCCGGAGAGCTCGATCGTCCGACTCACAGCGGTCGCTTTCGTCAGAGGGACAGGGGCTGTGGACGAGGGGACGGACCCGTATCGTCGCTACGGGGAGGTTAAGGCGAGGAACGTCGCAACGCAACCGTATCGTCGTGACGCTAAGCTGTGTCCATGACCACCGACCCGGGACCCCCACGCCGCGTCCCCGCCGGAGCCGCAGTGCTCCGGGAGGACGTGACCGAAGCGATCCGTGCCGCTGTCTTCGAGGAGCTCGCCGCCGTCGGTTTCGCCCGCATGTCGATCGAGGGCATCGCGCGGCGGGCCGGTGTCGGCAAGACCGCCGTCTACCGCCGCTGGCGCTCCAAGCTGCACCTCGTCCTCGACCTGGTCTCCGCCTTCGCCGCCCAGGGCCTCCCGGTGCCTGCCACCGGTTCGCTGTACGGCGATGTCCGGGCGCTCCTCGAAGTGATGTCACACGTGCTGCGCCACCCCGTGGCCTCGCAGGTCATCCCCGACCTGCTGGTCGAGTCGGTACGCAGCACCGAACTCGCCGACGCCATCCGCGAGGCGCTGGTCGACGGCCAGCAGGGCATCGCCGGCAAGATCGTGCACGATGCCGTCGCCCGTGGGGAACTGCCCGGGGCCATCGACCCGGACCGGGCGCTCGACCTCGTCATCGGGCCGCTGTACTGGCGGCTCGTGGTGGTACGAACGGAATTGCCGAAGGGCTACCTGGACGAGCTGGCGGCCTCCGTGGTCGCGGGGCTGACCGCGCAGCGCTGACCTCGGGGCCGGCGACGCGGGCCGGCCGCAGGGCAGTCCGCAGAAGTCGTCGCGGGACCGGCCCCGGCAGGACGCGTCCGCGTCCTCGCGGGACCGGCCCCGGCAGGACGCGTCCGCGTCACGACGGGTTCACGGCCGCTTGGCCATGAGTATCCGGCTCCGCCGCCAGGGCCGTCGAAGATCGGCGCATGCGGTCCACTCGTACGGCTGTGCTGGTCCCCTTCGCGGTGATGCTCGGCCTGGGCCTCTGGGGCCTGGACCGGGGCACCATGTGGCGCGACGAGAGCGCCACCTTCCAGGTCGCGCGCCGCTCCGTTCCCGAGATCGCCCATCTGATCAGCTCGGTCGACGTCGTTCACGGTCTCTATTACCTGCTGATCCACTTCGTCCTCGCCCCCTTCCCGAGCGAAGTCGCCCTCCGGCTGCCGTCCGTGCTGGGCGCCGCCGGTTCCGCCGCGCTCGTCGGGGCCACCGGCGCACGCCTCGCCCGGCCACGGGTCGGGCTGTGGGCCGGGCTCGCGTACGCCGTCACGCCGTTCGCCGGTCACTACGCCCAGGAGGGGCGCTCGTACGCACTGGTCGCATGTGCCGCCGCCCTCGCCACCCTGCTCCTGTCGCACGCCGCCGAGCGGGGCGCTGCCCGGCTGTGGGCCGCGTACGCGGCGGTCGCCGCCTGCGCCGCGTTGCTGCACATGTTCGCGCTGCTGCTGCTCGCCGCCCACGCCGCGACGCTTTTGCTGTCGCGGGTCGAGCGGCGGGTATGGCGGGGATGGGCGGCGGCGGCCGGGACGGTCTGCGTGGCGCTGCTGCCGCTGGTGATGATGTCGCGCGGCCAGAGGGGTCAGGTCGGGTGGCTGGCGAAACCGGACGCGGTGGCCGCCGGCCGGCTCGTCCTCGACTTCACCGGGCCCAGAAGTTCGATTGTCGCCGTCACGCTGGCGCTGACCGTACTGGCCCTGCTGCGGCCGCTGCCCGGGAAGGCGCCCGGAGCGCTGACTCTGACGGCGGTGGCGCTGCCGCTCCTGGTGGTCCCCCCGGTGCTGCTGCTGGCTGTGTCCCAGTGGGAGCCGCTCTACTACGACCGCTATGTGCTCTTCTCCCTGGCGGGTGTGCCGCTGCTGGCCGCCGCCGGCGGGGAGCGGCTGATGCTCGAACTCGGCCGCGCGCTGCCGACCGCCGGGTTGCCCCGGCAGCTGACGGCCCTGGCCGGCGTGGTGGCCGTGGCCGGCGCCTTCTGCTGGCAGCTGCCCGACCACGAGCGGCTGCGCCGCCCGGCGTCGCGGGCCGACGACTTCGCCGCCATCGCCCGGACCGCCGACCGTGCCATGGGCCCCGGCGAGCCGGTCCTCTACCTGCCCGGCATCAGCCGCCGGATAGCTCTCGGGTATCCGGGCCGGTTCGAGGACGCCCGGGACGTGGCGCTGCTGGAGCCGGCCGCGCCGTCCGGAACGCTCTACGGCACCGAGGCCGACGGCGCCGAACTGCGCCGGAGAGTCGCCGGCCTGCACCGCGTGTGGGTGCTGATCGCACCGCCCGCCACCCGCCGCGCGTGGCAACCGGAGGCTCCCTCCGACCGTGCCAAACTCGCCTTGCTGCAGGAGCGGTTCTCTCGGCGCGAGGCCCACCGATCGGATGACGCGCTGCTGGTTCTCTATGTACGCCGGGATCCCAAGCGACCCGGAGCAGCTGACCCGCACCAGCTGACCGGGACCGGCTGACCGGGAGCAGCGGAACGTTCAGCGCAGCAGCCGGTCGACCACCCTGGCCGCCGCTCCACCGTCGTCCAGGTCGCAGAAGTCGGTGCGGAAGGAGGCGTACGCCTCGGCGTGGCGGGCGGCGAGCACGTCCAGGTCGCGCAGTGCCCCGATCAGCTCGCCGGTGTCGCGCAGCAGCGGCCCCGGGGCCCGCGCCGCTAAGTCCAGCGTGAAGCCGCGGACGGTGTCCCGGTAGTGCTCCAGGTCGTACGTGTGGAAGAGCATGGGCCGTCCGGTGTGTGCGAAGTCGAACATCAGCGAGGAGTAGTCGGTCACCAGGACATCGGCGATCAGCAGCAGTTCGCCGGCGCTGGGGTGGCCGGAGACGTCGTGCGCGAAGGGCGCACGGGCTCCGGGTACGCTGCCCGTGACCATCGGATGCCGCCGCACCAGAAGGGCGTGGTCCGTGCCGAGGGCGCGCTCGGCGGCCGCCAGGTCGAGGTTCGGGTTGAAGCGGTGACGGCCCGGTGCGTACGCGAGATGGTCCCGGAAGGTCGGTGCGTACAGCACGACGCGCCTGCCGTCCTCGATGCCGAGTTCCCGGCGTACCCGTTCCGCCGTCTTCCGCCGGTCCGGGGCGAACAGCAGGTCGTTGCCCGGCGATCCGGCCTCCAGCACCTCGCCCCCGTAAGCCAGCGCGCGGCGCAGTCGCGGAGTCGCGAAGCGGCTCGGCGAGACCAGGACGTCGAACTGGCGGGCCAGCCGGGGCAGCGCGCCGAGGTGGCGGTGGTCGGCGTAGAGGCTGCCGGTGAGATCCGTACCGATGCGCTTGAGCGGGGTGCCGTGCCGGATCTGTACGACGGTCTGGCCGTCCCGGCGCTCGAACCACTCCGGCAGTCGGCCGGCGGTGACGATCCGGCGGCAGCGCGCCAGCGCCTCGTACCA
The DNA here is from genome assembly GCF_040682335.1 of Streptomyces sp. NPDC051219. Classification (NCBI taxonomy): domain Bacteria; kingdom Bacillati; phylum Actinomycetota; class Actinomycetes; order Kitasatosporales; family Streptomycetaceae; genus Streptomyces; species Streptomyces sp. NPDC051219. The sequence goes on from NZ_JBFBAS010000041.1 coordinate 33,329, forward strand.
GGCGGCGCTGTGCAGTACGACGGCGGTCGCGGTGGGCGGGATCCGCGTCCGCTGGTCGTGCGCGACCCACAGCTGGCGGCTGCCGGTGCCGCGCCGCACCAGTTCCTCGTGGACGGCGCGCGGAGAGTCCCCGTCGAAGTACAACACCGCGTCGAGCATCGGCAGTGCGCGCTGCGCGGGGTAGTGCGCACTGCGCAGCGCGTGCTGACGGTAAGCGCCGCGCTCGGAGGGCGGCAGCAGCGAGCCCGCCGTGATCAGCAGCCGGTCGCCGGACCGTCGGTCGACGGTGAACTCCCGCCCCCGGTCCCTGCGGTGGAGGGGCAGCGCGCCGAACGCCGAGGCGAGTAGGCGCAACGGCGTCCCACGCCCGTCGAGCGGCGGCCGGGGCTCGTCCTCGTGCCCACGCGCACCCTCGCGCTTGCGCAGGAAGGCGTACCAGCCGCCCTCGTGCAGGGCGCCGCCTCCCGGCGCGAAGACCGCGGAGAAGCGCTCCCCGTCCCGCGCCACGGGAACGGTGACCTCCTCATGGGCGATGCCGTGCCGCAGCACCAGTTCGAGCCCCGGCTCCGCCGCGTCCCGGCCGCTGCTCGCGACCGTCCCCTCGATCCGGATGGCGGCCAGCCCGTCGTCCCACTCGACGCGGTCGGCGACCGGCCGCCGCGTCAGTTCCAGGGCGAGCCTCCCGTACGCGTCGGCGGTGACGCACAGCTCCCGCGAGTCCCGCGAGACCGCGCTGCCGAGCGCGTACCGCCCCGCCGCCATCTCCGCCGCCGCGGCCACCTCCACCCGCGAGCCGTCCGCCAGTTCCAGCGCGGCCTCGCACAGCTCCCCGTCCGGCGGCTCGACCTCCCGCGGCACGCAGTGCGGCTCCCGAGGCAGACCCGCCAGGTCCGCCGGCGCGATGCGTACAGAGAACCGCTCCCCGTCACCGCCCACCACCACCGGGTACGTGAGCGACCGCTCCACGTCCCGGCGGCCGATGCGCAGCGCGACCGGCCGCCGGCCGCCGTACAGCCGTCCGGTCAGCTCCACCGCATCGGCGTCGAGCCGGTGTCCCTCCACGCGCGCCGCGTACTCCCGTACCTCGAAGCCGGCCCGGCCGTCCCGGAAGTCCAGCACCAGGTGGTGCCCCTCACCCGTGTCGCGGACGAGGGGCTGCGCCGAGGCCGCGTCCGGGACGCGTACCGCGGCCCGGCGCACCACCCCGTGCCCGCCGACCACGACGCCGACCAGCCAGGCGCCGGGGAGCAGACGTCCGCGTACCCTCAGCCTCTCCGGATCGACCGTCATCTCGAAGCCCGACAGGTCGTAACAGTGCAGGTGTTGCCCGGAGTCCTCGGTGGCCTCCGGCGCGTACGCCGTCCGGGTCCGCACGCGTCGCAGCAGCGGACCACCGCCCGAGGACCTGCGCAGCAGGCCGGCCTTGAGGGAGTGGTGCGGAGCCGTCGCGCCGAGGTTGCGGACGTAGGCGTACCCCGTCAGGCGCAGAGTGCCGTCCTCCGTCCACCTGGCTTCCCGCAGCCGCGCCACGACGGGCAGTTCACCGCGGCGCAGCCGTGCGGTCCGCGGCGGTACGGCCGGTACGGCCGCCGCCCGGGTCCCGCCCCCGGCGGCCGGATACGCGGCGGTGCGCCGGCCCAGCGAGTCCCGCCGTACCGCGAACACCGCCCGCCCGGTCCGCTGTTCGAAGTCGAGAATGTCGAGCAGTTCGGGCAGCCGCCCGTCCCGCACCAGCTGCCACTTGATGCGCAGGTCGACGGGGAGCTCGCCGATGATCCCGGGGTCGGCGCGAGCCAGGAACGCGGTGGTGCCGGCGAGGAACGCGCTGCGGTACTCGGGGCTGCCCGCCGGAAGTCCCTCCAGGAAGTAGACGAAGTCGTCCTTGAGGCAGGACAGTTCGTACGCACGCCGCTGTCCCGCACTGATGCCCGCCGCACTGCTGCCGGCCGCTCCGCTGCCCGCCGGACCGTCGTCCCCGGGAGGGTGTTCCGTCAGGAACTGACGGACGTCCTCGCAGGCCGCGATCCTGTCCCGGACGCCCTTGACGTCCGTCCGCCGCCGGGTGATCGAGCCCTCGCGGACCCGCCAGTAGTAGACGTGCTCCGGCAGGACGTCGACCGAGTCCGCGAGGAAGTGCGCCGGAATCATCACCGGGGCGTCCTCGTACAGCCTGCCCTCCGGGAATGCGAAGCGGTGCCGGTCCCAGAAGCTGCGGCGGAACACCTTGTTCCAGGCCACCCGGTCGAGGAGCAGCTCCGGAGCGCGGGTGATGTGGGTCCGTTCGTGTGTGGTGGTGAACCGCCGGTACTGCCAGGCCTGTTCCCGGCCGTGCTCGGTCAGCCGCCACACGTTGCCGGTCGCGAAGTCCGACCCGGTGGCGTCGAGGACGGCCACCATGCGCTCGTAGGCGCCGGGGGCCACGAGGTCGTCGCTGTCGAGAAACGCCAGATAGGGCGTGCCGGGGGTGGTGTGCCGCACACCTGTGTTGCGCGCCGCGCTGAGCCCCGCGTTCGGCTGCCGCACGTATCTGAACCGCGGGTCCCGCTCGGCGAATTGTCTCGCGATGCGGGAGCTGGCGTCCGTCGAGCCGTCGTCCACGATCACCACTTCCACCGCGACTCCCGTCCGGTCGGTCACCGACCGCAGGCACGCTCGGAGGTACTCCTCCACGTTGTGGACGGGGACGACGACGCTGAGACGTGGTTTCACGGAAGGTCAAACCCGGGTGACGGTCGGGGGTCACCACGACTGAGCCGAACGGGTGATCCGCCGTTTTCGCTCCTCGTGCCTGAATGGCTACTGTCGGTCGTCATGCCTCGTTTCAGCGTCGTCGTGCCCGCGTACCGCGTCCAGGGCTACCTGCGGGAGTGCCTGGAGTCCGTACTCAGCCAGTCCTGCGGCGACTTCGAGCTGATCGTGGTGGACGACCGTTCGCCCGACGCGTGCGGCGCGATCGCCGCCGAGTACGCCGAGCGCGACGCCCGGGTTCGGCTGCTGAGCACGCCGGTGCACTCCGGGACGGGCGCGGCGCGCAACGCCGGGGCCGGCCGCGCCTGCGGCCGTCATCTGCTGTTCCTCGACGGCGACGACATCCTGCTGCCGGGTGCGCTGGAGGCCGTCGCGGACCGGCTCACCGCGGCCGGGGAGGCGGAGCCGGACCTGCTGCTCCTCGGGCACGACTCCATTGACTGGTGGGGAAACGTCCGGGCCGCCGGTGACTCACCCGGTGATCCGCTGGGGACGATCCCGGCGGCCTGCAACCGGTTGTTCCGGCGCGACTTCTTCGTACGGCACGGGCTGCGCTTCCCGGACGGTCCGTACGGGGACGTGCTGCCCGTCCACCGGGCCGCCCTCCTCGCCGCCCACAGCACGGCGGTCGTCGACGAGGTGTGCGTACGGCGGCGGGAGCGGCGCTCCGGCAGCATCTCGACGACTCCGGGCAGGCACCACTTCGCGGTGATCGAGCAGTACACGGACCTCCTCGCCGCCGTCCCGGACGCGGACGAACGGGCCCGAATCTTCCCGCACATGACCCGCCACCTGCTGGCCGTTCTCACGGATCCCCGCCGTATCACCGCCGCCGACCGCGCCGACTTCTTCCGGGCCGTCTCCCGCCACTACCTGACCAACCGGCCCGCCGGGCACCGGCCGCCGGCCGGCAAGGCGGGGGTCCGCCACCGGGCGCTCGCCGCCGGGTCGTACGCCGCGTTCCGGGCCGCGGAGTCCGCCGACAGCGGTATCGAGCAAGGGCGTTCGGCACTCGGCGCGGGAAAGCGGGCGCTGCGTCACCGGGTCCTGCGGGCCGCATACCGCACCGATCTGCACCGCGCTCTCGACCCGCACCTGGCCGTCTACGGCGCGTACTGGAACCGCGGGGTCTCCTGCAATCCGTCCGCCATCCACCGCAAGGTGCTCGAACTCGCCCCGCACGTCCGGAACGTGTGGGTCATCGGCAGCCGGTACCGGGACCGGGTGCCCGAGGGCATCGAGCACGTCATCGAGGGATCCCGCCCCTACTGGCAGGTGATGGCCCGCGCGACGTACCTGGTCAACAACTCCAGCTTTCCCGGGGGCTTCACCAAACGGCCCGGCCAGGTCTATCTGCAGACCCACCACGGCACACCGCTCAAGACGATGGGCCTCGACCAGCGCCGCTACCCGGCAGGCGCTCACGGCATCAACTTCGGCAAGGTCCTGGACCACGCGGACCAGTGGGACTACAGCCTCTCCTCGAACCAGCACTCCACGGAGGTCTGGGAGCGGGTCTACCCGAGCACGTACGAGGCGCTGAACCTGGGATACCCGCGCAACGACGTCTACTTCACCAGCACCGCCGCCGATATCGCCCGCATCCGCGCCGGCCTCGGCATCGCCCCCGGCACGCGGACGGTCCTCTACGCCCCAACTCACCGCGACTACCGGAAGGGCTTCCTCCCGAGACTGGACCTGGCGAGCTTCGCGGACGTGCTCGGCCCCTCCTGCGTCCTGCTCGTACGCGCCCACTACTACTACCGGTCCGTGGCCCGCGCCGCTCCCCGCCCCCGCGACGGCCGCATCATCGATGTCACGGACCACCCCAGCACCGAGGAACTTGCTCTCGCCGCCGACGTGTTGATCACCGACTACTCGTCCCTGCTGTTCGACTACGCCTGCCTCGACCGCCCGGTCGTCGTCTACGCCCCCGACTGGCAGGCATACCGGCTCTCCCGGGGCACGTACTTCGACCTGCTCTCCGGTCGTCCCGGAGACACCCCCGGCGCCCTCGCCACCAGCGAGCCCGAGCTCGTCGACCTGTTCCGCCAAGGCGGCTGGGACACGGACTCGACAGCGAAGCTGCGCGAGGCGTTCCGGGCCCGCTTCTGCCCGTACGACGACGGACGGGCCGCCGAGCGCGTGGTGCGCCGCGTCTTCGGGTGACCGTGATCAGTTCCAGTCCCAGTTCCCCTCCCAGGTCCAGGAAAGGGCCCTCATGCACAAGTCCGCTCATGACCAGATGGCGCTCTGCGTCACGGAGTACCTGCCGGCCGACCGGCGGCACCGGGTCGTCGACCTCGGCTCCCGGATCTCCGACGGGCAGAGCCGTACACACCGGGAGCTGCTGGCCGGCCACGACATCGAGTACGTCGGCGTCGACGTGCTCGACGGCCCCAACGTGGACGCGGTGATGACCAGGCCGTACCGCATTCCGGTGAGGACCCGCAGCGCCGACTGTGTGATCTCGGGTCAGGCCTTCGAACACATCCCGTTCTTCTGGGCGTCGATGCTGGAGATCGCCCGGATCCTGAGGCCCGGCGGCCTGGCCTTCATCACGGCGCCCTCCCGCGGCCATGTGCACGATGCGCAGGACTGCTGGCGGTACTACCCCGACGGTTTCCGGGCGTTGGCCGCGTACTCGGGGCTGCGGCTGCGCGAGGCGTACACCGACTTCCCGCCGATGAAGGGCATCCGGCACGACTACGCGGCCATCGACGCCGCGAACGCGTACTGGGGCGACAGCGTCGCCGTCTTCCAGAAGCCCGCCCGGAACAGGGTCCGTTCGACCGCCGCCGCCTTCGCGGTGCGGGAGCTGACCGTCTGGTGGGCGAACCGGGTCGGCGGGGTGGACCGCGTCCCGTTGCCCCGACCGTTGGAACGCCGAGTACGGCAGGTTGACGAAAAGTGACATACAGAACAACCCACGCGTACATTCCGTCGGCATGGCATGGCGAAACGCAGTGAACGGCGTACTCCAGCAACTCACCGGACATCAGCTCAGGCGCGTACCGGCGATCCCCGCTCCCAGGCCGGTGGAGGCGCCCGTGGCGCCGGCCCTGAAACCCCGGCCCAAGAAGGAACTCTCCTTCCCCAAGGACTACGACACCGAGGCGCAGGAGATCATCCGGGCCGTCAAGCCGCGGACGATGACCTCGCCGGAGAAGCTCAACGCGCTGATCTACGCGGTCCGTCACGTCGTCCGGCACAACATCCCCGGCGACATCGTGGAGTGCGGGGTCTGGCGCGGCGGCAGCATGCAGGCCGTCGCCAAGACGCTGCTCGCGCTCGGCGAGACCGGGCGGGACCTGCACCTCTTCGACACGTACGAGGGAATGACCCCGCCCACCGAGGAGGACATGCGGCGCGACGGCAAGTCCGCCGCGGAACTCCTCGCCGTACAGGGCAAGGACCGGCCGATCTGGGCGGTGGCCTCACTGGAGGACGTGCAGGCCGGATTCGAGGGCGTCCCGTACCCGGCGGACCGCATTCACTACGTGCGGGGAAAGGTCGAGGACACCGTGCCCCGGCAGGCGCCCGAGCGGATCTCGGTCCTGCGCCTGGACACCGACTGGTACGCGTCCACCCGGCACGAACTCGAATGCCTCTACCCGCGGCTGGTCAGCGGTGGCGTGCTGCTCATCGACGACTACGGGTACTGGCAGGGGTCGCGGCAGGCCACGGACGAGTTCCTGGAGAAGACGGGTGAACGGCTGCTGCTCCTCCGCATGGACGAGGGCCGTATCGCCGTGAAGCCCTAGGGGGTATCCGCCGGACGATGCCGTGCGATCCGGACGATGCCGTGCGATCCGGACGACGTCGTGAGAACGGACGAAGTCGTGTGCTCCGGACGGCGTCGGACGATCCGGAGGACACCCCACGCCCCTGAGACACCACCCACCCTGGAAGGACCGTGCGCAGCGCATGACGCCCCGCCTCTCCGTCGTCGTCCCCATCTACAACGTCGAGGACTACCTCGGCGACTGCCTGCGCTCCCTGGCCGGCCAGACCATGCCGGACTTCGAGGTCGTGATGGTCAACGATGGTTCGACGGACGGCAGTTCACGCATCGCCGCCCGGTTCGCGGCCGAGGACGAACGGTTCAGGCTGGTCGAGCAGCCCAACGCCGGGCTGGGCGCCGCACGCAACGCCGGGGCGGCCCTCGTCAGAGGCGAGTTCCTGGCCTTCGTCGACAGTGACGACGTCGTGCCGCCCGACGCGTACGCGCGCATGCTGTCCGCGCTCGACGCGTCGGGCTCCGACTTCGTCACGGGAAACGTCCTCAGGCTGCGCGCGGGCGGCGCGCTGGAACAGTCGCCGATGTTCCGCAAGCCAATGGCCAAGTCCCGCTCCCGCACCGGGGTGACGCGCGACTGGATCCTGCTCGGTGACCGGATCGCCTGCAACAAGGTGTTCCGCAAGTCCTTCTGGGACACCCACTCCTTCGCCTTCCCCACCGGCGTGCTCTACGAGGACATCGCGGTGGTCCTGCCGGCGTACTTCCTGGCCGGCGGAGTGGACGTACTGGCGGATGCCGTCTACCACTGGCGCGACCGGGACGGCTCGATCACCACGCGTCGCTGTGTTCCCCGGGGAGTCCGGGACCGGGTCACCGCGGTCTCCACGGTGAGCCGGTTCCTCGCCGAGCGCGCCGAACTGGGCAGCCCCGTCTGGGCCGAGGCCGGACGGCGTTACGCCGAGCACGTGCTCTCCGGCGACCTCTGGCTGTTCATCGAAGCCCTTCCCGAGGGCGACGCCGACTACCACCAAGCCTTCCTCCAGCACGCCAACGCCTTCGCCGACACGGTCGACCAGAGGGTCTTCGACGGTCTTCCGCTGCACCTGCGGGTGAAATGGCATCTCATCCGGGAGCGCCGTATGCCGGAACTGCTCGCTCTGCTCGCCTTCGAGAAGCTGGACCCGGGGACGTTCCGGGTGCGCGGCCGTGGTCCGCTCCGCAGACGCGCCGCGGAGTACCCGGTCCTCACCGGACGCCTGCCCCGTGCCGTCGCTGCCCTGAAGCCCGGTGAACTGCCGGTGACCGCGCACCTGACCGAAGCCGTCTGGCGGGACGGCAGGCTGCACCTCAAGGGCTACGCTTTCGTACGCAACGTGCCGGCCGACACCCGAGGAGGACCGGTCCGGCTGGGCTGGCTGCGTGCCGGGCGGCGGCACATCGTCCCGCTGCGCCTGAGCCGTGTCCCTATGCCCGCCGCGACGTACGAGTCCCGGCAGCGGCTGCACGGCTACGACTGGGCCGGCTTCGAGACGGTCGTCGACCCGCGCCGGCTCGCCCGTCGGACACCGCGCACCACCTGGCAGCTGGAGGTGGCGGTGACCGGCGCCGGCCGGCTGCGGCGCGGCCCGGTGCGGATGCCGGGCTCACCGGCCGTCCCCGCGGTGCACTACGTGGACGACGGCACCCGGGTGGTGCCCGTCCTGTCGGGCAACAAGGTCCAGCTGCGCGTCGAGCGGGTGCGTGCCCTGCTGACCGGCCACGCGGCGGCGGACGGCGCCGCCGTACGCGTCGAGGGGGTGCTCCTCGCCGGTTCCGGCAGCGCTCCCACAGCTCTGCGTATCGAGAACTGGTACACCAAGGCCGCCCACGACTTCCCGCTCACCCGGTCCGGGGACACGTTCGCCTCCGAGGTACCGCTCGCTGTGCTCGAGACCGGCGGACCGGACCGGCAGGCATCCGTACCCTGGGGCGTGCACCTCGTCCGGGCCGACGGCAGCACGCTGGTGGTGGCCGCCCGCGACGCCGGACGCCCCGGCCGCTACGGGCTCGGCGACGGCCGGGAGCTGTGCGTCACCGCCAACGCCACCGGGAACCTGGTGCTGTGCGACCAGACAGTGCAGCCCATCGCGGACTCCGTCTCCTGGACGCCGGACGGCCATCTGCTCCTGGAGGGCACCTTCCCGGGCGGCGGATCCCCGGAGCTGGTGCTGAGGCACAGCGCCCACCACGAGGAGGCGGCCTTCCCGGTCACCCACACGGAGGGCCGCTTCCGTACCGCCTTCCGGCCCGCCGCCGCCCCGACGGTCTGCGGGACGTCGCCACTGGCCGAGGGATGCTGGTACCCGTTCTTCCGCGTACCGGGGGAGTGCGACCCCGATCAGTACGTGCCCATGCGGCTGCGGGCGGACCAGCACCAGGCGGTCCCGCTCGCACGAACGCTGAACGGGCGGGAGTTCACCCTGACCCGGCGCTCCCACGACCGGCTGGTCCTGGAATCCGGCTCCGCGCTGCCCGCCGACGCGCGCGGCGCCCACCGGCAGCAGCAGTTGCGCGAGCGGTATGCCGGGCTGCGCCGCACACCGCTGCGGGACACCGTCCTGTACTGCAGCTTCGACGGCAGGCAGTACTCGGACTCACCGCGCGCGGTGCACGAGGAACTCGCCGGGCGGGGGCTTCCGCTGGAGCACCTGTGGACCGTGCGCGACCAGCAGGTGACCGTGCCGCCCAGCGCCCGGGCCGTCGCCCTGCACAGCGCCGAGTGGTACGAGGCGCTGGCCCGGTCCCGCTGGATCGTCACCAACACCCAGCTGCCCGAGTGGTTCGAGCGGGCGGCGGACCAGTTCGTCGTACAGACCTGGCACGGCACTCCGCTCAAGCGCATCGGGCGGGACCTGGCCGGCAGCGCCTGCGCCGACGCGGAGTACATCGCCTCGCTGGAGCGGCGGGCCGCCCAGTGGAGCGTCCTCGTCTCCCCGAACCGGTTCTCCACCCCGGTGCTCCGCCGGGCCTTCGGCTACACCGGTGACGTCCTGGAATGCGGCTATCCCCGCAACGACCTGCTGCACGCCGTCGACCGCGCCAAGGTCGCCGCCGCCGTACGGGAACGGCTGGCCATCCCTGACGGCAAGCGCGTCGTGCTGTACGCGCCGACCTGGCGGGAGGACCACCCCCGGCAGGGCGGCCGCTATCGGCTCGACCTGCAGCTCGACCTCACGGCCGCCGAGCGGGCCCTCGGCGACGGCCATGTGCTGCTGGTCCGCAGGCACTACCTGGTCGGCGGGACCGTGCCGGGCAGCGGCCAGGGCTTCGTCCGGGACGTCTCGCGGTACCCGGACGCCGCCGAACTCCTGCTGATCAGCGATGTACTGGTCACCGACTACTCCTCGCTGATGTTCGACTTCGCGCACACCGGGCGTCCGATGCTCTTCCACACCTACGACCTGGAGCACTACCGCTGCACCCTGCGCGGCTTCTGCTTCGACTTCGAGGCGCAGGCGCCCGGTCCGCTGTTCGCCGTCGCCTCCGGCCTGACCGAGGCGCTGCGCTCGCCCGCCGCCGCCACCGCCGGCCACGCCGACGCCTATGCCCGTTTCCGGGAGACCTTCTGCGACTTCGACCGGGGGGACGCCTCCGTCCGGGTCGCCGATCTGATGCTCGGGGGAGGCCGGTCATGACCGACGTGGAGATGAGCTGCCTGGTCACCGGCGGTCCCGGTGGCCCGGCCGCCCTGCGCGCGGCCGTCGCCTCCGTACTCGCGCAGACCTTGCGCGCCACCGAGGCGGTGCTCGCGGTCGACGCCTCGGACGAGGCCGTGCGGGTGGAGGCAGCGGTCCTCGCCGCACGCCACCCCGGCCGGGTCCGCACGATCGTCGCCGGGGCCCGGACCGGACCCGCCGGCGGCCTCGGGGCCCTGCGCAATCTCGCGCTCGCCGAGGCGCGCGGCCGATACGTGCTCGTGCTCGGCGAGGACGAGCAGCTGGAGGACAACGCCTGCCGCAACCTCTGGGAGGCGGCGCGGCGCACCGGCGCCGATCTCGTCGCCGGCCGCTGGTCGCAGTCCGACGGTCCTTCGGCCAAGGAGAAGGTCCCCGCCCCGCTCGGGGAGCTGTACGCCCGCTCGCGCACGGTCGAGGACATCGTCGACGTGCCCGAACTCCTCGTCCGGGACGCCCTGGTCGCCGGATTCTGTCTGCGCCGCGAGTCCGTGGAGCGCCACGGACTGCGCTACGCCGAGGACCTCGCGTACAGCGAGATCCTCTTCGGTGCCCGGGCTGCCACCACTGCCCGCGCCCTCACCCTCGTACCCAATCTGATCAGCCGGGGCCGCACCGCCCCCGACCCGGGCCATGACCTCGCGGGTCTGGTCGAGGCGCACGACAGGGTCGGCCGTCTGCTGGTGCGCCAGGGCCTGACCGTCCTGCGAGACGCGCGAGACCGGGCGTTCGTCACCGACCGGCTGCTGCCGCTGGCGATGACGTTCGTGACCCTCGGCCGCGCCGAGCGCGCCAGGATCGCCGCGGAGACCGCCGCACGCCTCGCGGGCCGGCTCGATCCCCAGCTGTGGCAGGCGCTACCGCCGGTCGAGCGGGTCTGCGTACAACTGCTGGTGGAAGGCGACCCGGAGGGAGTACGGGACGCCGCGTACGCCCTCGCCCGGCCCGGGACGGTCGTCTCGCCGCTGACCGAGTCGGACGGGCGGGTGTTCTGGCGTCCGGGCGCGGCGGACGAGCCCCGGTCGCGGGCCGCGTTCGACGTCACGGAACTGGGGTTCCAGCACCTGTCCTTCGCCCGGATGCGGCTGCTGAACCGGCTCACCGGCTGCCGGCGTGAGGGCGACCGGCTGGTCCTCGAAGGGAGGCTGGTGCTGCCGCTGGGCGCACTCTCCGACCTGTCCCGACACGCCCCGGCGCTCCGGCTGGACTTCCTGGTGCGCGACGGAGGCGACCGCAGCTTCCGCGCGCCCGTCGAGCAGGTGCGCCACGAGGACACGGCGCTCTGCTGGCGGGCCACTGTCAATCTCGCCGGGCTGCTGCGGGCCCGCGGTCTGGGCGACCCGGTGTGGGACGCCCGGCTGGTCCTCGAAACGGACGGGGCCGAGATCGTCACCGATCTCCTCGCCGAACCCGGACTCGTGGCGGAGGCCGGCACGTTCCCCGCCCGGCCCCGGCTCGGCAGGCTGTGCGGGGACACCTGGCAGCCTTATGTGACGGCGAAGCACCACCTGGCGGTCAGGCTTCGGGCCCAGCGACTGCCCGCCCGCGCCACCCGCGCCCTGCTGCACTACGCGACCCACTTCCGGCCAGCCCGTGCGCTCAAGCGTCTGCTGAAGGCGGTCCGCAGGAGGTACGACCGGTTCGGCTCGCAGGCCGTCAAGGCGCGCGTGTACCACCGCTGGTTCTGCCGACTGCCGGTACGGCCCGGAACGGTCGTCTTCGAGAGCCATATGGGCGGCTGCTACGGCGACAGTCCCCGCGCCGTCTTCGAGGAAGTGCGCCGGCGCGGGCTGCCGCTGCGCTGCTTCTGGGCGTACGCCGCCGCTTCGCCCGCCGGATTCCCCGCGGACGCGCACCTGGTGCGCCGCTGGTCGTGGCGGTATCTGTGGGCGCTGGCCCGTGCCGAGTTCTGGGTCGACAACCAGGGCTTCCCGCCCGCCCTCGCCAAGCGGCCCGGCACCACGTACGTGCAGACCTGGCACGGCTCGGCGTACAAGCGCATGGGCTTCGACGAACTCCGCGTACGGACCCAGAACGCCCCGCAGCGCCTCAGGCTGGAACAGGCCGTGAGCCGATTCGACCACTTCCTGGTGCGCTCCGAGCACGACGAGCGCACCCTCGCCCGCGCCTTCCGCATCCCCCCGCACTCCCTGCTGCGCACCGGCTACCCGCGCAATGACGTGCTGCTCGCCGCCAAGGCCCGGGACAAGGCGGAGGGCCGTTTCCCGCGGCCCCCGCTCGCCGCGGCGCTAGGGATCGAGGACCACCGGAAGGTCGTGCTGTACGCGCCGACCTTCCGGGGGACGCCGGGGCGCGGCAGACGCCGCGCCGGCCCGCTGCCGCTCGACATCAGGCGCTTCGCCGAGCACTTCGGCGACACCCACGTCCTGCTGGTGCGGGCGCACTACCTGGACGCGGCCGAGCTGCCGCCGTGCCCGCCGGGCTCGGTGGTGGACGTGTCCGCCCACCACGACGTGAGCGAGCTGCTCTGCCTGGCCGACGTGCTGATCACGGACTACTCGTCCGTGATGTTCGACTACGCGCTGCTGGACCGGCCGATCGTGCTGTTCGCGCCCGACCTCGACGCCTACACCGCGGCCCGGGGCGGTTACTTCGACCTGCGCGCCGGGGCCCCGGGCCCGGTCACCGAGACCGAGGACGAGCTGCTGAAGGTGGTGGCGGAGCTGAAGGCGACGGACCTCGCGCACCAGGAGGCACGGCGGCGCTTCGCAGCGGAGTACGGCAGTTACGACCGGGGCGACGCGGCACGCGTCGTCGCCGACCTGCTGGTGACGAGGAGGCCGGTCAAGTGAACGCCGGACGCGATGTGTTCATCCTGTCCAACTCCACCGACGAACTGGGCGGCGTCACCGTCTGGACGCACCAGATGGCCCGGCTGTTCCGGAGCAACGGCCACCGGGTGCACGTCATCGGCATCCACGAGGCAGAGCCCGGGCAGTCGCTGCCCGTGCCCGCCGATTACCCGGTGACCGCCCTCTATCCGGCCCATCCGCCCACGCCGTGGGTCCCCAGGACCCTGCGCGACCGCTGCGACCCCGCCGCCCGCCGGCGCGAGGCCGGCCGGGCCGCGGCCAAGCGGCGTGCGGTGACCCGGCTGACCGGGCTCTTCCGTACGGCCCGGCCCGGCGCCGTGCTGATCGTCACCCAGGTGTGGGCGATGGAGTGGGTGCGGGAGGCGGACACCTGCGGGATGACGGTCATCGGGATGAGCCACGAGTCGTACGCCTACTCGCGCGCCTGCCACCGCTACCGCTGGATCAGGAACAACTACGCGTCGGTGGACCGCTGGCTGGTGCTGACCCAGGAGGACGCCGACACCTGGATCGGTGACGGCATGAACAACGTCGGTTCCATGCCCAATGCCCTGCCCCGGCTGCCCGAGGTGCCCTCCCCGCGCACCGAGCGGGTGGTCGCGAGCATCGGCAGGTTCTCCGACCAGAAGGGCATCGACCTCCTGCTGGAGACCTGGGCGCAGGTGGCCCCCCAGCGGCCGGACTGGCTGCTGCGGCTGTACGGCGCCGGCGAGGACGAGAGGGACCTGCGGGCGCAGTGCACGAGCCTCGGCCTGAACGGATCGGTTCAGTGGATGGGCCGGACCGGCGATGTCGCGGGCGCCCTGGCCGGCAGCTCGGTGTTCGTACAGTCCTCGCGCGGCGAAGGGTTCCCGCTGGCGCTGATGGAGGCGATGGCGAGCGCGGTGCCGTGCGCCGCCTTCGACTGCGCGCCGGGCGTACGGGAGATCGTGCGGGACGGCGAGGACGGGCTGCTCGCCCCGGCGGGCGACACGGAGGCGCTGGCCGGCCGGCTGCTGCGGCTCACCGGCAACCCCCGGCTGCGGGATCGCATGGGCGAGCGGGCGCGGGTGAACGTCCAGCGGTTCGCCGAGCCGGAGGTCCTCGACCGGTGGGAGGAACTGTTCGCGCTGCTGGAGCGGTGAGGCGCGTCGCGCCGGAACTCGCAACTCCCGGGTCAGACTTGTCCGACATGCCTTGGACACCCCCCGTTGGCGACAGCGACACCAATCCGGCAATGGGAGTGTTGCAGGCTCCTCTCACGTGACTACCAGCACCCCTTTGCGAACCCTTGACCGACGCAGATTCCTTGCCCTGGCGGGCGGCACCCTGGGCGTCCTCGCCGCGGGACAGCTCACCGAGGCACTCTCGGCGCGAGCCGCGGAACTGGATCCGGCCCCCTTCACGCTCGGCGTCGCCTCCGGCGATCCCGACCATCACAGCGTCGTCCTGTGGACCCGCCTCGTGCCGGACCCCCTGAACGCCGAGACCGGCGGCATGCCCGCGGCGCCCGTCGAGGTCCAGTGGGAGGTGGCGCGCGACGAATCGTTCCGTCAGGTGGTCGGACGCGGCTCGGTCACCGCGCTGCCCGAGTCCGCGCACACCGTGCACGTCGTCGTCGACGACTTGGCGCCGAACCGCTGGTACTGGTACCGCTTCCAGTACGACGGGATCCACAGCCGCACCGGCCGGACCCGTACCATGCCGTCGCCCGGGACGAAGGCCGACCGCATGCGGTTCGCGTTCGTCTCCTGCCAGTCCTGGACGGGAGGCGCCTACCCCGCCTACCGCGATCTGGCCGAGCAGGAACTCGACTTCGTGCTCCACCTCGGCGACTACATCTACGAGACCTCGAAGGGGAGCCTCACCGAGTTCCGCCGGCTGCACGCCCTGTACAAGACCTCCCCGGACCTGCGCGCCGCGCACGCCCGCTTCCCCTTCATCCTCACCTGGGACGACCACGAGGTCCAGAACAACTACGCGGCCGACGTCCCCGGCGGCGCCGGGGACGGCCGCCCCTTCCTGGAGCGCCGCGGCAACGGCTACCAGGCCTACTACGAACACCTCCCGCTGCGGCCAGAGCAGCGCCCCGAAGGCCCGGACGCGGTGATGTACCGCCGGCTGCGTTTCGGCAGGCTCGCGGAGTTCAGCGTGCTCGACACCCGCCAGTACCGCACCGACCAGGCGTACGGGGACGGGCGCAAGGAGCCGGGTCCCGAGGTCTGGAATCCCACCCGCACGATGACCGGTCCCGAGCAGGAGAAGTGGCTCCTGGACGGTCTGGACCACTCGAAGGCCCGCTGGAACGTCATCGCCCAGCAGACCATCATGGCCGCCTTCGACTACGACCTCGGCCCCGGGAAGATCGTCAACCTGGACCAGTGGGACGGATACGCGGGGGCGCGGGCCCGCATCCTCGACTTCGTCGCCGACCGCCAGGTCTCCAACCCCGTGGTGCTCGGCGGCGACTGGCACACCCACTGGGTCAACGACCTCAAGACCGACTTCGACGACTCGAACTCCCCGGTCGTCGCGACCGAGTTCGTCGGAACATCGATCTCCTCCGGCGCGGGCTGGGACGCGGACGTCCGGGCGGGCCTGGTCGCCAACCCGCATGTGAAGTTCTACAACGGCAGCTACCGCGGCTATGTGATGTGCGAAGTGACCCCCGAGCGGTGGCGCGCAGACCTGCGGATCGTCCTCAAGGGCGGCGAGGCGGGCTCGCCCGCCTTCACCCTCGCCGCCTTCGAGGTGCGGGACGGCATACCCGGCGCGAAGCGGATCGACGCCGGCGACGGACTCGTCGGCCGCATCACCGACCGGGTCACCGGCGCCCCGCTGACCAACGTCCAGGTCACGGTCACGGCGGCGGACGGCACCCGCTTCGCCACCAGCACCACCGACGCGACCGGCGAGTACCTCGCCTTCGCGCCGCCCGGCGAGTACACGGTCGCCGTCAACGGCGTCGGCTACGAACCGGTGACGGCCAAGGCGACCGTGCGCCAGGGCGTCCAGACCCGGGGTGACGTGGCTCTGGTGCGCGCCACGGTCCGGGCGGGCACCGGCCGCTCGGTGCCCGGCCCGCAGTCCCAGGCGACGGCCTCGGACGTGGTGCTGTCCAACAACCTGCTGGCGCTGTCCGTCTCGGCCGGCTCCCAGGACCCGCAGCTGCCCGGAGTGACCCTCGGCAAGCCGCTGGACCTCGCGGCCATCGGTCATCTGGACCAGCTGGACTGGATGAACCTGCCCTACGCCTCGGCGGCGCAGCCCCGCGGCTCCAACGCCTGGCAGCAGCTGACCGTACGCTCCACCGCCCTGGAGGTGCTCTCCGCCGAGGGCCCGGCCGCCTCGGCCCGGAGCACCGGGATGAGCACCCAGGTTCCGGACCTCGAGGTGGTCACCACCTATTCGGTCCGCCAGGACGACCCCTGGGTCACCGCCGAGAGCACCTTCACCAACCGCGGTACCGAGGCTCGCACCTTCTGGGTGGGCGACGTGCTGGACCACGACGGCGCCGGCCAGCGCAGCGGCGTCGCCGGCCACGGCACCGTGACCGCCTCGGAGCCGGCCGACTTCACGCCCACGGCGCCGTGGATCGGCATGACCGGTTCGGACGGGCAGACGTACGGCCTGCTCTACGACGAGCCCGGCTTTACCGCGTACGCCTGCGGAATCTGGGTGATGAGCCAGCGCCGGGTCACGCTCGACCCGGGGGCCGCGTTCACCCTGCGCCGCAGGATCGCCGCGGTCCGCAACGGTGGTGCGGCCGACCCGTTCGCGGTGCTCGCCGGGCTCTGATCCGGTCGGCGGCGCCGGTCGGAAGAGCGAACACCCCGATGTCACGGCCAGCAGCACCACCGCGACGGCTGCCTCCGCCAGTACGGAGCGGCGCAGTCCGGTCCGCTCGGCGTCGGCGTCGCGGATCCGC